>NZ_JBDZDJ010000034.1:0-38208 GCF_040049135.1 Gordonia sp. VNK1 | reverse complement strand
TTCACATGCCATTCAAAAAAATGGCATCAAACAATCCACCAACACACTATCGAGTTCTCAAAGAACACACACCCACCAACACCACCCACACAGGGCGAACTCCGATGAGCTTGTTCTGTTTCCAGAATGTTAACCCCTTCCGGAGCAACTCTTCCAGAGTACCAGGCCTACTTCCCGTTCGCAACCCTTGGGTTGTGATCCGATCGGAAGGTCCGGCATTCCCGTTGATCGTCGCGGCACACGACTGTGCCGCATCGATTTCTCGGGGGCGGTCTGCGCAGGCCCGGTTTCCTCTCCCCTGGGGAATCCCTCTCGGGCCCTCCGGGGCGGTGCCGCGGCGCGCTGACTTCGAATAAGTTACGCACCGGAGCATCAGGAATCAAATCGCCTGGTCGCGGCCGCCGCGATGACCCGTTTGCCCAGCTCACAGGCATCGTCGCTCATCGACGGCACCGCCGGATCCGGCGAAACCGTCGATGTCGCGATGCGTGATCTGGGCCACGCCGGACCGTCGGAGGTCCTGTCCGTTGGTTCAGCAGGCCCGTCCAACCGGACAGTTCCCCGACGAAGTCGCAGGTCATAGCGTGTATGACATGATCGCCCCGACCATCAGCGCCGGCCTCCCGACCGATCGACGGATCTCGGTGCGCCACGCGGCCACGCTGCCGGATGGCATGGAGGCGGTGGGCCGCGTCAGTTGGCGCGACCACGACGTCGTCGGTGGCGAGTCCCTCGAGCTCGTCCACACCTTCACCACGGCCGACATCTCCGACGACGCCATGGTCTCCGCGTTGGTCGCCCTCGTCGATGCCGGCGCAATCCACGGGCAATGGGAGTTCGAGGAGTCCGCGACCGGGCTCATCCAGACCAGCTCAGAAGACCCGGCGCAGGCGTGGGCCGCGTTCTACGACAACTCGTTGCGCGCACTCGGCGACGGCACCGCCGCATTCGCACCCGTCCATCGCCGCGCACGTTCGCTGATCAGCGGTTCCAGCGTTCTGGAAGTGGGTTCGTGCTTCGGGTTTCTGGCACTGCAGTGCGCCGACGACGGTCTGACGGTGTCGGCTCGCGACATCTCCGCCGGCGCGATCGCCCTGCTCACCGCGGCCGGGCGCCGACGGCGCACCCCCGTCGACGCGGCGGTCGGCGACGCCACCCGCCTCGACCTCGCCGACGGCTCGGTCGACACGGTCACGCTCATCCACCTGCTCGAGCACCTCGACGATGAGGACGTCCACGCCGCGATCGGCGAAGCGTTGCGCGTCGCACGGCGTCGCGTGGTGATCGCGATTCCCTATGAGGAGCACCCGAGCGAGCACTTCGGACATCTGAGCACCCTGTCGCAGGACAACCTGCGGTCCTGGGCCGACGCGGCCGACCACGCCGGGGCCGAGATCTTCGACGACCACGGCGGATGGCTGGTGCTCACACCGCATCCCCGCTAGCCGACTCGCGCTCGCGGCAGGTTCGCCCCGCGGGCGGCGAGGGGCGTCGGATACGGGAACCGCTCAGATCAGCCCGCGCTTGCTGGCGATGTACACCGCGTCGGTCCGTTTGGTCACCCCGAGCTTGCGGATGATGTTGCGGATGTGGAACTTCACCGTGGATTCGGAGATGAACAGCGTCTGACCGATCCGCTTGTTGCTCATCCCGTCGGCGAGAAGGCGCAGGACCTCGCGTTCACGTTCGGTGAGGGTCTCCGAACTCCCACCGTCCCCGGACACCGTCCGCAGGACGATGGCCGCGCTGCGGGGATCGAATGCGCTACCACCCCCCGACACCGCCTGAATCGCCCGCACCAACTCGGTGGTGTCGACGTCCTTGACGACGTAGCCGCGTGCCCCGGCCTTGACCGCGCGGACCACCAGGTCGTCGTCGAGGAATGTCGTGAGCACCAGCGACGCGACCTCGGGATGTCGGGCGGCGATCTCGGTGATCAGCCGCAACCCCTCGTATTCGGTGCCGGCGGTGAGCTTGAGGTCGACCACCACCACGTCGGGGGTCGACCGCGCCACCTCCGCCAATGCCTGATCAAAGGAATCCGCCTCGCCCACAACCGAAATCGACTGCTCTCGTTCGAGCAGGGATCGGATCCCGGCACGCAGCAGCGCGTGGTCGTCGACCAGCATCGTGCGGACCGGCTTCGTCGCGATCTCCGGGTTGTTCATCGACTGACCTCCTGTGCCACCCTGGGCGCGTCTCCGGCGGACCGCGTGGCGGCCTCGACTCGTGCCTTACCCCGCTGTCCCTTATCCCGCTGTCCGTCCCCCCGCTGTCCGGTATCCCCGTCGGGTATCTCCACCGCGATCCGCACCCCACCCAGGCGCGAGCGCCGAATCCTCAGCTCACCGCCGAGATCGTGGGCGCGCGTCGACATGTTCGCCAGCCCGCGATGGCGGCCGGCGAGATCACCGAGCATGGCAGCACGCAACACCCGTCGCATGTGCCCGGGATCGCCGTTGCCGTCGTCGTCCACTGTGAGACCCACCTCGCGCTCGCCGTAGCTGAGGACCACCCGGGCGGCGGTCGCCTCGGCGTGCACCGCCGTGTTGAACAACGCCTCGCCGGCGATCCGCAGAATGGCGTGCTGCAGATCATCGGGAAGATCCCGCGGTTTGCCGACCACCCGGACATCGGTCTCGAGGTCGGCGGGCATGTGCATGGAGCACAGTTCGTCCAGCACCTCGCCCAGACTCAGTCCGTCCACCGACGGTGACTGATTGAGTGCATAGATCACCGACCGTAGTTGTTCCACCGCGTTTCGGGTGAGGGTCCCCGCCATCTCCAGACGCGCGGAGGTCTCCGGGTCGGAGTCCATCCGGCACACCTCGATCTGCACGCCCGCCGACAACACCGATTGCGTCACCGAGTCGTGGAGCTCCCGCGCGATCCGCTCACGTTCCTCGGTGACGAGCCGCTGACGCATCACCGCCGACAACTCACGTTGGGTGCGTTGCAATTCGACGTTCTGCACCGCGAGGTCGGTGGCCTGCTCACGGGCCTTGGCGTAGGCGTCCTCCGCACGCGCGAGCTGGTGGCGACTCTCCTGCAGCAGTGCGGCGTTGAGCAACGCGACGACGGCCTGGCGGGCCAGGATCCGCATCACCACCAGGTCGGCGGAGTCGACGACGTGGCTCGGCGGTGTCCACGCCGACAGTCCGCCGACCACGCGACCGTCGAGATGGACGGGCAGATGCAGGTGGTGGTCGTCGACGATCGGGCGGACGAGCTCGCCGAGCTGGTTGCGCAGGATGTCGTTGAGCCGGTTGAGGACCTCGTCTGGCAGGTGGCTCGGTGTGCGTGCCATCTGCACGCCCTCGAAGGCGTAGATGGTGCCGTCGGCCGACATCATCAGATGCCGGGGACCGGTCCGGTCGAGTTCCCCGTCGCAGAGCGCGAAGACGACCCAGTCGGCCTCGAGGTGCTCGGCGACGGCGCGAACGACCGACAGCACCAGATTCTCCGGTCCCTCGCCCGTCTGCACGAGCGCCCGGGAGATGCGGTCGAGCGCACCGACCACCCGGCCGAGGCGTTCCTCGACGCCGCGATACTGCGCATAGTGCGAACCCTTGACCGAATGCAGGCCGATCAGCGAGTCGATCTCCACGGCCGGACCGCCTGCGATGTCCCGGGTGCCGCCACGCCCCTCGGGGTTGCGCGCACCGGACCGGGCGGAGCCATCGGCATCGGGAAGCGCGCTCATGGTGTCTCGCTCATGGTTGCCCGCTCACAATGCCTCGGAGTAGATGCGTGCCACGTCGGCGGCGCTGGGCCGGCGCGGGTTGGTCTTCATGCAGGCGTCGGCGAGAGCGTTGCGGGTCAGCGCGCCGATGTCCTCGGCACGCACCCCGAACTCCGACAGCCGCGCCGGCATGCCGACCCGTGCGGACAGGGCGGCCACCGCATCGGCGAATCGCTCCGCCGTGACCGCCGGTGACGACGACACCCCGACGCCGACGGTCTCGGCGAGTTCGACGAACGGGGTCGGGTCGGCCTCGGCGTTGAACCGGATGACGTGGGGTAACAACACCGCGTTGATCGCGCCGTGCGGCGCATCGACCAACCCGCCGACGGGATGGCTCATCGCATGGGTGGCGCCGAGAATCGCGTTGGTGAACGCCATTCCGGCCTCCAACGCCGCATAGGCCATCTCCAGGCCCGCGTCCGGATCGCCCGGATCGTCGACGAACCGCTCGATGGACCGCCAGGCCGTCGCGATCGCACTGCGCGCGGACCGGTCGGTGAGACGGGTGTGCGCGATGGACGCATAGGCCTCGATGCAGTGGGTGATCGCGTCCATCCCCGACTGGCCGGCCACCTCCGGAGGCAGGGTCGCCAACGGATTCGGGTCGATCACCGAGACGTCCGGAACCAGCGCCCGGCCGATGATCGTCACCTTGGTCATGCGTTCGACGTCGTTGATGATGCAGAACTGCGACACGTCCGACCCACTGCCCGCGGTGGTGGGCGCCGCGACAAGCGGCGGCAGCGGAAAACGCGCCCGGTCGATGCCCTCGTAGGACAGGATGTGGCCGCCGTTGGCCGCCAGGATCGCGATGCCCTTCGCCGCGTCGATGACCGATCCCCCGCCCAACGCGATGATCCCTTCGGAGCGGGTCTGCTCGTAGTGCTCGAATCCGAGCGAGATCTCCGGCGCCCGCGGATTGGCCGACACGTCGGTGAACGAGCTGACCCGCAGGTCCGCCGCCCGCAGCCGCTGCGCCAGCCGCGGATACCAGGGGGTGGCGACCAGGTTCCGGTCGGAGACGATCATCAATCGGCGCATTCCCAGACCCGCTGCCGCCGTAGGGATCTCATCGAGCGATCCCGGCCCGATGATGATCTCGGGGGTGTGGAACTTGGCCACCGGCATCGTCGGTCGGGAGGTGACGGCACGGCGCTCACCAGTGTCGGCGCGCATTCTCGCGATCACCACCTCGTCACGCGGGGACAGATGACGAAAATCCTACGTGGCGCCACCGACACTCACGTCGCATATGCGTCCACGGAGACCTGCTCGAGCGCCGCCAGATCGTGGACGACGTGGACCCGATCGCAGAAGGTCGCGTACCCGGGGAGGTCACAGGCTCCCAGCCCCCAGGAGTACTTGGGTTCGGGGGTGATCCAGATGGTTTCCCGAGCCCGGCGGGTGATCTCCTCGAACGCCTCGAGATTGGGTTCGCGGCCGTTGTTGCGACCGTCGCCGAGCACGATCACCGTCGTCCGTCGCGTGATCGCACCACCGAAGTCGTCGAGGAAGGTCTGCAGGGCGGTGCCGTAGTCGGAGTCGGCGTCGGTGTCGAGCACCCCGCCGGCCGGCAGACCCGAGACCACCAACGACAGCGCCTCCTCCGGCGGATGCTCGGCGAACAGATCGGTGATCTCGACGAGGTCGGAGACGAACGCGAACGAGCGCACATGGGCGACCATGCTCTGCAGACCATGCACCAACTGCAGTGTGAACCGCGCCGCGCTGCGCACCGACAACGAGACGTCGGCGAGGATGAGCAGTGACGGACGATCCTCCACCTTGGCCACCGTGATCGGCCGGAACGGGACACCGTCGTAGCGGAGGTTGGCCCGCATCGTGCGTGCGGCGTCGACCGTGCCGCGGGCGGCGAGCTTGCGACGTGCCCGTGGCGCGCCGTGCAGACTGCGGATCAGCCGCCGGATGGATTCCTCGAGACTGGCCCGTTCGTGTTCGTGAATGGCCTCGCGCACCGACGCCTTGATCTCGCGTTCCTCGATCTCGTGATCGGTGGCCATCAACTGTTCGAGGTGATCGCGCAGCTTCTCGGGCAGACCGTCGAGCAGCCCGGCCAGCGCACTGCGCAGACGTGCGATCTCCTCGCGATCGGGCTGTGGTCCCGCCAATCCGTCGGCGTCGTCGAGCCAGTCCAGCAACGCCATCTCCTGCGCCACCGACAACTCCGCGTCCAGCCGCGTTGCGTTGTCGGTGACCAACTCCCCCGGCCTGCCGGGATTGTGCAACCGCGACACCGTCAACTGCACCCGCGCGGCCTGCTCGGAATTGGGTACCGAGTCCGCCGACAGCACGATCTCGTCGGTCAGCGAGGCCATGTCGAGTTTGTTGGCCTCCTGATGCAGGTTGTACTGCTCGGCGAGATCCTCGGGATCGAAATACTCCCGGATGTCGGACGGCGGGCCGTGACTGTGCCCCTGCTGCGGGGTGTTGCTCACCTCGTCGGACAGGGTGTAATCGGCCAGCTCGCCGGTGTCGGACAGATCGTCGTGGGTGTGTGAATGACCGTGTCCGTCACCGGTGTCCAGCACCGGCCTCAGCGAGAAGAACCTGTCGAACACCTCGTGGAATGTCTGCTCGTCGCGGCGGTCCTTGATCAGGCACGCCTCCATCGCCGACCGCATCAGTTCACGGTCGGCGAGGATCTCGGCGGTGCCGACGGCGGACATGGCATCCATGGCCTCCGACACGCCGATCCGCACACCGTGCAGGCGCAACAACCGGACGAACCGGTGGACCGCTCCTTCCATCCCCGGCTCCTAGAACGGACGCTTGCGGCCACTGCCGCCGGACGGCGGACGGGTGAAGGAGCGACTGCCCTGGGTGGCGCTGACGGACCGGGTGCCGGCATCGCTCTTCGCGCCCGGCGATCCGTAGTACTCATCCGCGTGCCGGCCGGGCTTGTCCTTCTCCGCGCGACGCGCCGGTCCGCTGTGATCGTCATGATCGTGATCGTGGTCATGGTCATGCCCGTGGGAATGGCCGTGTCCATGTGAATGCCCATGGCCGTGATCATGCGAATGCAGATGATCGGGCACCTCGGCGTTCGGATCGACCAGCCGCGGCAGAGCATCGAGGGCACGGGTGAGATCGCGGTCGTACTTGACCACCACATTCGCGGTTTGACCGAGGATGTCGGCGGACAGTTCGTCCGCGCCGAGCACGGCGAGGGTGCGCGCCCAGTCGATGGCCTCGGAGATGCTGGGCGCCTTGCGCAGATCCAGATCACGCAGCCCGCGGACGATCTCCACCAGTTTGGCGGCCAGGGTGTCGGCCAGCCCGGTGTTCTTGGACTTGATGATCTCCAATTCCCGTGCGGCATCCGGATAGTCGAGCGACAGGTGCAGGCAGCGGCGCTTCAGCGCGGCAGACAGGTCGCGGGTGTTGTTGGAGGTCAACACGATCATCGGCTGATGGGTGGCGACGAAGGTTCCGATCTCGGGGACCGATACCTGATACTCGGCGAGCAATTCCAGCAACACCGCCTCGAGTGCCTCGTCGGCGCGGTCGACCTCGTCGATCAGCAACACGACCGGACGTTCGCTGCGCACCGCCTCGAGCAGTGGACGCGGGGCCAGGAATCGTTCGGAGAAGAACACACTCTCCTCGGCACCGATGCGGTCGACGGCCTCCGAGAGGGTGTCGGCGTCGGCGACGACCTGGGAGATCTTCTCCTTGAGCACCTGCGTGTAGAGGAGTTGCTTGCCGTAGTCCCATTCGTAGAGGGCGGTGGTCTCGTCCTGCCCCTCATAGCACTGCAGCCGCAACAGATCTCGGCCGGTCACCTCCGCGAGGGTCTTGGCGAGCTGTGTCTTGCCCACGCCCGCAGGGCCTTCCAGCAGCACCGGCTTGCCGAGTCGGTTCTGCAGGAACACCGTCGTCGCCAGTCGCTGATCGGCGAGGTATCCTGCGTCGGCGAACCGCCGGGTCACGTCGTCGACGTCGCGGAAGGTCACCGCGGAGTTCTCCGTCGCGGCGCTGTCGCCGGATTCGGTTGACGCCGACGATGATTGCGCTCCGGCCGCGGAGCCTGTCGGGTCGTCGGTGGTGACGAAGGAGGTGGACATACGAAGCTCTCCTGAGAAGGTGTACGCGCCTCGACGAGGGCGTGGGGGCGGCGACGCGGGGCGGCAATGCGTGGACCGGGGCCGGTGGGCTTGTTCACTCCGGAGGTCACCACGCCGAACGCTCGAGGTGACCACCGGAGTGAGTGGGATGTGGGGAACCGCGGACTTCGGGGGCATGCGGTTCCCCACACCCCGGTCGGGGTGGACCGGCTGCTACGGGAGCAGCTCGTCCAGGCTTCCGTTCACGCAGTGCTCGACGACCGGACGCACGGTCTCGAAGGTGCACTCCTTGGGGTTACCCGGGGTGCACGCGTCGCCGAGGACGTGGTTGGTCAGCGCGTCGATGGTGGCCGCGTCGGTGGTGATCTCCTTGCGGTTCTCGTAGAACTTCGTCGGCCCCTCGCCGAGGCGGTTCTTGGGGTACGAGTCCTTCTTGACGTCGGCGAAGCGCTCGACGATGCCCACGTCACGCAGCAGCCGGATGGCGGCTTCGAGGGCCGCATCGGCGGCCTGGACCTTGGTCATCCCGTGGGTGTCGACGCCCATGGCCTGCGCCATGTCGGCGTAGCGCTCGTACATGACCGGCATGTTGAACGCCCACACACGCGGCAGTGCGATCGCGTTGTTCAGGCCGTGGTGGGTGTCGAAGAACGCCGACACCGCGTGGCTGATGGAATGGATGATTCCCAGTCCACCCGAGTTGAAGGCCTGTGCCGCAATGTATTGCGCGTACATCATGCCTTCGCGACCCTTGAGGTCGACACCGTTCCAGGTGGCCTCACGCAGGTTCTCCGCGGTCATCTTCACCGCGTAGAGGGCGTTACCCATCGACGGCGGGAAGTTCAGCCGCGAGACGTAGGGCTCCGACGCGTGCGCCAGGACGTCGAATCCGCACTGCGCGGTGTAGGCGACCGGGCAGTCGTAGTACAGCACCGGGTCGTCGATGGCCAGCGTCGTCACCGCGGCGTCGTCGAAGGCGACGTACTTGTGCGGCTTGTCGGGGTCGGTGGTGGTGTCGGTGATGACGTAGGCCCAGGAGGTCTCCGAGCCGGTACCGGCCGTGGTCGACACGGCGATATGCGGTGGGTTCTTGGGGTTTTCGCTCTTGTTGAAGCCCTCGAACTCGTTGACGCTGCGGCCGTCGTGGGCGACCGAGATGCGCGCGCCCTTGCAGGCGTCATGTGCCGAGCCGCCACCGATCGAGATGAACGAGTCGCACTTCTCCGAGTTGTACAACGACACCGCGTCCATGACGTTGTAGTCCTTGGGATTGGACTCGACCTTGTCGTAGAGCACGACCTCGAGGCCGTGGTACTTGCACGACTCGACGATCTTGTGCACGGTGTCGCTGCCGCGCAGACCGGTGGTCATGATGAGGGTCTTCTTGAATCCGAGTTTGAGGGCCTCGGGACCGATCATCTCGTGTGCGCCCGGGCCCATCATGGCACGGGGGAACGGGTGGAACTCCTTGATGGGAAACGGCTTGAGTAGCTCATCTACCTGCATGTGACCTGACCTCCTTCGTCGTCGGCGCACACCGCGTGACGCCGACTGTGAGCAACGGCGACGTTACGCGCGTCACAGGAAGGGGTGGAAGGTGTTGCGGCACAAACCGTCCCTGGAGAATCATCGGAACCCACCTTGGTCAGGTCGGGGTCACCCGACGGCCAGGTGGCCGACTATCCGTTCGGACAGGGCGAGGCGGCCGACGAACTCCGGACGCCGCCGCCACGTGCCCGCCGGACGGCGTCGATGTCGAATCCCCACGGCAACTCGAGCCGGTGCGCGGCGAGCAACGCCTCGTCGGCGAGGATGTCGTCGACCGGGCCGTCGGCGACCACGCGACCGGCGTCGATGACCACCGCACGATCGCACAGCTGAGCCGCATACAGCAGATCGTGGGTGACCACGAGCATCGTCGTCCGCAGGCGCAGCAAGGTGTCGGCGAGGTCCCGGCGCGCCACCGGATCCAGATTCGCCGACGGTTCGTCGAGGACGAGAACGTCTGGGCGACAGGACAAGACGCTGGCGAGCGCACCGCGTCGCCGCTGGCCACCGGAGAGGTGATGTGGACTGCGCCCGGCGTGTTCGGTCATCGACACCGCGGCCAGCGCCTCGTCGACGCGCCGTTTCAGCTCATCGCCGGTCACCCCGAAGTTGGCCGGGCCGAACGCGACGTCCTCGACCAGGGTCGGCATGAACAGCTGATCGTCGGGGTCCTGGAACACCAGTCCGACGCGCCGGCGCACCTCGCGCAGCGAGTTCTTCGCCACCGGGATGCCGTGGATGGCCACCTCCCCGGCGGTGGGCAGCAGCACCCCGTTGAGTTGCAGCATCAGGGTGGTCTTGCCGGCGCCGTTGGGGCCGAGCAGCGCGACGCGTTCGCCTTCGGCCACCACGAGGTCGATGCCGTCGATCGCGACGTGACCGTCCGGGTAGGCGAAGGACAGACCCCGGACCTCGACGGCCGGCGCCCCCGGTACCGAGGAGTCCGGCGGGCTGACATGCTGTGGTAGTTGACGTCTCATCTCATCCCCCAGGCGGTGACGGCGACCGCGACGGCCGCGATCGCCGGTGTGACGATCGCCGCCCACTGGGCGGGTGTCGCGCGTGGTGCGGTCGCCACGCCGGGCATCTCCGGGATCGTACCGGTGAATCCGCGCGACATCATCGCCAGATGCACCCGCTCACCGCGTTCGTAGGACCGCAGGAACAGCGCGCCCACCCCCTTGGCGATCGCCCCCGCCTGATGGATCAGCCGGGGTGAATCGCCGCGCGCGGAGCGGGCGATCTGCATCCGCCTGATCTCCGCCGAGAGCAGGTCGACGTAGCGCAGCATCATCACGAAGATCGGCGTGATGGTCGCCGGGACACCCAGCCGGGTCAGTGCGACGGGGAGTGCACGGGCCTCGGTCGTCGCGGCGAAGGTCAGCGACGCCGCCACTCCGAGCGTGCCCTTGATGAGGATGCCCCAGCCCGCGTACAGCCCCGTCACCGACAGCGACATCCCGAGGAACTCCACCCGGTCGGGCCCGGCGGAGAACGGCAGCAACACCGCCAGGATCACGAACGGCGCCTCGATCAGCATGCGCGGCAGAATCCACAGCGGTGGTATCCGCGCGAGCGCCCAGACGGCACCCAGGATGAGCGCGAAACCCAGGTAGGGCCAGAACATCTCGCGGGGTGTGGCCACGACCGCGAAGACGAAGATCACCAGGCAGACGATCTTCACCTCGGCGGGTGCGCGGTGCACGCACGAGTCACCGGCGCGGTAGAGCGGATGGGCATGACCGGCACCCATGGTGCTCAGTCCCCGGACGTGGTGGTGGCCGCATCACCGCTGCGGCGGCGCGCGATCAGCCAGAACAGGCCGCCCGCGATGGCGAGCGTGACCAGCACCCCGATCACGCCGGCGATGCCGTTGGTGTATTCGATTCCGCGGAACGAGTAGTCGGCCAGCGGCGACGACGCCATGGCGTGGTCGGTCGCATGCTGGGCGATGCAGGTCCCGGTGAGCTCCTCGGAGCCGTTGACCTCGACGGTCTGGCATCCCTGCTGGGTGGCCGAGTCGAGTCCGTCGGGTGAGGAGCTGGCCACATAGGACACGATGCCGGCGATGATCAGCGCCACCACCCCGAAGGCGATGAGGAACGTGCGGCGCCGCACCCGTGGGGCGTGGGTGCGCTCGGTCGACGATGTGGTGCTCATGCCGGGACTCCGATCGCTTGTGCGGGTGCCGGGTTGCGGCGTAGCAGGTAGACCAGGTCCGGGCGCGCCCGGGCGACCGCCATGACGGTGGCGGCGGTGATCAGACCCTCCCCGATCCCGATGAGCACGTGCGTGCCCCACATGTAGACCGCCACCGTGCCCAAGGATGTCGACGCGGCTCCACCGATCGCATACTCGACGACGAATCCGGTTGCCGCGCACACGGTTCCACACAGTGCGGACACGAAGGCCACGATCCCGAGGCCGCCGATGGAGCGTGACCTCGCCGCGATGACCCGGTACAGGATCACCGCCACGCCGTATCCGGCGAAGGTGGAGATCAGTGCCATGTTGGTGATGTTGGCGCCGAGCGCGGTGACCCCGCCGTCGGCGAAGAGCAGGCATTGGACCACCAGCACGATGGCGATACACAGGGCCCCGGTGTACGGCCCGACCAGGATGGCGGCCAGCGCACCACCGAGGAGGTGCCCACTCACCCCCGGCAGGATCGGGAAGTTGATCATCTGGACCGCGAAGATGAAGGCGGCGACCAGACCGGCCATCGGCACGGTCTTCTCGTCGAGATCGGTGCGGGCACGCCAGGCGCAGAAGCCGAGGCCGGCAATGGCGATGGCGCCGAACAGGATCGAGGTCTGCGCGTTGATGATGCCGTCGCTCATATGCATGGCGAGGTTCATCGTGGACGGGGTGGTGGACATTGAGCGGTGTCCCTTTCGTATCGCTGAGCGTGCACCGGCATACCGGCGCGCGATAGGAGGAACGTTAAGACCCGCCCCGACATCTGTCTACTTATTCAGATAACGAGGTGCACAGACTATCCGAACGGTCAGGAGTGACCCTGCCCACATCACCGAGCCCCACCCTCGACGACCCGTCACGAATCGAGATGCCGCGCACCGATCCAATGCAGAAGCCGATGGACCGTCTCGTCCTCGAGTCGGTAGCTCACCGAGCGGCCCACCCGGGTGGAGGTCACCCACCCTTGATGACGTAACACCCGAAGTGCTTGCGACACCGCGGTTTCGGTGCGGCCCACCTCCGTCGCGATGTCGCCGACGAAGATCCCGGGCTTGCGGTGCAGCACCAGCAGGATCTCCAGCCGGTGCGGATCGGAGAGCAGGTCGAAGCGGGAGGTCCAGGCCGCGATGTCGACGTCACCGGCCCCGTGCCCTTGCTGCCCCCCGGGCGCGTGATGTGCCGTATCTCCCTCATCGGCCGGATGCGGATGAGTGTGTGTGCCACCGTCCATGTCGCCACCGTCCACGGTTCAGCCCCGTACCCGCTCGATGATCCCGCCCAGCCGGGTGAGGTTCTCCTCGAACTGCGGGTATCCGCGGTCGATGTGCTCGATGTCGTGGACCTCGGTCACCCCGTCGGCGACCAGACCGGCCAGCACCAGGCCCGCGCCCGCCCGGATGTCGGAGCACCACACGGGTGCGCTGGAGAGCCGCTCGATACCCCGGATGACGGCGTGATGGCCGTCGGTGCGGGCGTCGGCTCCCAGACGCACCATCTCCTCGACGAAGCGGAAGCGGGCCTCGAACACGTTCTCGGTGATCACCGACATCCCGTCGGCGATGGCCGCCAGACCGATCGCCATCGGCTGCAGATCGGTGGGGAATCCGGGGAACGGCAAGGTGGACACGTTCACCGCCGCGGGCCGGCCGTCGTGACGGACGCGGAAGCCGTCGACCATCGTGTCGACCCGGGCCCCGGTGTCGACGAGCTTGTTGAGGACCAGTTGCAGGTGCGCCGGCGCGACGCCCCGTACCGTGACGTCTCCCCGTGTCATGGCGGCCGCGATCCCCCAGGTGGCGCCGACGATCCGGTCACCGATGACCCGATGGGTGGCCGGGTGCAGTCGCTCGACGCCGGTCACGGTGAGGGTGGAGGTACCCGCGCCCTCGATCCGCGCACCCATCTGCTGCAGCATCACACACAGGTCGACGATCTCCGGCTCGCGTGCGGCGTTGTCGATGGTGGTCTGTCCGTCGGCCAGGACCGCGGCCATCAGGATGTTCTCGGTGGCGCCCACCGAGGGGAACTCCAGCGCGACCGGCGCCCCGATGAGTGCGTCGGCCTCGGCGACCACGCAGCCGTGTTCGATGGAACTGTGCGCCCCGAGCGCGCGCAGACCGGCCTGATGCATGTCGAGGGGGCGGGACCCGATGGCGTCTCCGCCGGGCAGCGCGACGACGGCGCGGCGGCACCTCGCCATCAGCGGCCCCAACACGCACACCGATGCACGGAACTGCTTCACCGCGTCGAAATCGGCGTGGTACTTCGGTTCGGCCGGTGCATCGATGATCACGGTGTCACCGTCGATCGAGACACTCGCCCCGAGGCCACGCAGCACATCCGCCATCAGCGGGACGTCGGCGATCTCGGGCGAATTGGTCAGGGTGGTGGTGCCCTCGGCGAGCAACGCGGCCGCCATCAGTTTGAGCACACTGTTCTTCGCTCCACCGACCGAGACCTCGCCACTCAGCCGGGCTCCCCCGGTCACCAGAAAGCGATCACTCACGACAGACAGCTTATCGGTCGCACGGTGCGATCCCGCGGAGCGCTAGATTTTGACGTATGGCCGTGCACCTCACCCGCATCTACACCCGTACCGGCGACGACGGGACCACCGGGCTCAGCGACTTCTCCCGGGTGTCCAAGACCGATCCACGGGTGATCGCCTACGCCGATTGCGACGAGGCGAACGCGGCGATCGGGGTCGCCCTCGCCGTGGGCGGTGCGGTACCCGAGGAGATCGCCGAGGTGCTACGGACCGTCCAGAACGATCTGTTCGACGCCGGGGCGGACCTGTCCACGCCCGTCGTCGACGATCCGAAGTATCCGCCGCTGCGTATCGAGCAGGACTACATCGACGCGCTGGAGCACTGGTGCGACGCCTTCGGGGAGGATCTGCCGTCGCTGGATTCGTTCATCCTACCCGGCGGCACACCGCTGTCGGCGCTGCTGCATCAGGCCCGGACGGTCACCCGGCGGGCCGAACGTTCCGCGTGGTCCGCGGTGGCGGCCGACCCGGACGCGACGTCGGTGTTGCCGGCGAAATACCTCAACCGGCTCTCGGATCTGTTGTTCATCCTGTCGCGCGTGGCCAACCGACCACCGCATGGCGACGGCGACGTGAAGTGGGTGCCCGGCGGGCAGCGGTCCCGGCCCACGAGCTCCTGAGACTCGAGCTCCTCGGCCGAGGATGCGCTCAGGCGCTGCGGCGCTGTGCGCGTGAGGGACGTCGTGACTCCAGCCACGACTGGAAGGCGGTGACCCCGCCGGCGTCCAAGGCGATCTCGTAGTCGCGGCCGTCGCCGGCGCCGACCGCCTGGTGGACGCGGAGGATGATCATGTCGGCGAGAATGTCCTGCTCGGTACCCACCGCGCGCCGCCGGCCGGCGATCTCGATGGAGCGACGCGGCAGCGTCCGCGACGGACCGGGCCGTAGCGATGACAGACGGAAATACCGCAACGCCTCGTCGCTGTAGTGGACGGTGCCGTGCCGCCACCCCTCGTCGACCGCGGCGGGCAGTTCACGCAGCAGCACCGGGGTACCCCCGCGGCGCAACTGACCCACGCGGTAGGCCAGCAAGCCGCACAGGGCGAGGGCACTGAGCAGCGCAATGCTCAGGATCACCACGACGACGAGCTCCGTCACCCGGGTGCACCTCCTCGGTTCGGCCCCGTCATCGGCGATCTCGTCGGGCTGGGACGTGGCTGCGATCGCCCGGGGCGCACCCCCAGCATGCCATCCGGCCCGAAGACACGACCGGCCACCCTGGTCGGGGTGGCCGGTCGTGTGAACACTGACGGAATGTAGGTCGCGTGGCTACTTGACCAGATGCTCGGCCGCGGTGAGGCGGGCGTGCGCGTGGTTGTACTCCGCGCTGCCGGGCTCGGCGGCCTCGAGGGCCGCCTTTTCGGCGGCGACATCGACGTCGTCGGCCCATGCGGCCGACTCGGCGAGGATCGTCACCGACTCACCGGTGACCGAGAGGAAACCACCCTCGATCGCCGCGGCCTTGCGGTCGCCGCTCTCCTCGACGATCACCACGAACCCGCCGGGCACCAACTCGCCGAGCAGCGGTTCGTGATTCGCCAGCACACCGAGTTCACCCACGGTGGTCTGGGCGATCACAAAGGTCGCCTCACCGGAGTAGAGCTCTGCGTCGGCGGAGACCACCTCGACGTGGAAGGACTTGTCAGCCATGTCGCTCCGCTACTTTCCGGCGATCTTGGCCGCGGCGGCCTCCACGTCGTCGAGTCCACCGCAGCTGTTGAAGGCCTGCTCGGGCAGGTGATCGAACTCGCCCTTGCACACGCGGTCAAACGCCTCGACGGTGTCGGCGAGCGGCACGACCGAGCCCTTCTGACCGGTGAACTTCTCGGCGACGAGGAAGTTCTGTCCGAGGAACTTCTGGATACGACGGGCACGCTGCACCGTCACTTTGTCCTCTTCGGACAGTTCGTCCATACCGAGGATGGCGATGATGTCCTGCAGTTCCTTGTACTTCTGCAGGATGCGCTTGACCTCGTTGGCGACGCGGAAGTGCTCGTCACCGACGATCGAGGCCTCCAGGATGCGCGAGGTCGAGGTCAGCGGGTCCACGGCCGGGTAGATACCCAGCTGCGAGATCGGACGCGAGAGCTCGGTGGTGGCATCGAGGTGGGCGAAGGTGGTGGCCGGCGCCGGGTCGGTGTAGTCGTCGGCGGGCACGTAGATGGCCTGCAGCGACGTGATCGAACGACCCTTGGTCGAGGTGATGCGCTCCTGCAGCTCGCCCATCTCGTCGGCCAGCGTCGGCTGGTAACCCACTGCGGACGGCATGCGGCCGAGCAGGGTGGAGACCTCGGACCCGGCCTGGGTGAACCGGAAGATGTTGTCGATGAACAGCAGCACGTCCTGGTGCTTGACGTCGCGGAAGTACTCCGCCATCGTCAGCGCCGACAGGGCCACGCGCATACGGGTGCCCGGCGGCTCGTCCATCTGACCGAACACCAGGGCGGTGTCCTGGAGAACGCCCATCTCCTCCATCTCGAGGTGGAGGTCGGTGCCCTCGCGGGTACGCTCACCGACGCCGGCGAACACCGAGGTGCCCGAGAACTCGCGGGCGATACGGGTGATCATCTCCTGGATCAGAACGGTCTTGCCGACACCGGCACCACCGAACAGGCCGATCTTGCCGCCCTTGACATACGGGGTCAGCAGGTCGATGACCTTGATGCCGGTCTCGAGGATCTCGGTCTTTCCCTCGAGTTCGTCGAAGGCCGGGGGCTTGCGGTGGATGCCCCACTGCTCGCCGTCGCGGCCCAGGCCCGGGCTGTCGAGGCAGTCGCCGAGCGCGTTGAACACGTGGCCCTTGACGACGTCGCCGACGGGCACGCGGATCGGGTATCCGGTGTCGCTGACGGTCGCGCCGCGGACGAGGCCGTCGGTGGGCTGCATGGAGATGGTGCGGACCAGATTGTCACCGAGGTGCTGGGCGACCTCGAGGGTGAGGGTCTTGGCCACCGCCTCCAGGGTCACGTCCGCGTGGAGGGCGTTGAACAGGTCTGGGATCGAGCCCCGCGGGAACTCGACGTCGACCACGGGGCCGATGATGCGGACGATCCGCCCGTCGGCGGACCCCGACTTCCCCGAGGTCGGGGTTTCTGCTACTGCGGTCATGATGAGTGGGTCACTTCCTCTTTGGATCGAAAGTTTCGCGAAGGGGCGAGGCCGACGGTCTAGGTCGCGAGGGCGCTGGAGCCGCCGACGATCTCGCTGATCTCCTGGGTGATCTGGGCCTGGCGGAGCTGATTGGCCTCACGGGAGAGGTTCTTCGACAGCTCCTCGGCGTTGTCGGTGGCCGCCTTCATTGCGGTACGCCGAGCAGCCGACTCCGACGCCGAGGAATCCAGCAGCGCCGCATACACACGGGTGGCGATATAGCGCGGTAACAGCGTCTCGAGGAGGCCTTCGGCACTCGGCTCGAACGTGTAGTTCCGCGACTCGGAGGTGACGCTTCCGGCCTCCGCGTCGCTCGCGTCGACCTCGTCCTCGGTGACCACCAGCGGGGCCATCCGACGGACCTCGGGGGCCTGGGTCAGCATCGACACGAACCGGGTGTACACCAAGTGCAGTTCGTCGACGCCCTCGACCGAGCCGGTGCCGTCCGGACGCTCGACCTCCACACCGGAACCGGCGAGGAAGAGATCGACCAGGAACTTGCTGGGCTGCGCCGCGTCGGCGTACTCCGGCGCCTGCGAGAAGCCGGTCCAGGCATCCGAGTACTCCGCACCACGGAAGGTGAAGAAGCCGACGCCCTTCTGTCCCATGATGAACAGCACGGGCTCCTTGCCCTCCTCGCGCAGCAGCGCGAGGAGTTCACGGGTGGCCCGCAGCACGTTGGCGTTGTACCCACCGCACATACCGCGGTCACTGGTGATCACCAGGACGCCGGCACGCTTCGGATTCTCCCGCTCCTGCAGCAACGGATGATCCAGCGATCCCGCGCTGCTCGCCAGCTCGGAGAGCACCTTGGTCATCTCCGAGGCGTACGGCTTGGCAGCCGCAACCCGGGCCTGCGCCTTGGTGATGCGGGAGGTGGCGATCAGTTCCTGCGCCTTGGTGATCTTCTTGGTCGACTGAACCGACCGGATGCGTGAACGCAGCTCACGAATGCTGGCCACGAGATCTCACCCCTTCCTTGACACGTCGATTGACGTCACTCGTCTGCTGAAGAAGATCACTTGCGGATCTTGATCGCTTCTTGTTCGACGTCCTCGGAATCCATCGCGGTCGCCTCGGCCTCGTTCACGACGCGCTTGCCGTCGTGGGTGAGGTAGCTGTTCTTGAACTTGTTGGTCTCGGCGACCAGTGCCTCGGCCTCGTCGTCGGAGAGCACCTTGCCACCGGCGATGGAGTCGTAGACACCGGTCGCGTTGTGGTGCAGGTGGCTGAGCAGCTGGGTCTCGAAGTTGCGGATGTCGTCGACCGGGACCGAGTCGTAGTGGCCCTCACCGCAGAGGTAGATCGAGACGATCTCGTCCTCGACCGAGTAGGGGCTGTACTGGTCCTGCTTGAGCATCTCGACCCAGCGGGCACCGCGCTCGAGCTGCGCCTTCGACGCGTCGTCGAGGTCGGAGGCGAAGGCGGAGAACGCCTCGAGCTCACGGAACTGTGCGAGTTCCAGACGCAGCGAACCGGACACCTTCTTGAGGCCCTTGGTCTGGGCGGCACCACCGACGCGCGACACCGAGGTACCGACGTTGATGGCCGGACGCACACCCTTGTTGAACAGGTCGGACTCGAGGAAGACCTGGCCGTCGGTGATCGAGATGACGTTGGTCGGGATGAACGCCGAGACGTCGTTGGCCTTGGTCTCGATGATCGGCAGACCGGTCATCGAGCCGCCGCCCATCGCGTCGGAGAGCTTCGCACAACGCTCCAGCAGACGCGAGTGCAGGTAGAAGACGTCGCCGGGGTAGGCCTCGCGGCCCGGCGGGCGACGCAGCAGCAGCGAGATGGCGCGGTAGGCCTCGGCCTGCTTGGTCAGGTCGTCGAACACGATCAGGACGTGCTTGCCCTCGTACATCCAGTGCTGACCGATGGCCGAGCCGGTGTACGGTGCCAGCCACTTGAATCCGGCCGAGTCGGACGCGGGAGCGGCGACGATGGTGGTGTACTCCATCGCGCCGGCCTCTTCCAGAGCGGTCTTGACGCCCGCGATGGTCGAACCCTTCTGGCCGATCGCGACGTAGATGCAGCGGACCTGCTTGTTCTCGTCGCCGGATTCCCAGTTGGCCTTCTGGTTCAGGATGGCGTCGACGCACACCGCGGTCTTGCCGGTCTTGCGGTCGCCGATGACCAGCTGACGCTGACCACGGCCGATGGCGGTCATGGCGTCGATGGCCTTGATGCCGGTGGCGAGGGATTCCTCGACCGGCTGACGCTCGAGCACGGTGGCCGCCTGCAGCTCCAGCACGCGCTGGTCCTGCGCCTCGATGTCGCCGAGGCCGTCGATCGGGGCGCCGAGCGGGTCGACGACGCGGCCGAGGAACTTGTCACCGACGGGAACCGAGAGGACCTCGCCGGTACGGCTGACCTGCTGGCCCTCTTCCAGGCTCTCGTAGTCACCGAGGATGACCGCGCCGATCTCGTCCTCGTCGAGGTTCAGTGCCACACCGAGCACGCCGCCGGGGAACTGCAGCAGCTCGTTGGCCATCGCGCTGGGCAGGCCACTGACGTGGGCGATGCCGTCCGCGGTATCGGTGATGATGCCGACCTCGTCGCGCGAGGCTTCGGCGTCGAACGACGAGACGTACTGCTCGATCGCTCCCTTGATCTCGTCTGCTGAGATCGTCAACTCGGCCATGGGTTCTCGTCTTTCTTACTCAGTCCGGGCAAGTGGTTCTTCGGTGATGGGTGATGGAGTTGTCGGCTGCGCAGCGGATCAGCGCGGCAGGGTCTCGGCCGCCTTCGCCAACCGGGTGGCGATGTCGGCCTCGATCACTTCGTCGCCGACGCCCACCCGCAGGCCGCCGATGATCGATTCGTCGACCTCGGTCTGCACCGAGATCGTGCGGTCGTAGATCGACCCCAGCACCGAGGCCAACCGATCGTTCTGTGCGTCGGTGAGCTCGACCGCCGAGATCACATGCGCCACGGTCTCACCGCGTCGCGCCGCGGCCAGTTCGGCCAGGTGCGCGACCGCGTTCTCGGCCGGCTGACCGTGCAGCAGGGCGATGCCGTGCGAGAGCAGGTACCACGTGTGCTCGTTGACCTGTCCACCGACGAGCGAGCGCAACAGCTCCACCCGGCCGGGCACCGGACGCTGGAAATCGGCGAGCAGCGAGGCGAGTTCCGGGTTGGCGTCGAGCAGTCGGCCGATGCGGAACAGTTCGTCCTCGGTCTGCTCGATCGTGCCCTCGCGCTCCGCCGAGGTCAGCACGATGAGCGCGTTCTGGCGACGCAGCGCGGTGAGGAGATCCACGCTCTGCGACCAGCGCTGCGCGGCAGCGGTGGCGACGGTGTCGACCACGATCGGCGCGACCTTGCCGTCGAGCAGGGTGTGCACCAGCTGCTTCTTGCCCTCGGGGTTCTCCTCGTCCTCGGTGAGCTTCTTGCGCAGCACCGGGTTCTTGAGCAGGAAGCTGATGACCTGGTACAGGTCCTCCGACGCCGACGTCAACGCCGCCGAGTCGAGATCGGCTGCGGCCGAGTCGAATTCGTGGGCGATGGTGCGGGCGGCGTCGCGGCTGGTGGCATGCAGCGAATGCAGGCCGATCAACTCCGAACTCGGCGGCACCGCCGAGCTCGAATCCTTGCTCGCCATCTGCTCGAGTTCGTCGATCACCCGGTCGATGGTGGCGGTCTGGTTGTCCGCGGTGGCCAGATGCTTGCGGACGATGTCGCCCGCCCCGTCGACCGCGCTGAGGCCCAGTTCGGACCGCAGCTGACGGACCAGGCTGGTCCGGGCCAGCTCGGCCTGGTTCGTGCCGTGCTCGGAGATCCGCCGGACCTCGGAATCGGCGTAGGCCTTGAGGTCGGACTCGATGGACTCCGCGTCCTGCAGTGCTCCGGCGTGCAGTTCCTTGGCCTCGGCGTCCGCCCTCTCGATGGCCCGGTCATGTGCGACCCGGGCATCCTCGGCACGCGCCTTGGCCTCGTCACTGTCGACGAGCTGCTGGCTGATCGCGTCCTTCTGGGAGAGCACCGCCTTCTTCAGCGGGGGCAGCACCCACTTGACGAAGATGCCGACGATGACCAGAAAGCCGACGAGCTGTCCGATGAAGATATCCACGCTAGTTCACCGTCTCTGTCTGCTTGGCCCCTGCATCGGCCGGGGCGACATCGGTTCCCAGGACGCGGCTGGCCAGCGTCGCCGACAGCCGACTCACGTCCTGCTTGGCGGTGGTGACCGCCTTGTCCGCCTCCACCTTCAGATCTGCCGAGATCTTCGCCAGAGCGGCATCGGCCTCCTCGGTGGCCTTGCTCTTGGCCGCGGACACGTGCTCGTTGCCCTTGGCCCGCGCCTCGTCCCGGATACCCGTGGCGTCGCCACGAGCATCCTTCAGACGAGCCGCGTACTCACGGTCGGCGTCCGCGTAGCTCGCCGCCGCGGCCTTGTTGTCGTCGACCGTCTTGGCCACACGGGCATCGCGCTCGTCGAGCACCTTGAGGATCGGCGGTACGACGAAGGTGCGGATGACGATCAGCACGACGACGAAGATCAGCAGGCACGCGATCAACGTGCCGTTCGGGATGAGGAAGTTGGACGTCCCGGCTTCTTCTTCTGCGGCGAGACTCATCATGATGGGTGTCCCCTATCGGACTAACGAACTTCTGAGGTGGTCGGGCGGACTTCCTGAATCAGGAGGGTGCGCCGTACACCTGAGCCGGGTTGGCGAACACGAACAGCGCCATGAAGGCCAGGTTGATGAAGTACGCGGCCTCGACCAGACCGACGGTGATGAAGAACGGGGTGAACAGACGGCCCTGGGCCTCCGGCTGCCGGGCGATGCCGGCGATGAGCTGGGAACCGGCGATACCGTCACCGATACCGGCACCGATCGCGCCGCCGCCCATGATGAGGCCGCCGCCGATCAATGCGCCCATGCTAACCAGATTCGGATCCATTGAGATCTTTCCTTTCGGGTGGAACTGGCACTCTTGGTTGCCAGGTCTGTGGGTCCGGTCGGCGGGGCCGACCTTCGTTTGTGGGAAGAGATGGTTCGGGTGGTCGGTGCCGGGTCGGCACCGACCGGGTCGTACTAGTGGTGGTCATCCTCCATCGCCTGGCTGAAGTACAGGATGGTCAGCAGGGCGAAGATGAAGGCCTGGATCAAGCCGATGAACAGGTCGAACGACTTCCAGATCGCGTTCGGGAACCACATGATGTAGGCCGGGAACAGCGCGATCAGGGCAACCATGACGCCGCCGGCGAACAGGTTGCCGAAAAGTCGGAGAGACAGCGAGAGCGGCTTGGCGATCTCTTCGATGATGTTGATCGGGGCGAGTCCGGCGGCGTGGCCCTTCACGAGCTTGCCGAGGTGGCGCAGCGGTCCGCGGCGCTTCATGCCTGCGGCGTGGTACCAGCAGAAGACGAAGATCGCCAGGGCGTAGGTGAAGTTCGCATCGCCCGAGGCCGGCTTGATCACTTCGTGGGTGGCCCCCGATTCGGTGCCGTACTGCACCGGCAGAACCGAGAACCAGTTCACGATCAGGATGTAGGTGAACAGCGTGACCGCCAGCGGCAGAACGAACGGGGCGATCTTCATGCCGATCGCGCTCTCGATCTGATTGCGCATCTGGACGGTGATGACCTCGAAGTACAGCTGCACGGTGTTCGGCCGCTTGGAGGTCATCTTGGCCTTGACGAAGAAGGCCATCGCGATGACGATCAGCGCGGCGATCGACGCGGAGATGATCGTGTCGAGGTTCCAGGTCAGTCCCAGCCACTCGACCTCTTGATGGTGGCCGACCTCGATCTTGGCCTCAGCCAGGTACAGCGTGTCAGACGGAGCGGTCATAGCTGCTTACGAAGTCCTTTCATCACCGGAATCACGGTGTTGAGAACCAGGACGACCTGGCCCAGTGCGAGTCCGAACATCACGCCCAGCCCTTCGGGCCGGACCAGGAAGGCCGCCGCGAGTGCGAGCACGGTGATCACACCGAGGCGCATCGCGGAATTCACGGCCAACAGTTTCTTACGGGGGTCGGCTTCCGCGGCGACCCGCGCGACCGCGAGGGTGACCATTTTCGCGTTGACCAGCACGGCGATGACACCGACGGCGAAGAACACCGCGAACAGCGGATGACCCATGTAGATCGAGGCCCCGGCGACGATCAGGGTGAGTGCCGCCGAGATGATTCCCGGTCGCAGGAGGCCCGTCGGGGCAGCCGGGTAATACACGGGAGCCGAATCAGGGGCAGACGTCGTCATTGCCTCTCCTCATCTCTCCTCGTACCCCCGCTCGACGGTGCGAGCCGGGGCAGACAGCATCGAGCGTGACCCTCCGCAGCCGAAAGCTGCCGAGCGTACGCTCCGCGTTTGCAGTGACCCTATCAAGCCGCGTGGCCTGCACCACCAGGGGGTGGGTGGGTCTGGTTGTGTGGCGGTCGGGCCGTCGGGGAGGACGGTTGTCCGATATCCGGGCGCGTTGCGCCCGTGCCTACTACGGGTCATAGTACACGGTCTTTACCATTGGGTTACCTGGCCCCTGCGTCACCGCCCACCTGGCCATTCGGCGGGTACGGGGTCAGTCGGTGCGGCGCGAGCCCGCCACCGGCCCGTGGTGAGCCGTGCGGAGTTCGGCGAAGCGCCGGGACAACCGCGGGGCCATCGTGGCCAGCATCGCGACCACCAGCCCGCCGGCGAACACCGGCGCCACCACCGACATCGGGAAGACCGTGCTCGCGGCCGCCGAGAAGGCCAGCACACCGACCCAGAGGTAGATGATCACCGCCACGCGGCGCTGGGAATGCCCGAGTTCGAGCAGACGATGATGCAGATGCATCTTGTCCGGGGTGTAGAAACCGACGCCGGCCCGGGTACGGCGCACGATCGCCATCAGCATGTCCAACAGCGGGACGAAGATGATCGCGGCGACCAGGATGAGCGGCAACAGCAGGGTCACCACGTCGGCCGGGCCGTAGGCGTAGACCGCGATACGACCGGATGCGCTGGTGGCCGCCGCAGCGAGCATCAGACCGATGAGCATCGCACCCGAATCGCCCATGAAGATCCGGGCCGGCGAGAAATTGTGCGGGAGGAACCCGAGACACGCGCCCGCCAGCGCCACCGAGATCAACGCCGGCGGGTAATAACTGACGTCTCCCCCGCGATCGGCCAACAGTCCCAGCGCGAACAGGCAGATCGCCGACGCCGCGATCAGCCCCAGACCGGCGGCCAGACCGTCGAGGCCGTCGATGAAGTTGACCGCGTTGATGGTGGTGACGGTGATGGCGACGGTCAGCAGACCGGACTGGAACGGATCGAGCACCACGGTCCCGATCCCCCCGAACGGCACCGGGATCTGAATCCAGCTCACCCCCATCACCACCATGACGCCCGCGGCGGTCAGCTGGCCGACGAATTTGGTGAGCGCATCGAGGCCCCACCGGTCGTCGATCGCACCGACGATGACGATCACCGCGCCCGCCGCGATCACCGCACCGATGTCATTGGTGTAGGCGAATCCGCGGTTGAGGGCGGGCAGGTTCGCGGCCAACGCGACAGCCGCCACGATCCCGGCGAACATCCCCAGTCCACCCAGCCGCGGTGTCGGGATCACGTGAACGTCGCGCGCCCGCGGAACCGCCACCGCACCGGCCCGGATCGCGACCACCCGCACCGCGGAGGTGATGAGATAGGTGATCGCGGCGGCCGACAGCCCGACCAGCAGCAACTCGCGGAACGGCACACCCGCGCCGCCGCCGACACCAGGCGCCGCCAGAACCCACGACGCCGCAGTGGTCACACCGGTACCGTCCACGCTCATCGCAGCACGCTCGACGCGGAGAGGGGATCTGGCACCCGATCAGGCTACCCGCCGAGCATCGCGGCGACGTCGGCGCGGATCCGGGCGTGTTCACCGGGATCGGGCAGGGCGCGCACACACCAGTCGGCGACCGTGTCCATCATGTCGGCGTCGGCCCCGGCGAGCGTCGCGATCGGGGTACCGATGCGCACCGCGGACCCCTCGGCGACCGGACGCTGATCGAACGGCAACACCGTCTTGTCGACGACGATGCCGGCCCCCTGCAACAGTCGCTGCGCCTCGATCCCGGACAATCCGAGCGACGACACATCGACCACCGCCAGATGGGTGTCCGTGCCGCCGCTGACGATCCGCAACCCCCGCGCGGTCAGACCCCGCGCCAACGCACGCGCATTGGCGACGACCGCGCTCACATGGTCGGCGAACTCCGGCGTCGCCGCCTCCGCGAAAGTCGCCGCCTTCGCCGCGATCGAGTGCACCGACGGCGCACCCTGGGTGAACGGGAACACCGCCTTGCCCAGCGCAGCGCCGTGCTCGGCCGTCCCGAGGATGACACCACCCCGCGGCCCGCGCAGCACCTTGTGCGTCACCAGCGTGACGACGTCGGCGTAGGGCACCGGGCTCGGTGCCGCACCGCCGGCCACCAGACCCGCGAGATGCGCGGCATCGACCCAGAGAATGCACTCGGCCTCGTCGGCGATCGTGCGCAGGATCTCGAAGTCGAACAACCGCGAGTACACGGGCGACCCTACGATCAACAACCGGGGGCGGTGCAGGAGTGCGAGCTCACGGATCTGGTCGTAATCGACGAGTTCGTCGGTCACCGACACCGAGTACTGAATCGGAGTGAACCAGCGGCCGGAGAAGTTGGCCCGCGAGCCGTGGGTCTGGTGGCCGCCATGATCGAGACGCAACGCGAGCACCGGATCACCCGGCTGCGCGAAGGCCGCATACACCGCCGACGCGGCGGTGGTCCCCGACAGCGGCTGGACGTTCACATAGTCGGCGCCGAACAGGTCCCTCGCGCGGGCGATCGCGAGCTCCTCGATCTCGTCGACCACCGAACACCCGCCGTGATACCGCGCTCCCGGATAGCCCTCCGCATAGGTGTCACCCAACGACGACGCCATGATCTCCCGGACCGCCGGACTGGCGATCGTCTCCCCCGCCACCAGTTGCAACGTCTGCGCCCGGCGCCGCGACTCCCGTCCGACCAGATCACCGAGTTCGGCGTCGATCGCCGACGAACTCATCGCTGCACCAGGGACGCGGGATCGACGTCGAGAACCTCGGCGACATCGGCCGTGGCCACCGCACCCTCCCGCAGAATCCGCGGCGCCCGCCCGGTCAGGTCCACGATGGTCGACGCCTGCGCCTTGGGCGCCGGCCCACCGTCGAGGTACACCGACACCGAATCGCCGAGTTGCGCTCGCGCATCGTCGGCCGTCGTCGCCGGCGGGTGACCGGAGGAATTCGCACTCGACACCGCCATCGGCCCCACCTCACGCAGGATCTCGATCGCGATCGGATGCAGCGGCATACGCAACATCACCGTGCCGTCGGTGTCACCGAGATCCCACGCGAGCGACGGCGCCTGCTCGACCACCAGCGACAACCCGCCCGGCCAGAACGCCTCCACCAGCGCACGGGTCTGGGCACTGACACCCAGGACCAGACCGTCGACGGTGTGCCACGAACCGACGAGCACCGGCACCGGCATGTCACGCCCGCGCCCCTTGGCCGCCAGCAACGCCGCAACGGCTTCGGAATCAAATGCGTCACAACCGATTCCGTACAAGGTATCGGTCGGCATGACGATCAGACGGCCGGACTTCGCGGCACCGACCGCGGCGCGGATGCCGGTGGCGCGCTGATCGGGATCGGTGCAGTCGAATACAGAACTCACCGGTTCATCCTTACACGCTCACCACCGGCATCCGGCGAGCGGCCACGATCAATCCGACGCCGGCAATCCCTCGACGCGCCGTGCGGTCACAAAGCGCGGCCGGCCGGCCAGATCGGCATGCGAGGTGATCTCGTCGAAGACCCCCGCGGCGGCAAACGCCCCGACAACACCGGCGGCATGAGAGTCGTCGTGCTCCACACCCACCCGCCCACCGGGACGCAGCACGCGCGCGATGACCTCGACCATCGGCCGGATCACCGACAACCCGTCGGCGCCGCCGAACACCGCCATCGCCGGATCGGCCCGCACCTCGGCGGGCACATCGGCATCCACCGGAACATACGGCGGATTGCTCACGATCAGATCCACCGGCCCACCCACGGCGGCACACACCGCATCCGGGTCGGTGGCATCGCCCACATGCACCCGAATCCGTCGCGACACCTGAGGGTCGGCGTCAGAGACATTGCGACGCAACCAGTCCGCCGCATCCGGCGACAGTTCGACGGCGTGCACCCGGGCCGCCGGGAACGCCGACGCGGCCGCGATCGCCAACGCACCACTGCCACTGCACAGGTCGACGACGGTCAGCGGGGCCCGGACATCATCGACCACACCCACCGCCCACTCGAACAACAACTCGGTCTCCGGACGCGGGATGAACACGCCGGGTCCGACGGCGAGATCGAGCGGACCGAACGACGCCGACCCGGTCAGATACTGCAACGGCACCCGCATCGCGCGCCGGTCGATCAGATCCCGAAACCGCTGCGCCGCATCGTCATCGAGATCATCGGCGATCAGTAACCTGCCCCGATCGGTCCGCAGTACATGTGCCAGCAACCATTCGGCATCCGGACGGGGCGAATCCACACCGGCCGCCGCCAAGGTCGCCGTCGCCGCCGACAACACGGCGCGCACCGAACGGTCCGCGCCCACGCCGGTCACTGTGCCTCGAGCCGCGCCTGCCGATCGGCGGCCACCAAGGCATCCAGCAGCGCATCCATATCACCGGAGAGCACGGCGTCCAGATTGTTCGCCTTGTACCCGATGCGGTGATCGGTGATCCGATTCTCCGGAAAGTTGTACGTCCGAATCCGTTCCGAACGATCCACCGTCCGGATCTGCGCGGCCCGCCCCTCCGCCGCCGCGGCCTCGGCCTCCTCCTCGGCCGCGGACTGCAACCGAGCCGCAAGCACCTGCATGGCCCGCGCCTTGTTCTGCAACTGCGAACGCTCGTTCTGACACGTCACCACGATCCCGGTGGGCAGATGCGTGATGCGCACCGCCGAATCGGTGGTGTTCACGCCCTGACCGCCCTTGCCCGAGCTCCGGTACACGTCGATCCGCAGATCCGTCTCGTCGATGTGCACCTGCTCCACCTCGTCGGGCTCGGGATAGATCAACACACCCGCGGCCGAGGTATGGATGCGGCCCTGCGATTCGGTGACCGGAACGCGCTGCACCCGATGCACGCCGCCCTCGAACTTCAGCCGCGACCACACCCCATCGCGCGTGGCCTCACGCGACTTGATGGACACGGTGGCCTCCTTGTAGCCGCCCAGATCGGACTCGGTGACACCGAGGACCTGCGCCTTCCACCCATGCCGCTCACAATATTTGAGATACATCCGGACCAGGTCGGCGGCGAACAGCGCCGACTCCTCACCACCGGCACCCGACTTGACCTCCAACACCACATCATCGGCGTCATGCGGGTCACGCGGCGCCAGCAGATCGGTCAACGTCGAATCAAGCTGCGCAACAAGCTCTTCCAGCGCCGGAACCTCCTCGGCGAAGGTCGCGTCATCGGCCGCCAACTCACGCGCCGCAGCCAGATCATCACGAGCCGCCACCAACTTCGCATGTGTCGCCATCACCGGCGCCAACTCCGCGAACCGCTTACCCACCCGCCGAGCAGTCGCCGGATCGTCATGCAACGACGGATCCGCCAACTGCAACTCGAGCCCCGCATGCTCGGCGAGCACATCGTCAATGGCGGTGTTTTTTGCGCCGCCTCCGGCAGCGCTTGTGTTCACGCCCAAAGCACCACTCTTCGTCGTCATCACTTCGTCGCTGCGCTCCTCGTTCTTCCTCCTGCATCGCGGCGCGGCGTGAACACGGTGCTGGTTGGGTTCGAGCCGCCTTCGGCGGCAAGTCGTATTACGTGCAACTGGCGGCGCCTCGCCTGGGCAGTTGGTCGCCTTGGTACACCGAAAACAAACGACGCCCGGCCAGTCCTGTGCGGACCGGGCGGGCGTCGTCATGAGGTCTACTTTTCGGCGTCGGCCTTCTTGCGCTTGCCGTAGCGAGCCTCGAACTTGGCGACGCGGCCGCCGGTGTCGAGGATCTTCTGCTTGCCCGTGTAGAACGGGTGGCACTGCGAGCAGACTTCGACGTTGATGCGACCGTTGGCAGCGGTGCTGCGGGTATCGAAGGTGTTGCCGCAGCCGCACACGACGGTGGTCGCGTGGTAATCGGGATGGATTCCCTGCTTCATGTTGGTGTCCCTTTCTGATGGTCGCCGGGTCACCGCCGCGTGTCGGCGGTGTGAACCGGTACCGGACTCGACCGACCAGTATGCCACGCCCTCCGGTCGGTAAGAAATCGGCGAAACCGCCGGTCTGCGTCCCAGCGATATCGCAGCCCTCACCGAACCCGACGTCGGCGATCGGTACTGATCGTCACTGCCCTCAACAGGTCCGGCGCGCCATTCATTCCATCCCACCACCAGGCATTTTAGGACACACTTATATTGGTAAGCCTTGGCTAAGTTATAGTTCCCCTGATGTTCGCTTCATCGTCGCAGCGGACATCGCCGACCACCGGTTCGCGTGAGCACCGGGCACCACTGGTCCCGACGCGGACCGGGCATGAGAGGGGACGAATGCAGGCCGATCGGCACGGTCCGCAGCAGATGCTGTGGGACCCCAGCGACGAGAAGAGCAGCTGCGGGGTGGGCTTCATCACCCGCAAGGACGGCGTCCAGAAGCACAGCGTCATCGAGAAGGCCCGCGACGCCCTGTGCTCGGTACCGCACCGCGGCGGGATGTCGGCGCTCGGCGTCGGCGACGGCGGTGGCGTCTCCATCGACCTGTCCCAACGGTTCTTCCGCAAGGTCACCGGCCGTCCGACGCTGCGCCTCGGCCAGTTCTGCGTGGGCAACTTCTTCCTGCCCGAGGGCGAGGCCGCCGCCAAGGCGGCCCGGCTGATCGAACGCACCATGGCCGACCGCGGATTCACCGTCCTCACCGTGCGCGACGTCCCCGTCGACAACTCGGTGCTGCGTGAGGCCGCCATCGGATTCCAGCTGCCGATCCGCCAATGGGTGTTCGCCGCGCCCGATCCGTGCCCCGAACCGGCCGAACTGGACCGGCTCGTCCAACAGGCACTCCTGCACATCGAGGCGATCGGCTTCACCTCCCCCGCCCTCGAAGGCCTGTATCCGCTGTCACTGTCGGCACGCACCCAGGTCCTCAAGGGCCGGCTGTCATCCCCGGAGGTCATCGACTACTTCGTCGACCTCGGCGACGAGGACCACCGGGTGCACACCCTGTTCTTCCACACCCGCTTCTCCACGAACACCGACCCGCACCCGACGATGGCCCAGCCGTTCCGGTTCCTCGCGCACAACGGTGAACTCAACACCGACAAGAAGAACCGCATCGCACAGGTGACCGCGGCCGCCGCGGCACGCCGCACCATCGTGCGTCCACCCGGCCAGTCCGACTCCAGCCGTCTCGACCAGACGGTGGCCGCACGGGTGATCACCGACCAGATCGACCTGGTGACCGCGGTCGTCTCGATGATGCCGCCGGCATGGGAGAACGATCCGACGCTGTCCGACCGCGTCCGCGCGATGTTCGAGTACTTCTCGCTCTACGAGGAGAAGAACGACGGCCCCGCCGCCGTCGTCTTCGGCGACGGGACCGTCATCGGCGCCCGCCTCGACCGCCTGGGACTACGCCCGCTACGCACCGTCGAGACCGCCACGTATCTGTGCGCCTTCTCCGAGGCCGGCCAGGTCGATTTCGATCCCGACACGGTGATCTCCCGCGGTCGCGTGTCGGCCGGCGGGATGATCTACTACGACCACCGCGAGCATCGCGTCTACACCACCACCGACGCCTACGAAAAGCTCGCTGCTGCACGGGATTATCCAGCACTTCTGCGTGCGGCGAAGATCGACCTGGGGGCCATCGAGGCCGAAGACGACGACGCGGCAGACGCCTCGGCCGCCCTTCCGTCCTCGGAATCGGTGACCGATCATCAGCGCTACCGCGCCTACTACCTGGATCAGGAGAGCTTCCGCTACTTCACCGATCCCATGCTCGCCGACGGCGCCGAACGCGTATCCGCCATGGGATTCGGCAACGCGATCAACCCGCTGACCAACATCGAACCCAATGTGTCCCGGTTCTTTTCGCAGCGATTCGCCCAGGTGACCAATCCACCCCTGGACAGCATCCGCGAGGCCGACGGCATGACGCTGCGCGTCGCCCTCGGTGCGCGACCGGCGATCAACGCCGACCCCGACGACACCGCCGGCCGGCAGATCATCCTGCGCACACCGGTACTCACCGACGATGAGCTGACACTGATTCTGCGACAGCATCATTGCCCGGTACAGGTCTTCGACGCCACCTACCGGCCCGCCGGGGAGCCGACCGCCGATCGTGCGGCGCTCGTCGCGGCCGTCGATCACCTCGGGGAGCAGATCGTCGAGTTCGCCTCCCGCCATGGCGGAATCGCCGTCCTGTCCGACCGCGACATCGCCGCCGACAAGTCCGCGCTGCCGATGATCTTCGTGGTGTCGGCCATCAATCAGCGACTCATCGACGCCGGCATGCGGCTGCGCGTCTCGGTGATCGCCGACAGCGGCCAGATCGAGTCCTCTCACCACCTCGCCGCGGTCCTCGGATTCGGGGCGGCCGCGGTACATCCGCACACCGTCGACCGCCGCGCCGGCGGCGATCAAGCCGCATTCGCTAAGTGGCGCAAGGCCGCCGAGAAATCGTTGATGAAGACCATGGGCCGGGTCGGCCTGTGCACCGTGGAGAGTTACATCGGCGGCGAGTTCTTCGAACCGGCCTTCCTCGACACCGCAGACCCGGACCTGCATCGGTGGTTCCCCAACCTGCGGGCACCGGTCGGCGGGGTCGGTCTGACACCGATCGTCGAGGTGATCGGTGCGGCCCATCGCGCCGCGATGACGGATCCGGTTCCGGCCGCCGACACCGACCTCCCACTGCTCGGCCTGTTCAAGGAACGCGCCGACGGCGGCGGGCACTCCTTCGGCACCGCGGCCGTCCGGGGTTACGGCGAACTGACCGCCGAGAAGATCCACTTCGCCTCGGGCCGAGGTGCGTCGGCCGCAGCCGAACGGGAGGGCATCGCGGACTCGCTGCGTCTGCTGACACTGTCGACCCTCGCCGACGCCTTCGGCCTGGATTCCCACGTGTACGACGACAGCAGTTACGCCGCGTTGACCCCGGCCGAGATCGACGAGTTCACCATCACCGACGCCTACCGCTCGTTCAGTGCCGAACTCGCCACCACACGTTCACGTCGACCGTCGGCGTTGCGCGACATCCTGGGCCTGACACCGCATTCGGAGCCGATCGCCCTGACCGACGTCCAGCCGGCCCACGAGATCACCGCCACCTTCGCCTCCGGCGCGATGAGTCACGGCGCCCTCGTCGCGCCCGCTCATGAGGCGGTCGCCCACGGCACCAACATGGCCGGCGGATTGTCCAACAGCGGCGAGGGCGGCGAACACATGTCCCGCTACGGGACGCTGCGCGCCTCCCGCATCAAACAGTTCGCCTCCGGCCGATTCGGCATCTGGGCGGGATACCTGGCCGACCCGATGCTGCAGGAACTCGAGATCAAGATCGGTCAGGGTGCCAAACCCGGTGAAGGAGGCCAGCTTCCGGCACCGAAGGTGACCGTCGAGATCGCCGCGGCGCGCGGCGGCACCCCCGGCGTCGAACTCGTCAGTCCGCCACCGCATCACGACACCTACTCGATCGAGGACCTCGCCCAACTCATCCACGACTGCAAGGCAGCGCGCGTGCGGGTCATCGTCAAACTGGTGAGCTCCGAGGGCATCGGCACCATCGCCGTCGGCGTCGCCAAGGCCGGCGCCGACGTCATCAACGTGGCCGGCAACACCGGCGGCACCGGCGCCGCGTCGGTGGCCAGCCTTCGCTACGCGGGCCGGGTGGCCGAGATCGGCCTCGCAGAGGTGCATCAGGCACTCAGTGCGCACGGCCTGCGTCAGAAGGTCGTGCTGCGTGCCTCCGGTGCCCATCAGACCGGACGCGACGTCGTCACCTCGGCATTGCTGGGTGCCGACAGCTTCGAATTCGGCACGGCCGCACTGATGATGATCGGCTGTGTGATGGCCAAGAACTGCAACATCAAGTGCCCGGCCGGTCTGACCACCAATCCCGAGGTCTTCGACGGCGATCCGCGCGCGATGGCACAGTACCTGCTCAACGTGGCACACGAGGTCCGCGAGATCCCCGCCGACCTCGGCCTGCCGAGCGTCCGGGCCGCCCGCGGACGCACCGACCTGCTGGCGCTCATCGACCATCCCGCGCTCGTCGGTGACATGCGCACCGAGGCGCTGCTGGCCCACATCGAGGCGCCGGAGGTCGCCCACCCGGTCTACCTCGAACGTGACTACGCCGTCGACGACGCCCTGGGCGCACAGGTGTGGGCGGCCCTCATCGACGACGCGCGCGCCTCGGTCACCACCACCTCGGTGCGGTTGGACAACCGCAACCGGAGTGTCGGAGCACAATTGGCCGTCGACATCGAACGCCGACTCAACCACGAGATCACCGACGTCACCGATATCGCATCGGTACTCGTCGACGATCGTGGCCGCCGATTCCTCGACGAGGACACCGTCGTCGTGCCCACCACCGGCTCGGCCGGGTTGTCCTACGCCGCGTTCTGCAACGACGGCATGCGCCTGGAGCACACCGGCACCGCCAACGACGGTGTCGGAAAATCGATGTGCGGTGGAACCGTCGTCGTGCACTCCCCCGGCGGCGGGTCACCGGCCGTCGGCGGGAACGTCCTGATCGGCAACTTCGCCCTCTTCGGCGCGACCGGTGGCCGGCTGTTCGTCGAAGGCGAGGCGGGAGACCGGTTCGCCGTGCGCAACTCCGGCGCGACCGCCGTCGTCGAAGGTCTCGGCGAATTCGGTTGCGAATACATGACCGGCGGGGCCGTTTTCAATCTCGGCGGTTACGGCAACGGCCTCGGCAACGGCATGAGCGGCGGGTTCCTCTACCAGTACGACCCCGCATGCGAACTCGCCGAACGCATCAGCGCCGACTCCGTCATCGTCGGCGCGATCACCGGTGTCGACGATCCGCTGGCCCCGATGCACCACCACGCCGCCTTCACCATGCTCCAGATGCATGCCGAGGCAACGGGTTCGGCCCTGGCGACCCGACTGCTGGAGAACTGGGAGACCGAACGCCACTACGTCTCCTACGCACTTCCCCGGGCCCTGGTCGCCCATCAGGATGCCGACACCCTCGTGGCGACGATGGGCCCGCGCGCCCTCCTCGACGAGCTCGCCGGCGCGATGGCCGCCGATCAGGTGCGGAGACTGAAGCTCGATCTGCGCTCCGGTAGCCCGATCGTCGGCGGTGCCGTTCCCGAATACGGCCAGACCGACACCGCCGACATGTACCGGCTGCTCGGCGCCTTCACCGTCTTCGAACTCGCCCGTGAGGTCGCCACCGCGAAGCTGCGTAAGGGAAGGTCTGCGACACAGTCGGCGTCGTCGGAGGAGATGGTGGCCCGCTCGGCGCGCAATCTGATCCTCACCGAGGACTACGACCTGCTCACCAGGGTCGGTCGCTACTCGCGAGACATCCTCTCCGACTACGGGTCCGAGCAGCTCGCCGCACTCATCTCCGCCAAGCGGGTCGACGATTACAAGCAGGCCTTGGCACGACGCAACGTCGCGTCGATGGATGCACCGGCCACCTACGGCTGGATCCTGTACCAGGACCGACGCAACCTCGAGGCCCTCCGCGACGCGACGACCGGCGACGGTCCTCGCGCCTCCCGGTTGCCGAGCTTCGACGAACTGTTCGCCGCGCGTGCGATCCCCGATGTCGCCGAGGCCATCGCCACCGCCGCCGCTGCCACCCAACCGAAGGTCTCCTCACATGCAATTGCCCTACATTCCCACCGACGTTCCCTTCACCGGTGACCAGAAGGTCTGGCTCGCAGGCTTTCTCGCCGGCCTGAACACCAGGATCGGGATGTCGTCGACGGCTGCCGGGACCGCACTGCCCGGAGCCGACCCCGCGGCGGGGGCGACCACCGGAATCGGCGTGCAGATCGTGTACGGGACCCAGACCGGTACCGCGGAGTACCTTGCCGAGCAACTACAGCAGCAGGCGCAGGGTCAGGGGTTCGTGCCGCAACTGTGCGGCCTCGACGAGTTGGAGATCAGCGATCTGACCGCGGTGCGCCGACTACTGGTGATCACCTCCACCTACGGTGAGGGCGAGATGCCCGACAATGCCGAGATCTTCTGGCAGGGGTTGGCCGCACCCGACGCACCGCGCCTCGACGGTTTGTTCTTCGGCGTTCTGGCACTGGGTGATTCGATCTACGACGGGTTCTGCCAGGCGGGCAAGAACATCGACACGCGGCTCGCCGAACTCGGCGCCACCCGGGTCGTCGATCGCGCCGACTGCGACGTCGACTACGAGGAGCGCGCGGCCGAATGGATCACGCGGGCCGTCGCCGCCATGGCCGAGGTCGATGCGCAGGAGGCCGGCGCTGCCGTATCCGGCGCTCCGGTCGCTCCGGTCGCGTCGGCGGGGTCACCGGGTGCCGCGGCACCGGCAGCGCCCGCGTGGGGCCGGAAGAATCCGTACCCCGCCACGATCATCGCCAATACACTCCTGTCCGGCCCGGGTTCGGACAAGGAGGTACGCCATCTGGTGATCTCGTTGGGCGACAGCGGAATCGACTACGAACCGGGTGACGGCATCAGTATCGCGCCCACCAACGATCCGGAACTCGTGGAGAAGGTGATCGAACGCCTGGGCGCGACGGGCGAGGAGGTCATCACCGACCGCAAGTCGAGTCGGACCCTGCGTGAGACGCTGACGCGGCACGTCGAGATCTCCACACCGTCGAAGTACCTCGTCGACTACATCGCATCGCGAAGCCAGGACGCGGAGCTGACCCATCTCGCCTCCACCGGCGACAAGGAAGCCCTCGACGCCTGGTTGTGGGGCAAGGACGTTCTCGATCTGCTCGATGTCGATCCCACCCTGACGATCACCGCCGAGGAACTTCTCGCCGAACTCCGGCCCCTGCAGCACCGCGTGTACTCGATCTCGTCGAGTCCGCGAGCTCACAGCGGCACCGTGCACATCACGATGGCCACGGTGCGCTACCGCTCCGGAGAACGCATGCGTGGCGGTGTCTGCTCGACCTACCTCGCCGATCGCCGAACCGAGGGCGACGAGATCGATGTGTTCATCACGCCCAACAAGTCATTCCGGCTGCCCGCGGACGACGTGCGGGTCATCATGGTCGGGCCGGGCACCGGAATCGCCCCGTTCCGGGCGTTCCTGCATGAGCGTCAGAACCGCGGCGCGAGCGGCGCGAACTGGCTGTTCTTCGGCAATCAGCACCGTGCGGATGACTACATCTACGCCGATGAGATCGAACAGTTCGTCACCGACGGTGTCCTCGAGCGCGTCGACCTCGCATTCTCGCGCGATCAGGATCACAAGGTGTATGTGCAGGACCGCATGCGCGAGAACGGCGCCGAGCTGTTCGCGTGGCTCGATTCCGGCGCGCACCTCTACATCTGCGGTGACGCCACCCGGATGGCACGCGACGTCGAAACCGCGCTGATCGAGATCATCGCCGAGCACGGCGGGGTCGATGAGAATGGTGCCGCCGACTACCTCAATCAGCTGAAGAAGGACAAGCGCTACCTGCGCGACGTCTACTAGGAAAGGAAGGGCAACGATGCCCGCCAACCCCGACGATGTGAACAACGCCGGCGTGCCCCGCCGCGTCGCCCGCCAAGCCGGTGACGCGCTCCCCCGTCCCTGCGGGCGTGACCCGCACTGCCGGTGTACGCCCGGGCAGTCGGTGACCAGCGACCTCGAAACCCTCTTGGCAACTCCGGGTTTCGGCGGAACACTGCTGAATGCCGAACCGCATGTGGTCACCTCGCAGCTGCCCCACCTCGATCAGGTGGTCGGGGTGACGGTGGCCGGGCCGGTGGTGATGAACGACGTCGGAGTACACGTCCCGCCAGTCCTACCGGGCGGACCGATCAAGTGCGACTCGTCGCGGATCACGTTGCGCCTCAACCCGGTGCGCCTCGGATCGGCGCTGGTGTCCGAGCCCGCCGCCAACATCCCGCCGACACTGCGTCTGTTCGATGCCAACGGGAACACTTCTCACGCAACGTATCTGACCGAGCGCAGCGACCGGCTCGCCTTCGAGGCGATCGCATTGACCGGCGCCGATCCGGCGGTCACCCACGCCGCGGGCGGCCCGGATTCCTTCGACGAAGCATGGGCGATCCCCGAGCCCGCATCGGCCAACGCGGACCAGATCGTCCAGTTCGACTCCATTCTGGCCGACGGCGGGCTACGTCGGCGTACCGAATTGCCCGGGCTCGCTGACGCCGGCGTCACCCGCGTCGAGGACCGCCGGGTGATCGGAGCACTGGAACACGCCGCGCTGCTCGGTATGCAGATGACGATGGTCACCGCAGCACCGGGATGTCTGCAGATGCGCCATGACCAGCTCGACGGTGCCCGCGAGCACCGGGGTCAGATGGTCATCGCTTCCGGTTCCTGTCGCGCGATGATCAATTTCGGGCTCGTCACCGAATGCTGGATCACCTGGTCCGAGGGCGTCTGGGGACGAACCGGATCCATCGAACTGTACGACCGGCACGGTGGGTGCAGCATGATCCTCACCCAGACCGGACCCGTCCCGGCCCCGGCATTTGAGGCGTGGGATCACCTGCTCAACGACCTCGTATCCTGAACCGCACCTCTGGGATCGGGAAGTAGCGCCGCAAAGCTTCCGACGTGTCACGTTGTCATCTTGCCGGTCGAGACATCCCAGGGCGTTAAGTTGTCAAGCTGCGGCTTCGGGCGTTTGGTCTTTCCATGCGATTTCGGGGTCGTAGGGGACTCCGCGGACCAGGCAGCCGTGCAGGATGCCGACGA
>NZ_JBDZDJ010000033.1:0-39144 GCF_040049135.1 Gordonia sp. VNK1 | reverse complement strand
GGCGTGCGGGCCGCACAACCGGATGGTCGGCCCCAACCCCGGCCAGTACACCACCGGCATCTACGAAGACGGACCGCTCGCCGGACGCTGCTGGTGGCAACTCAACGCCGCACCCGGCATGCCCGAGAACCCGAAGATCGTCAACGACCACCCCGACATCACCGCACTCTACGAGCAGAAACTCGACCAGATCCGGGATCAGATCCACGGTGACCTCACCACGAGCGACGCTGATAGCGGTTCCGGCGCAACTGAAGCCGCAGACTCCGACGCGGTTGACGCCGGCACCGTCGATGCCGAAGCGGCTGGCATCGAAGCCGAAGCCGAAGCCGCTGACGGTGACGTAAATGGTGAGGCCGAGTCGGTCGATACCCACATCGACGAACCGGCCGATTACGACGCTGGCCACGACCACGAGGACGCGGCACCGACCGTCGAGGCCGAAAGCGCTTCCGATCGTGGGGTTTCGAGGGACGATCAGGCTCCGGCCGCCGACTCGTCGAGCATCGGCGACAGCGTCGATCAGGATGACGATCACGATGCCAACATCTGCGATCAGCCCGAACCAGCCGTCGACGAAAACGATTCAGGCCCAGCCCAATCCGATCCGGTCGAGCCCCGACCACCCGACCAGCGGGACGGGCCTGGCGGGCACTCTGACGAACCTGGTGTCACCAACACCGGGGAGATCGACCTGGTCATCTTCGACGGAGACGGTGTCCCTCTTAGCGACGATCCCGACGACCCTGACACCGTTGCCGGACTGGATCGTGCCTCACGCACCCGCGTCCGTGTCCGCGACACGGCTACTGAAAGTCAGGCACGCGAGCGCCGCATCCGTGATGGCGGCATTCGTAGCAGCGATGCCGACCGGGAACGTGAGCTCGAGGAACTGGCCGCCATCGGCATGAACCCACGCAACAGCCGCATCGAACGTGTCCTGGCCGCCCGGCTCCACCACCGGCTCGACACCTCCTGAAGCAGCCCGCCCACCGGACTGTTCGAGCCGCACTGCCACAGAAACGTTGTGGCGGTGGGGAGTTCCAGCCTTGCCTTACGAGGGTCTCGACACGGTCCTCCGCTATCGCTCCGGACCGGCTCGACCAACGGGACGGTCGGCTCGACCAACGGGACGGTCGGCTCGACCAACGGGACGGACGGCTCGACCAACGGGACGGTCGGCTCGACCAACGGGACGGTCGGCTCGACCAGCGGGACGGACGGCTCGAGCAACGGGACGAGCCTGTCCCGAGGATTCAGGAACCCTGAGCGTCCATCCCGATACCGAAGGCGACCGCGAGTTCGGTGAAGATGGCGCGGGCGGCGTCGGGATCGTCGGCGCGCCCGGTGACCTGCAGCCCCGCCAACATCGCCGACGCGATCGCCGCGCAGGTCGCGGCACGCTCCTCCGTCAGTCCCGACGCGCGTAACGACGCCACCAGTGCGGTGTAGCGCAACTCGTCGACGCGGGCCTGGGCGGCCGCCACCACCGGGTCGACGGTCGCCCAGGCCCGCAGCGCCGCCTCGGCACGATGCGGCAATCCGGTGGCCAGATCCATCTGACGCAACGCCACCCCGTCGGCGCCACCGTCGACCGACTTGCTGACCAACTCGGTGCTGTAGTGCTCGCACCAGTACTGCAGGAATCGGCTCAGGAAGTCGTCGAACCCGGTGAAGTGGTGATAGAACGAGCCGCGCGACACCCCGAGCCTGGTGCACATCTGCACCGCCGACACGTCGGGGAATCCCGACTCGGCCAGGATCGCCATCGCCTCGTCGAAGTAGTCGTTCGCGGTGATCCTGGTCTGCACCATGGCTGCCATTATTCTCGCCCGGGTCCGGTGGTCACTTCGGGATCGGGCACGGCGGGTTGTCGGCCATGCCGCACATGTTGACGTGGAAGTAGCTCGGGATGGACGGCGGCTGGGTGTCGGCGTGCTGGTTGACCAGGTTGAACCCCAGGTTGAACACCAGCATGATCGCGTTGACGACGGTGGTCAGGGCGAGGATTCGCACGATCGGCCGCGATCGCCGGCCGAGGTTCACCCGGTCGATGCCGGCGTCGGAGATGAGGTGCCCGTCGCTGCGGCGGAACACGTAGATCGAGATCGACAGCACGCTGACCGTCGCCCCGAACACGATGCCCTCATACAGCGGGAACTGATTCAGGGTCCCGGTGAAGATCGACCAGTTGTGGTTCACTCGCACATAGGTCCACAGCCCCATCCGCTGGAAGATCTGCTCGATGGCGGTGTCGAGGACGAGGAACAGCAGGAACATGATCGCGACGATCCCGGCCTTGTTCAGCCGAGGCCAGCGCTTCCGCATCGCCACCACCATCTTGTCGATGCCGACGACGGCCAACGGCAGGAACAGGAAGTAGTCGGCGACGGTGTAGAGGATCGGCTGCGGGGTCTCGGCGCCCTTGGCGACCCAGCCGGGAATGTAGTGCCCCCAGTTGCCCATCTCGAAAAAGGCGCTGTTGTAGGCGAATACGGGCCTGACCATGTTGACGCCGGCGTCCTGCCAGGCGGCCAGCAGCCACGCCGTGACGAACACGCCGATCGTCGGGAACTCGCCGTCGGCGCGTGTGCGGCGGGCCAGCCAGATCAGGAATCCGATCATCCCGACCACGCAGATCACCTCGGAGATCCGGATGACCGCGAGGGTGAACGTGGGCACCGGATCGGCACCCTCGGGGGTGTTGGCGAAGTTGTCGGAGGGCGCCACCACGTTGGCGGTGAAATCGCGATAATAGTCGCCGAACTCGCCGGTCAACAGTTTCTGTGCGGCGGCGTTGTCCTGATCGACGGAACCGTGCTTGTACGACAGGATCGCCACGGCTCCACTCGATGCGGCGGCCGCGGCATCGGCGCGTGCCGACACCGCCTGCTGTTGCGGTCGGAGCTCACCGAAGTACTGATACGCCGCACCCGCGCCGAGGAGGATGAGCAGCGCAACCGCCGCCGTCGCCACCCAATGCCGGCGTATCCATCGGATCACCCGACGTCCCCTGGAGACCTTGGCGGCCGCCTCGGGCGTCGACGCCGTCCCCTTCGTGCCGACCGACCCCTCGTCGGTCGCCACTTGTTCTGCCACCTGCTCCGTCGCCTTGTCGGGTGCCGACGACTTGGTCAACCGCACCGCGGGACCGTCGGTCGTCGTGACGTCGGAATCTGCGGCGTGAGCGTCGGCCGTGTGATCGTCGGCCTTGTGATCGTCGGCCGCAGCACCGCGATTGCCCGTTCGGGATGCAATTTTCGTGCTCATCATCACGCCGGGCTCCATTCCGCAGATCTCACATAAAGCGAAATTATTAAGCGATGAGATCCACACCGGGTTCGGGCCGCACCGCGGCGGCACCACCTCCCCCAGCCGACGGTCGGCGATCGCGAACACCGCGGCCTCGGCCACCCCCGGCATGGTGGTCAGGACGTGTTCCACCTCGGCCGGGTAGATGTTCTCTCCACTGCGAATGATGACCTCGCGCAGGCGGGCCCGGAAATGCAGCAGACCACGGCTGTCGAGCAGACAGAGATCCCCGGTCGGCATCCACCCCTGCTCGTCGACGACCGGGCGGATCCGGCCGTCGGCGTCGAGGTAGTCAGATATGACCAGCGGGCCGCGTACGTGGAGTTCACCGACCTCCCCGACCGCCACGATGTGCCCCTGCGCGTCGCGCACGCAGAAGTCCCGTCCGCCCAGCGGCCGGCCCAGTGTCCGGGTGCGCGCCTCGGTGGGATCGTCGCGTGCGCTCAGCGCCAGACACGGCGCCTCGCTCTGCCCGTATCGCACCAGGAAGGTGATGCCAGCGCGACGTTCGATCTCGTCGATGAGCGACGGATCGACGGCGGTGGCACCGCCGACCACCGAGACCACCGACGCGAAGTCGGCGACGTCGACATCGTCGCGATCGAGCAGATCGAGCAGATCGAGCAGATCGAGCAGATCGATGATCATCGTCGGCACCAGTCCCACCACCGTCGGCCGCAGGTGCCGGATGACCTCGATGGCGATGGCCGGATCGAAGCGCGGCACCACGAGATAGGTGCCACCGGCCGAGAGCGCCCCGAGGACGCCGGCGACCGATCCACCGACGTGGTCGAGGGGAAGCGGATTGAAGAACACCGCACCGTCGGTGCCGCCGGCGCCGCGCGCGTAGAACTCGGCGCTGCCGATGGCCGCACGCGCCGAGAGCACCGCCGCCTTCGGTACGCCGGTGGTGCCGGAGGTGAACTGGATGATCGCCGGTGTCTGCGGTGTCTGGGTCTGCGGTGTCTGGGTCTGCGGTGTCTGGGTCTGCGGTGTCCGGCCGGCGTGGGAGATGTGCGGGTCCTCCTGCGCGAGCACCGAACCCGTCGGCAGCTCGGACACCGGGACACATCTGATCGTCTCGCCGAGATCGCGATCGCCGTCGGTGATCACCAGATCCGCGGCGATCTGGCGGGCCCGCTGCGCCACCACGTCGTCGGCGGCCGATGCCGGCACCGGGGCGATCGCGAGTCCGTGCAGCGCACAGCCCAGGAAGGTGAGGACCCACTCGACCCGATCCTCGATGGCGACAACCACGCGGCCACCGGCCGGGCCCCGCGCCGCCACGGCGGCCCCACGAGCCGACGCGCGGCGCACGGCGTCGGACCAGGAGAGTTCCGTCGGCCCATCGTCGCCGAGCCAGCGCAATAGCGGGCGCGAGGGATGTTCACCGACCCCGGCGAGCAGGCACTCGGCGATGGAGTTCCACTGCGGCGCACCGTCGGACAACTCGACCACCGCGGGCGTACCCTGACACCCCGGCCCGTCCACCACACCACCGCTCTCGTCCACCCGACCATCTTATGCTTGAATTAGGTAGATTGTTTTAATTTTTATCTCCGGCCGCGCCGGAGAGGAAGGGTGAGCAGATGGCCGCAATCGTCCCCGAGGTCCGTCCGCTGCCGCCATCCACCGATGACCTCCGAATGGCGGTGCGTGAGTTCCTGTCCGCGGACCGGGAGGCCTTCGGATGGGAACCCCGCGTCGACTCGTGGATCTCCTCGTGGGATCCGGGGTTCAGTCACCGCCTCGGACAACAGGGCTGGGTCGGCATGACGATCCCGACCGAGTACGGCGGGGCCGGGCTGACCCACATCGACCGGTATGTGGTGACCGAGGAGGTGCTCGCCGCCGGGGCACCGGTGGCCGCCCACTGGGTGGCCGACCGCCAGGTGGCGCCGGCACTGCTGACGCACGGTTCGGCCGACCAGCGTGACCGTTACCTGTCCCGGATCGCCGCGGGTGACTGCCATTTCGCGATCGGGATGAGCGAGCCGGAGTCCGGCTCGGACCTGGCCAGCGTGCGTACCCGTGGGGTCCGGGTCGACGGCGGGTGGAAGGTGAGCGGAACCAAGGTGTGGACGTCGGGGGCCCACCACAGCGAGGCGTTCTTCGTGCTCGCGCGCACCGACGATCTCGATCCGGCACATCGCCATGCCGGCCTGAGCCAGTTCCTCATCCCGCTGGACTCCGCGGGCATCGACATCCGCCCGATCCGACTGCTCACCGGGGCCCACCACTTCAACGAGGTGGTTCTCGACAACGTCTTCGTCCCCGACGACATGGTGGTCGGCGACGTCGGCGCCGGCTGGGCCCAGGTCACCTCCGAACTCGGTTTCGAACGCAGCGGACCCGAACGCTTCCTCTCCTCGCACCCGCTGACCGAGCAGGCCGTCGACGCCGCGCGGAGCGCACCCGAGGACACCGCGGTGATCTCCGACATCGGCGAACTCGCCGCCGATCTGATGACACTGCGGGGGCTGTCCATGTCGATCGCCCAGACCCTGTCCGCCGGGCAGGCCGCCGATACGGCGGCGGCCCTCGTCAAGGATCTGGGCACCACATACGAGCAGCACGCGGTGACGGTGTGCGCCGACCTGATCGCCGACCTCGCCACCACCGATCAGCAGTCGTGGGCGGCGCCACCGTTGACTCGGCTCGAAGCCGAAGGACTGCTGCACGCACCGGGATTCACCCTGCGCGGCGGAACCACCGAGATACTTCGCGGGGTGATCGCGAAGGGATTGGGATTGCGATGACCACCGCCACCACATCGTCGAGCGCCGAGGAACGTGCCGCACTGCGGGAACTCGCCGACGACCTGTTCACCTCGATCACCGGACCCCACCTCAACGACCAGACCACGGCGCTGACCTCGACGGAGAGCCAGTGGACCAGCCTGCACGAGTCCGGTCTGACGCTGCTGACGACCCCGGAGGAATACGGCGGCAACGGAGCCGGGCCGGCCGACGCCGCCATCGTCGCCGAACGCGCCGGCTACCACGCGCTGCCGCGGGCGCTCGGCGACAACGACCTGCTCGGTGCGTGGCTGCTGTACTCGACGGGACTCGACGTGCCCACCGGTTCGATGGTGGTGGCGCTCACCGATTCCGACCTGTCGGGAACCGTCGAGGTCGACTCCGTGCCGTTCGTCGAGAGCAGCGACTGGCTGCTGGTCGTCGGTCCGGGCGGCCTCGCGCAGATCGCGACCTCGGCGATCTCGGCCACCCCCACCCCGGATCTCGGCGGTGAGCAGCGTGCCCGGGTGAGCTTCGACGCGGCCGCGGCCACCGTCACCTCACTGCCGACCGACATGCGTCCCGAGGTACGTCTGCGGGGTGCGCTGGTGCGTTCCTGGCAGATCTCCGGCGCGGTGCAACGCTGCCTGGACCTGGCGATCGACCATGTGCAGACGCGCGAGCAGTTCGGCCGTCCGCTCGCCCGATTCCAGGCGGTGGGGCAACTCATCGCCCGCTCGGCGGGAGCCGTCGCGATGGCCAGGACCGCCGCCGACCAGGCCACCAGCGCGGTCGCCGAGAACGGCTTCGGCGCGCCGTCGACCGTCATGGCGATCGCCGCGGCCAAGATCCAGGCGGGCAAGGCGGCCACGCAGGTCGCCCGCCAGACGCACCAGGCGCACGGCGCGATCGGCTTCACCCTCGACCATCAGCTCCGTCACTTCTCCGGTCGGGCCCAGGCCTGGGGCCGGGACTTCGGCACCGCGCGCGCATGGCAGCGCGAACTCGGGTCGATGGTGCTGGCGAATCCGGCGCCGCTGTGGGAGCAGATCTCCTCGCCGTCGGCGTGAGGCGCCGCCGGGACGGCACTGCCGGTCAGGACAGCACTGCCGGTCAGGACAGCACGTCGACCAGTGTCGCCTCGGAGTCGCCCACCATGAAGCGTTCGACGGCGTCGAGGTGTTTGCGCCAATGCACCTCGGCGCCGACGAGATCGCCGGCCCGCAACAGTGCCACCAGCTTGGCGTATGCCTTGACCGCAGACCTGTTGGCCTGCTGCTCGAATCCCGGCGGATGTGCGGCGATGAACTGGGTGTTGTGCGCCGACAGTATTCGGTAGAGCATGTCGGCGAGCATCGCCAGGGTCACGTTTCCGGCGTTCTCGACGACCGCGCGGTGAAACCGCACACTGATTCCGGCGAAGGATGCCTCGTCGTCGGCGGACTGGGCCTCGGTGACGATCTCGTCCAGGGCCGCCAGCGCGGCCTTGCGTGGCCGTTTCCCGTAGAGCCCGATCGCCGAGACCTCGAGTTCGGTGCGGGCCTGATAGACGTCGCGCAGCGGCGTTCCGTGATACTGCAGCAGCGCACCGGTGTGCCGGGCCGCGACCGCGCCGTCCGGTTCGAGGACCCGGGCTCCGCCTCGCGCACCTCGGAGCACGGTGATGATCGCCTCGGATTCGAGGATCCGAAACGCCTCTCGCAGCGAGGGCCGCGACACGCCGAACTCCGCCATCAGTTCAGACTCACTGGGCAGCGGGTCGCCGGGTTGCACGTCACCCTGCACGATCCGGCGCCGCAATTCCATCGCGACGAGCTCCGCCGCCTTGGGCACCTTGACTATCGACGATCGTGCGGCGTTGGTCATCCGCTAGCTCCTCACCTGCGCGGCCACCCGTCGGCCGGAGAATCAAGTGTCTCCAGCATGTACGGTTTACGTTTAATCATCTACTGTATTAACCTAATGGACTTGGTGGGGTCTCGTGTGTCCCGAAGGAGAATCCGATCGGTGAGGAGAACCGCGGCGTCTATCACCTGATGCGCAACCTGCCCGCCGAACGACTCGGGATCGCCATCCACGCGGTGGCCGAGGCGCGTCGCGCCGTCGATCTGTCAACCGGATCATGCGCACGACCGCAAGGCATTTGGATAGGAGATCGGCAAGTTCCAGGTGAACCGGCATGCGTTGGCACAGATGCGCGTGGAGGTCGATGTGATTTTTCGGACACTCCGGAGCGAGCGGGGTGATCTACCCGAGGAGGTCGAGCACCGATTCGCCGACGCCGGATTCCTTCAGGTAGGCACCCGTCGCGCTCACCTGCCGGCGCCGGAGTTGGGCGGCACCATCGGCGTCGCGCTGCTCAATCAGGTCGACCAGCTTGGCGTGCGCGCGCACGCCCTTGGCCGAGGCCACCAGGCGCTGCTCCTCGCTCAGCGCCGATTCGACGAGCTGGCTGCGGGTGGCGGCGTCGATGACCTCCCGTAACTGACCGATCAAGACCGCCAGGGTCGTGTTGCCGACCAGGTCGATCAGCAATCGGTGGAAGTCGTTCTGCGCGTCCAGCAGGGCGGCCGGGTCGTCACGATGCTGCCGCTCGGTCTCCACCGCGGCACGCAGCAACGTCAGATCCTCCTCCGTGCGCGAGCGCGCCAGCATCGCCGCGCAGTTCGCCTCGAGGACGCACGCGGCGCCGAAGACATCGTCGATCGTCGCGTGCCGATACTCGAGAATGACCCCGAGGTAACCGGCGGCGGTGTGCACACCCGGCACGCTCACCACCGCACCGCCGTGCGAACCCCGTTTGATGTCGATGAGTGATTCCGAGTCGAGCACGCGCAACGCCTCGCGCAGCGTCGGCCGGGATACCCCGAACTCCTCGATCAGCTCACGTTCGGACGGAAGCGGGAACCCCGCGGCCAGCCGGCCGGACACGATGCGCCGGCGCAGTTCGTCTGCGATACGCGCCGAGGCTCGGGGCACCGACGCTGATGGCTGCTCGGCACGGTCGAGGCCACGGTGTTCGGGGTCAGGGTCCACGAGGGTCACCTTACGTCGATGCACGTGGTGTTCGATGGCCGATCACGACGCCACGACCGTCGTCGACACGCGGTCGGGCCGGCGCGATCGGCGTGGTGGATCACCCCGATGTTGCCGAGCCACCACGCCCTGACACGTTATGATGTAAATCATTACACTGATCTAGTTCGTGTGGCCATCGTGGGAGCCGGTCCGGACGGGTTCTATCTGGCCGAGAACTTTTCCGCCATTCCCAGATCACGGTGCATATCTTCGATCGGCTACCGACCCCCGTACGGCTTGGTCCGGGCCGGGGTCGCCCCCGATCACGCCGCCACCAAGGGGGTCGAGGCCGGATTCGCGTCGGTGGCCGACAAACGCAACTTCGAGTACTACCGCAGTGTCGAGGTGGGCAGTGTCGAGGTGGGCAGTGTCGAGGCCGGCGCGGACGTGTCGCACGACGAGTCGTCCGCCCACCACGACGCGGTCGTCAACTCCGTCGGTGCCGCACACGACGGTCGCTGCGCATCCCGGCGAGGAACTCCGCGGTTCGATCGCCGCCACCGATCTCGTGGCGTGGTACAACGGACATCCCGATCACGCCGCGGACACCTACGACCTCTCGGCAGCCGGGCGGTCGTCGTGGGCAACGGAAACGTGGCCCTCGACGTCGCCCGCATTCTCGTCTGGGACCCCGACGACCGGCTCGCAGCGACATGGCCGACCACGCCATCGACCTGCTGCGGGAGTCCGCGATCGAGGAGGTCGTCATCATCGGCCGGCGCGGCATCGCCCAAGCGGCCCACCCCAACAGCGATTTCCTTGCCCTGGCAAGCCGATGAAGCGTCGGCGTCGCAAGATCGTCGACACCGCCGAACTACTCGACTGCGCCAGCCCGGTGAGCACGCCGGGCTGATCGTCCCGGGCGACTTCGCCGAGGCCGATCGTCCCGGGGCGAACGCTCCCCGCGGGGTGATCAGATGGGCATCAGGAAGTGCTTGCGGTCGGTGCGGAGCATCTGCTTGTCGCGCAACTGCGCCAACGCCTTTCGCAACTGCAGCCGGGTTTCGGCGGGCTCGATGACCGCGTCGATGTAGCCGCGTTCGGCGGCGAGATACGGCGTGGCCATCATCGTGTTGTAGAAGTCGATGAAGTCGCGGCGCACCTTGTCGGCGTCGTGGGCACTCATCCCCTCGGTTTGCCGTCGGGTCAGCACCGCGGCGGCCGACTCGGCACCCATCACCGCGATCTTCGCCGACGGCCACGCGAAGTTGATGTCGGCGCCGAGTTGCTTGGATCCCATCACCGCATACGCGCCGCCGTAGGCCTTGCGCAGGACCACGGTGATCTTCGGGACGTCGGCCTCGACGTAGGCGTAGAGGAATCGGCCGGACCGCCGGATCGTCGCCTTCTGCTCCTCCACCAGGCCCGGCAGGATGCCGGGGGTGTCGACGAGGAAGATCAGCGGGATCCCGAAGGCGTTGCAGATCCGCACGAATCGCGCGGCCTTCTCCGACGAATCGGTGTCCAGGGTCCCGGCCATCACACTCGGCTGGTTGGCCACCACACCCACCGACTGGCCGTCCACCCGGGCGTACCCGGTGATGATGTTGGGCGCGAACAACTCTCCGACCTCGAGGAAGGCGCCGTCGTCGAAGAGTTTGATGATGATGTCGTGCATGTCGTAGCCCGCGTTGTCGTAATCGGGCATGAACTCGTTGAGGGAGAGATCGCTGGCGGTGATCTCCGGCTCGAGGCCCGGGTTGATCACCGGCGGGCGCTCGTAGCAACTCGACGGCATGTACTGCAGGTAGTCCCGCACCCACTCGAAGGCGGCCTTCTCGTCGGCGGCGACGTGGTGGATGTTGCCCCACCGCGCCTGATTGTGCGCACTGCCGAGGTCCTCGGCCGAGATCTCTTCTCCGGTGGTCTGTTTGATGATGTCCGGCCCGGTGACGAACATGTAGGACTTGTCCTCGACGGCCACCAGGATGTCGGTGTTGGCCGGGGTGTACACGGCACCGCCCGCGCACTTGCCGAGGATCACCGAGATCTGCGGCGCCAGACCGGACAGCAGATCGTTACGCCGGCCCATCTCCGCGTACCAGGCCAGTGACGTCACCGCGTCCTGGATGCGCGCACCGGCCGAGTCGTTGATGCCGACCATGGGGCAGCCGATCCGCCCGGCCCACTCCATCAGCGCGGCGACCTTGCGGCCGAACATCTCACCGACGGTGCCGCCGAGGACGGACTGATCGTGGGAGAACGCGGCGACCGGACGGCCGTGGACCAAGCCGTGGCCGGTGACGACGCCGTCGCCGTAACCGGTCTCCGCCGCACCCGGCATCTTGGCCAGCGCACCGATCTCGACGAAGGTCCCAGGGTCGAACAGCATCGCCAAACGCTCACGGGGAGAGAAAATCCCCTTCTTGGCTCGCTTGGCGATCGCCTTCTCGCCGGCCGGTTCCTTCGCCAGTTCGAGCTTGGCCCGAAGGTCGGCGAGTTTCGCTGCGGTCGTCTCCACGGTCTACTCCTAGCCGTTGTCAGTGGGTGCTGGGCGCCGGAACGTCGCTCAGGCGGCGGGTCAGGTCGGCACCGATCTTGCCGATGAACGGTTCGTCGACGATCGAGAGGTGATCGCCACCGATGTGGATGATCTCCAGATCGTCGACGACCTCACCCCAGCGGCCGTCCTCGTCGATCTCGGCCCATTGCGGCTCGAGTTCGATGGCGCCGTCGTGCATCCGGTCGGCGCGGTAGAGCACCACCTTGCCGTCGTAGCGGGTCGGCCGGATGTTGGTGAGCGCACGATTGTCGATGAACGAGGTGCGCTGATGCTCGATGATCCCGCCGGGGATCTTGGTGCCCGACATCGACATCATCTCCATGATGATCGCGAACTGCCCCTCGTCGTCGGCCTCGACCAGCCGATCCATCGGGATCGGGATGTCGGCGTCGAGATCGTAGTTGCGGATCGCGAACTCCTTCCATCGTTCCAGCCGTTGACGTTTGGTGTCCGAGGTCTCCGCCACGTCGTGGCGCGGCCGGACGACGTCGATCAGGCCGACGAACGCGACGTCCTCACCCTCCTCGGCGAGCACCTGCGCGCAGCCGTAGGCGAGAGCACCGCCGAGGGACCAGCCGATCAGCACGTACGGGCCGTGCGGCTGCACCTCGCGCAGGCGTGGCATGTATTGGCGCACACGCTCTTCGATGCTGCCCTCGACGCGGTCGAAACCGATCACCGGCTGATCGTCGGGCAGCCGCTTCAGCAGCGCCTCATACGCCGAGGTGTTGCCGCCGGCGGGATGGAACAGCAACGCCGGCACCGGATCTCCGGCGCTCGGGTCGTAGCTTTTCTTGCCCGCCGGCGTCAGCCGCAGGTATCGGATGAAGCCGTCGGTGTCGGCGGCGGCGTCGAGGAACTCGCGAACGTAGTTCGACATCTCCTCGATCGTCTCCGAGTCGAGGATGTCCTCGACGTCGATATCGCCACCGGTGCGCTCGTTGAGCTTGTCGGTGAGTGCTTGTGCCACTTCCTCTTCCAGCACCGGCAGCTTGTTGAAGATGCCGCCCGCGGACCGCTTGGTGATCACCGCGTACACCCCGAAGGTCAGACGCTCGGCCGCGTCACGCGGCGGGACGTCGGAGCCCGCGGCGTCGGCCACGGCCTTCTGATCGGTGAGGTCGGGGGCAGGGGAAGGTGTGGCCTCCACGGCGGGGGGTTCAGCCGCAGGGGAAGCTGTGGCCTCCACGGCGGGGGGTTCAGCCACGGGGGAAGGTGCGGCTGCCTCGGCAGGAGTGGGGGCGGCGGCACGCTTGGCGTTTTGCTCGTCGATGTAGGCGTTGAGCGCGGCGGTGTCGAGTTCGCCTCCGCCGCCGGCATTCTCGGCCAGCGAGTCGAGTTCGTCACGGTGGGCGACCGCGTACTCGACGAACTTGGTGACGTCGGCGAGGTTGGCCTGACGCATCGCCTGCAGCTGCAGTTGCGGGATGTCGAACTCGAACTCGACGCGGTTCTTGATGCGCACCGCCATCAGCGAATCCAGCCCGAGTTCGATGAGCGGGATCTCGCGCGGCAGGTCTTCGGGGTCATACCCCATCGACTCACCGACGATGATCGCGAGGCGGTCCTCCACCGACTCACCCGATGCCGGGTCCCAGCGGTTGCCGATGTCGTCGATCACCTCGTCCTCGACGACCACCGAGGTGTCGGTGTAACCGATCTTCTCCGGATCGACCTTCGCCGGAGCGCCGCCAGTGACATTCTGGGCGGCGTCAACGAGATTCTGGGTGCCGTCAACGGAATTCGGAGCCCCGTCAGCGAGGTCGCCGGTCACCGCGGCCTCGAAGAGCAGCCGGAAGTTCTTGTCGGCCGTGTTCTTGTCGTCCCGGGCATGCACCGTCACCGACGCACCACCCGGGTGCGGGCTCAGCGTCGTCGTCAGGGTGCCCGCCGACGGCAGCTCGCCATGGGCGAGGGCCGCACCGACCGTGGCACCGGAGAGGACCTGAGCAGCCGCCGCCCGCACCAGCTCACGCGGGTCGGTGACGGCGGCGGCGTTGACCTCCCAGGCATGCCGACCGTCCGGCAGCGCCACGTGGGCGCCGGGAACCTTGCCGGCACCCGAACCCGACGACAGCGAGGCGGAGAGCCAGTATTCCTTGCGCTCAAATCGGGTTCGCGGGATGTCGGCGAAATCGCCTGCGCCGAAAAGTGATCCGACGTTCACCGGATGTCCGTGCACGTAGAGCTTCATCAAGGCGTTGATGAGCCCGTAGCTCTCGTCCTCCTTGCGGCGCAACGTCTCGATCAGTTCCGCGTCGTGCAGACCCGACGAGAAGGTCACCGCGGCAACGGAGATGAGGACGGCCGGGTTGGGTGAGAGTTCCAGGAAGGTGCGGTGCCCGTTCTCCACCGACTTCGCGATGGCCTGGGAGAACCACACGCTGTGGCGTAGGCCCTTGAGGAAGTAGTCGATGGTGTGCACCGGCTCATGCCCGGGTCGGTAGAAGGTCTCCCGATCCACCGAACTGTAGAAGCCGACGGTGGGCCGTAGCGGCTCGATTCCGGTGAGCTCGTAGGACAATTCGCCGAGCAGCGGGTCCATCTGCGAGGTGTGGCTGGCGCCCTTGGTCTGGAGTTTGCGACCCAGCTTGCCCTCGGCCTCGGCGCGCGCGACGATCGCGTCGACCTGCGATTCCGGCCCGCCGATGACGGTATGCGTCGGTGCCGCGTACACACAGATCTCCAGATCCGGGTAGTCGGTGAGCACACCGGTGATGTCGTCGGCGGAGTACTCGACCAGCGCCATCAGGCGGATGTCGTCGCCCTGGAGCATCGACTCACCCTCACCCATCAGGCGCGAACGCTGGCAGATGACGCGGGTGGCGTCCGCCAGCGACAGTCCGCCGCTGATGTAGGCGGCGGATGCCTCACCCATCGAATGGGGCACCAGCACACCGGGTTCGGCGCCGAAGTGACGCAGCGTGTCGGCCAGGGCCACCTGGATGGTGTAGATGCCGACCTGGCTGGTCTCGATGCCGTAGGTCTGTGCGTCGTCGAGGAACATCTCGACGATCGAGTAGCCGAGTTCCTGCTGCACGAAGGCGTCGACCCGGTCAGCATACTTGGCGAACACCGGATTCTCGGTGTAGAGCTGCTTGGCCATCTTGCGATGCTGCGATCCGAAACCGGAGAGCAACCAGACCGCCGACGCCGCATCCGGTGAATCCACCGAATACACAGTCGGATTGGCCTTGCCCTCGGCGACCGCGCGAACACCCTTGATCGCGTCGTCGTGGCTGCGGGCCATCACCACCGCACGGGACCGCCCGTGATTGCGGTGTGCCAGCGCGCGGCCGATGTCGGCGAGCGGAGTCGCCTGTCCCGCATCGGATTCCAGCCATGACAGGAGGTCGGCGGCGGCCTTGCGGCGACGCGACGGCAGGAATGCCGAGATCACCAGCGGCACCACCGAGCCCTCGGCCGCGGCCGGTGCGAACCCCTCGGCGGGATCGGATTCGGCGACGGCGGCAGGCGCCTCGGCGGCCGGGTTCTGCGCGGCGAGGACCGCACGCTCGGCCTCGGTGAGGAATTCGTCGTCGTCATCGTCGTCGGCCACGGGGGTCTCGGCGGCCGCCGCGTCGAGCGCGGGGATGTCGACGTCGCCGCGGGTCAGATCACCCGGCAGCACCTCACGCACGATGACATGCGCATTGGTGCCACCGAATCCGAAGCCGGAGACGCCGGCGATGGCGTGCCCGGAGTACCGCGGCCATTCGGTGACCTCGGGGGTCACCTTGAGTCCGGTCGCCTCGAACTGGATGTACGGGTTGGGGCCCGCGTAGTTGAGGGATGCGGGAATCGTGTTGTGCTGCAACGACAGCACCACCTTGGCCAGTGCGCCGGCACCGGCCGCCGATTCCATGTGACCGAAGTTGGTCTTGGCCGACCCGAGCAGGGCGGGCGCACCGACCACGCGGCCACGGCCGACCACGCGGCCGAGGGCGTCGGCCTCGATGGGGTCACCGAGGATGGTGCCGGTGCCGTGGGCCTCGATGTAGTCGACCTGACGCGGGTCGAGCGCGGCGTCGACGTAGGCCGATCGCAGCACCTCCACCTGCGCTTCGGGATTGGGGGCGAAGATGCCGTTGGAGCGGCCGTCGGAGTTGACCGCGGAACCGGACACGACGGCCAGCACCTGATCACCGTCGCGGCGGGCGTCGGCGAGGCGTTTGAGGACGAACATGCCGCCACCCTCGGAACGCACCATGCCGTCGGCGTCAGAGGAGAAGGCCTTGATGTGACCGTCCTTGGCGACCGCGCCGATGGTGTCGAAGCCGACGGTCGCGGCGGGGGTGAGGATCATGTTGACGCCACCGGCCAGCGCGACGTCGGATTCGCCGGAGCGCAGGCTTCGGACGGCCTGATGCACGGCGACCAGCGACGAGGAGCACGCGGTGTCGATGGCCACCGACGGGCCGTGGAAGTCGAAGAAGTAGGAGACGCGGTTGGCGATGATCGAGGTCGCGGTGCCGGTCAGGGCGTAGGCGGCGGTCTCGTCGGAACCCTCGCCGAGGCCGAGGGCGGCCATCAGCTGATAGTCGTTGGTGGAGGTGCCGACGAAGACGCCGACCTGCCCGCCCTTGAGATCGCTGGCCGGGATGTGGGCGTGCTCGAGCGCCTCCCAGGTCAGTTCCATCGCGAGACGCTGCTGCGGGTCGACCATCTCGACCTCACGCGGACTCATCTGGAAGAAGTCGGCGTCGAAGGACTTCACGTCGTCGAGGTAGCCGCCGCGCAGGTTGCGCTTGGCGAGCACCTCGGCCATCTGCGGATCGGAACGGAATTCCGTCCACCGGTCCTCGGGCAGGTCCGAGATGCCGTCACGGCCGGTGATCAGTGCGTCCCACGTCGAGTCCGGGGTGTCGCCGGCCTTCGGGAATCGTGTCGACAGGCCCACGATGGCGATGTCGTCGGCGTCGTCGCGGTCGCGTTCCCAGAAGCGGTCGGCGTCGACGTCGACATCCTCGTCGGGATCGCCCTCGATGATGCGTTTGGCCAGCATCGCGATGGTCGGATGGTTGTAGGCGACGGTCGCGGTGAGGATGACGCCGGTCTTGTCCTCGACGTCGGCGGCCAGGGCCACCGCATCGCGTGAGGACAGGCCGAGCTCTTCCATCGGCCGGTCGTCGTTGATCTGGTCGGCGGGGACACCGGTCGCCTCCGACACCCAGTTCCGCAGCCAGTCGCGCAGTTCGCCGACGGTCAGGCCACCGGCGGTCTCGCCGTCGGGGGAAGCGGGAGCCGCGGCACCCTCGTTGACGGTGTCGTCGGACCCAGTGTTGGCGTCGTTATGCAGTTCAGACATCAGTACCCAAAATACTCATCAGTGGGCCGGTACTGGACCGGCCCTGCGGAAATGGAGTGGCGCACCGCTACCACCAGGTGTTCGGGCCGCGCCGCGATGCAGGAGGAAGAGCGAGGAGCGAAGCCGTCGGGTTGAGTGGCGCCTCCGGGCCCGAACACTCGCGGACGCGGAGCGGACGCCACATCTTCGCGGCGTCGTCTTCGACGACGAGCGGTGCTCAAGGGCGCAAACACCCGCGCCGCCGGAAGCGGCGCCAGTCAGCACGCCGCTAAGCGCCCGCATCCGGGAAAGCTGTTTGCTTGTACCCACCCCGCAGGCTGCCGTCGATGTAGGCGGCCTTGGTGGCGCGCCGGGCGATCTTGCCGCTGGAGGTGCGGGGGATGGAGCCGGCGGGCACGAGGAGGATGTCGCGGGCCATGACGCCGTGGCGCTGTGCGATGGCGGCGCGGACGGTGTCGGCGATCTCCTGCGGGTCGGTCTTCTTGCCCGGTCCGCGCTCAGCGACGATGACGAGTTGTTCGGAGGCGTCGTCGGGGTCGAAGCTCAGACCGCTGGTCGACTGTTCGAAGACGACGGCGGGGAGTTGGTTGGCCGGGACCGCGAAGGCGGCGACGAAACCGGGGCGCAGCGCGGTGCTGGCCTCTTGGGCGCTGAACTCGATGTCCTGCGGGTAGTGGTTGCGGCCGTCGACGATGACGAGGTCCTTGACGCGGCCGGTGATGTAGAGCTCACCTTCGAACCAGACGCCGTAGTCGCCGGTGCGCATCCATTCGGCGCCCTCGGGTGCCCCGTCGGTGTGGCTGCCCTGGGGCAGCGGCACGTCGATCGTGTTGTGGAAGGTTCGCTGGGATTCGGTGGGCTTGTTCCAGTAGCCGGCGCCGATATTGAGTCCGTGCAGCCAGATCTCGCCGACCTGGCCGTCGGCCTTCTCGGTGGCGGTGCCGGTCTCGTCGTAGTCGGCGGCGTCGACGATGGCGGCCCACTGGCTCAGGGCGACCTGGCCGCAGGACACCTGTGCGACGGCACTGGGGGCGTCGGAGTCGATGATCTTCATTCGTCCGGCGCTGAGTTCGTCGCGGTCGACGTAGATGATCTTGGCCTCGTTGTCGCGCTGAGTGGCGGAGACGAACAGGGTGGCCTCGGCCATGCCGTAGCAGGGTTTGATCGCGGTCTTCGGCAGGCCGTAGGGACCGAAGGCGTCGTTGAACTTCTTCATCGAGCCGACCGTGACCGGCTCGGAACCGTTGATGAGTCCGATCACGTTGGACAGGTCGAGGGTCTCGCCGGGCTTGGGCAGTCCGCGTGCGGCGGCGTGCTCGTAGGCGAAGTTCGGTGCGGCGGCGTAGGTGGGGGCGTTGTCGTCGTCGGCGGCGAGTTCACGGATCCAGCGGCCGGGGCGGCGCACGAAGGCCTGCGGGCTCATGATCGTGATGTATTTTCCGCCGAGCGCGGGCAGGATCACCGTCAGCAGTCCCATGTCGTGGAACATCGGCAGCCAGGTGACGCCGCGGGCGTTGCGGTCGATCTCGATGCAGTCGTAGATCTGCAGAACGTTGGCGGCGACGGCCTGGTAGGTGATCTCCACGCCGGCCGGTACGCGGGTGGAGCCGGAGGTGTACTGCAGGTAGGCGACGGTGTCCTTGTTGTGGTCCTTGCCGGCGACGGGGGCGACCCAGCCGGAGCCGACGGAGTCGGGGACCGCGTCGACGGCGATGACACGAGGACGTTCCTTGGCGGGGCGGTCGGCGAAGAAGTTGCGGACCGCCTCGGCGGATTTGGTGGAGGTGAGGATGGCGGTCGGTTCGCAGTCGGCGAGGACCGCGGTCAGGCGGTCGGTGTGGCCGGGCTCATCGGGGCTGAACAGGGGTACGGCGACGTTGCTGGCGTAGAGCGCGGCGAAGAAGCCGATGACGTACTCCAACGACTGCGGGGCGAGAATGGCGACCCGGTCCCCGTGCTTGGTGACCTGCTGGAGTCGGGCGGCCACCGCGCGCAGTCGCTTGCCGAACTGTGCCCAGGTGAGGTCCTGACGCTCACCGTCACGTTCACGGCTGTAATCGATGAATCGGTACGCGAGGGTGTCGGCCGCGTCGCGGACGTTGCGCTCGACATAGTCGACGAGCGTCGCGTCCTCGGTGAAGTGCAGCTGACCGTTCTCGTCGAGGAACTGGTCGAATTCAGTGTTCAGCATCCATCTACTCCTGTGGCCCCCACGTCACTCCCCTGCCGGGCAGGTGAGTGCGTACCTTTCTCGTGGCACACCCCGCGGCGCCCACGAACAACGATGACGCTCGACTGCTCGGGCATCGGTGTTCGCATCGGTACTCATCTCGCGACTACCGCCTCACGGTAGTGCAGTCGCGTCTTCGGTTTCGCTTCGCGTGATCGTCATGTCCGCTTTTTGTGATCCTGCAGCCCGATCACGTGACTGCAGGCCCCTCACCTGGGCGGACACCACCGGGTTCACGCATATCCGGTGTCCGGGTGCGCCGCCAGACCGAGGTCACACATTACTCTCCCTTGAGGAGCGAGATCACCGGCGCGAACGCGTCCATCTGGGTCGGGAACACCCCGACGTACGACATCGACGTCCGGCGCCGGATCTCGCGGATCTGATCGGCGATCTCCTCGAAGGAGCCGATCGCGATGTACGGCGAGCTCAGCACATCGTCGACGGTGAACTCGGCGTCGCGGGCGATGTTCGGCGGATACCCCTGATCAAGCGCCTTGAGAGCCATCTCGGCGGTGGCCTGCCGATCGTCGGTGATGACGATGACCGCGATGGTCCAATTGATCTCGATGTCGTCGAATCGGTCGCCGGCCGCCGCACGGATGCGGTCCACGCGCTCGGCGGTCTTCTCGATCGTCATGTCGGAGAGCTTCATCTTGCCGTCGGGTGTGGTGCCCGGCGCCACCGAGATGATGTCGGCGTGCTTGGCTGCCAGCGCGAGCATCTTGGGGCCGCCACCGCCGACGGCGATCGGCGGGCGCGGTCCCTGCCGGGGCCGCGGCGTGCCCTCGAGTCCCTTGATCTGATAGAACTCGCCGTCGAAGTCCACGGTCTCGCCGCGCATCAGCTTGTCGAGGATGGTCAGCGACTCGTCGAGACGCCGGATGCGTACGCCGGGCGATTCGAACGGGATACCCGCCTTGTCGAATTCCTCTTTCATCCAGCCTGCGCCGATGCCGAGTTCGAGGCGTCCCTTGCTCAGCACGTCGATCGTGTTGGCCTCCTTGGCCAGGATCGCCGGATTGCGGAAGCCGTTGGCCAGCACCGAGGTGGCGAGGCGGATACGGCTGGTGGCCTGACTGAGTGCACCCAGCGCGGCCAGCGGTCCGACCTGATTACCGAGGTGATCCGGTACCGCGAACGTGTCGTATCCGTACTCTTCGGCGGTTTGCGCGAGTTTGACGAACTTACGGGCGCCGCCCTCGTCCTTGTTGCCCTCGCCACCCGCGCCGAACCGGAACTTGCGCACAGTGCTCTGGCCCGGCCCGGCGGGCTCGACCTGGGTCATACGCGTCTCTCCTCGTGCCCGGCGGTACCTGCCCGGCGTCGTCGATGTTCCGGCGGAGGATCTCCCCCACTTTGGGGGACATCGCCGAACCAGCCCACAACGTTAATGCAGGCCCGTGAGCTCACCAAACGGTGCTTGGTTGCGATCGCTCCGCGAATCGCGCGTGCGTGCGCCCACCTGCACCGCTCGTCGTCGTCATCGCATCGTCGCTACGCTCCTCGCTCTTCCTCCTGCATCGCGGCGCGGCGCACACACGGGCTCGTAGGCGGCGCTTGTTGCGCCCGTCAGTTGTGGGCCGGGCGGGGCGCCGCGTCGATCAGGTTCTGCGACCAGCCGAGCATCCACTGGGTGGCGGTGGCGCCGTCGTGGGACCAGTACCGCGGTGTCGCGTAGAGGGCGTGCACCGGGTTGTTCAATGCGCCGAGCAACTGGTTGACCGCGCCCAGCGGATTGGTGACGGTGGGCGCGTCACATATGAGATCGCCTGGCGCACAGATGGATACGACCTTGTCGCGAACGCTGCCGAATCCGCCGGTGCGTGGTCCGGTCATCGTGATTCCCGGTACGAGCGTACCCATTCCACTCAGCGAGATCTCGGCTCCGACGCCCGGCGGGCTCGGGGTGATGTCGCGCTGATCGCCGGGTTGCCGACGACCGTCGGCGATCAATCCGACGCCGAGGACGAGATCGGCATCCTCGGCGGGTAGCACCCCGCCCCGCCCGTTTCCGATCGCCGAGGCGAGATCACCGGAGATCACCGCACCCTGTGAGAAGCCCATGATCACGTAACGGGTCAGCGGGCAACGCTCGTGCGTGCTGATGATCTTGCCCGCGGCCCGCTTGTAGCCCTGGGTCCGCGAGTCGTTGTAGTCGGCCTGGTGGTCGTTGAGGTTGGTCGGGTTACGGAACTGCGCCACGTAGGGAACCGTGTACACCTCGGTCCGCGATTCGGGGAACTGCTCCTTGAGCGCCGAGGAGACGCGCAGCATCAACGATCGCGGATTGGCCGTGGGGTTGTCCGGGTCGTCATCGGCGGCCGACTCCCAGGTACCCGGCACCACCAGGGTCAACACGTCCGGACAGTCGGCAGACTGCGCCTCGGGGCGGGTGGACGGCGTCGACGGCGTGGTCGAGGTGCCCGGCGGTTGCGGCGCACCGCCACGCAGACCCTGCACCCACAGCACGACGAGAACGATGGCGATGATCGCGAGCAGGGCGACCGCTGCGAGCATCAGCGGCAGGATGCGTCGGCGGGCCGGGCGCGATCGGGCACGGCGAGATCGGCGGGCGGCGTTCACCGGTCAGGGTGTCCGCTCAGAAGCGGTGATCCCGCGCTCAACAGTAGTAATCCTCGGCGGCCTTGATCACCTTGTCGGCCTTGGCGTTGGCCTCCTGCGTGCTGTTGGTGCCGGGCGCCACCAGCGCCACCACATACCCCTTGGTGGTCACCGGATCGGTGTTCTTGCGTTGGGCCTCACACACCCAGATCGCGACGCTCAACGCGACGCCGTTGTCCTCGTCGCCGAGCAGGGTGACGTTCTGATCGCGCAGGGCCTGCAGATACCGCTTGGCCTTGGGATCGAGGGCCTGACCCGACGGTGCGACGAACGAACCCGACGCCGCCGCGGTGGTACGCGGTGCCGTGGCGGGCAGACTCGAACCAGCGGTGGTCGATGTCGCCGAATCGGGGGACGAGGAGTCGGCGGCGGCCGACGACGAGGGCGCACTGGACGACGCCGAGTACAGCGAGGTGGTGGTGACCGGGTTGCTGGTGATCGGGGCACTCGCGGTCGAATCATCCGAACACGCCGTCAGCGAGCCGAACGCCAACGCGGCGCCCATCATCATCAGGCCGAGCCTGAGGTACTTGGTCATCATCACTTCGTCATCGCTTCCACGTCTCGCGCCGTGAAAACAGCACGGCACAAACAACATCGGGCCAACGCTCACCGGTCGGTGTGCGGACCGCCAGCGCAAGGCTACCCAACACCTCCGACGAATCCGGCCGCGGGAACACGTGATCTGCGGAAAACCCATGGATTCCACAGAGAGCTCTCAGGCCCGGCACACTCCGATGTCCCCGGGATCACACGCGGGAGCCGCCCCACGTGGTGTGGAGCGGCTCCTGCGTGTTCATGTCGGGTTCGGTCACCGGGCGAGTACGGCACCTCCGCGCGGTGTCCAGTTGATCCGACCGTGCTCAAACGTCTGGAACTTGCCGCCGTCGCGCCAGTTCTGTTCGTCCCCGGTGGGCAGGCCGAGCTTGCCGCCCGGTCCGCCGGCACCCGCGTAGGCGCCGCCGATGGCCCCACCCACCACCTTCGGGCCCTTGGGTCCGGTGATGATGCGTCCGCCGGCGAAGTCCTGTGCCCGACCGCCTGGCACGGCGTACTCCGGCGTGAGGCAGGCACCGATCCGGGCGCGGTCGGCGACCTTCTTGAACGCGGCGCTGGGACGGCAGCTGACCTTGTCGCCGGACAGGCCGAGTGCGGCGGCGGCCTGCGGCCATGCCTGATGCATCTCGAACTCCCAGTACGGCCAGGTGTGGGTGCCCGATGCCCGGTAGACGGCCTGACCGGGAATCCCCAACTGGTTCAGCTTGATCGCGAACTGCTGCGAGGTGACCCGGGAGAGTAGTTCCAGGCCGACGCCGGAGTAGTTGGTGGCCAGCATCGGGATGTCCGACGGTGAGTCGTGCGGGCCGATCATTCCGTTCCCGGAGGAGATATAGAGGCTGGTGCCCTGGAGCTTGTCGGCCAGCAGGTAGGGATCGTGTTCCTTCCAGGCCGGATCGCTGGGCGGCCCGAACATCTTCATCGCGTCGTAGCCGCCACCGTCGCGCAGGGCGAACTGAATCGCCTGCGGCATGCCGTAGGACGTCATCTGAAGGATGCCGGAGAACGAACCGGCGAACTTGTAGAAACCGGGATTGCGGGCCGCGAGCATCATCGCCGCGGAGCCACCCATCGACAGCCCCTCGATCCCGCGGACGTCGGTCGACCGCCAGTCGCCCTCCAGGATCGGCGGGAGCTCATGGATGAGGAAGGTCTCCCACTTGTAGGTCTTGCCCTTGTCCGGCTGCTGCCAGTCGGTGTAGAAGCTGGATTCGCCACCGATCGGCAGGATGACGTTGACGTTCTTGTCCTGATAGAAGTTCACGATGTCGGTGTTGATGATCCAGCCGCTCTGGTCATCCTGGGCACGCAGGCCGTCGAGCATCGTCAGTTGGGCGAACTTGGCCCGAGGATTGGCCCACCAGTCGCGGGCGAGCAGGATCTGCACCTGGATCTCGGTGTTCATCGCCGGCGAGAACACCCACAGGGCGACCCGGCGGTCGGTGTACCAGTACGTCTTGGTGACGCGGGCGGGTGCCGTCGCCGCGGGCGCTGCGGCCGGCGCGGGACTGGCCGCCGGGGCCGGAGATTCCGCCGGTGCCGGGGAGGCGGGTGACGGTGCCGGGGAGGTCGCCGGTGGCGCGGCCGGCGCGGGTGCCGGTGCGCCGTGTGCGGTTTGCTGCCCGATCAACGTCCACGCCGCTGCCACCACGGCGATCACCACCATCGTGATGATCATTCGGACGGGGTTGCGCCACCGTGGCCGCCCCGCACTCGCTGTTCGCATTCCCTTGAGCTCCTTCGCACCCCGACGACCCGTCGCCACGGGGGATTGTCCTCCCGAACACCACATGAGTCACAAAAATCTCACTGGTGTCATTTAGCCTCAGGTGTTTCTTACACGGTCATGCGCGTCGGGCGGGGACGCCACGCTGTGGCAGATGAGATTTTTGTGACTTCTGTGATCTAGGCGGACAGATGTAGCGTCCCGACCGGGTGACCGGCCGATGCGAAAACCCCGGCCGGAACCAGTGGTTCCGACCGGGGTCGGTAGAGCAGTTGCCGCGTCTAGCGGATCAGCGGAAGAAGCCCTGTGCGTAGGCGTTCCACACCATGTCCTGCCAGTAGCCCCAGGCATGGGTGCCGTTGGCGTAGTGACTCATCACCGGCAGACCGTTGATCAGTGCCAGCCCCTCGAAGGCCTTGGCCTGGGTGAAGGCGAGCACCTCGAGCGTCGAACCCTTGAAGAGGTCGTCGAACACGTTCGGCAGTGCGTTGTACCGACCGAACAGGCCGTTACCCGAGCCGACGAAGATCTTCATCCCGTGCATCCGGTTGATGAGCATCGACGGGTCGTTGTCGTACCAGCGCGGATCCCACGGCGGGCCCCACATCGCGTCGACGTTCCACGGCGCCGGTGCGACGTCGAGCATCGCGAGCCGGATCATCGTGTGCATGCCCGGGGCGCTCAAAAAGTTGTAGCCAGACAGCGAGCCGGCGGCGTAGTAGAGGTCGGGGCGGTGCGCGGCCAGCGACAGCGCGGCGTTACCACCCGAGGAGATACCCATGATGGCGTACTTGCCGTTCTTGCCCTTGTAGCCACGCTGCTTGAGCGCCGGCACCAGACGATTCTGGATGACGCATTCCCACATGTACCGACGCTGCTGCCCGTTGAAGTTACTGGGCGCATTCCAGTTGGTGTAGAAGCTGGCCGGGCCGCCGATCGGCTCGACGACGTTGATGCCTCGCTTGACCAGTTCCTGGATGTTGGTGTTGATCTCCCAGCCGGAGTAGTCGTACTGGGCGCGCATACCGTCGAGCATGATGACGGTGCGCTGATTGCCCGGCTTGAACCAGGTGCGGACGTTGACCCGGCCCGGTGCCATCGACTTGTTGCCGAACGCCCCATTGGTGGGCATTCCGCAGGCGTCGATACTGAAGTTGTTCTGGAGGCCGGTGCCGTTGATCCGGGCATCCGCCTGACCGGAACCGGCAACCACTCCCACAAGTCCGGCCACCGTCAGCGCGGCGACCACGACCGCCACCAGCCGACTGCGGAGCCGGAACCCACCGGTCGCCTTCGGTTTCATCTCACCTGCACCCATCGACTGAAATCTCCCTCTGTCACCGGCGTCACGGACCCGTCAGATCGGTCCGCCCACGCCGGATTACAACGACGACCTCCGGTTGACCCCCAACACCACATGCTCGTGCGATCGCTCGCACACGACTTTCGGCAGCCTATGTGAGTTGCCGAACCCTGACAAACTCTGTGATCTCTCTCACATCGCTCTCAGTTTGGTGCTGACAGACGTCACCGGACGTCTTGTTCACGGTCGTTCTATCGATCGCGCCGCGCGGCACGTTACCGATTCGAGATCATTTCTCGCAACTTCTGTGCGCGACCCGTGCGAGACCGCGCATCACCGCGGGTTGAGACGTTCCGGCATCTGCAGGCCACAGCGCTGGATCTCGTATTCGGGATTGCGATTGATCCGGTAGTCGGTGAACCCGAAAGACTGCACCAGATTGCGCTTGAACCGCGACCACGACCACGGCTCCTCGAACGAGGCGAACCGGTCCTGGGTGGCGGGGCAGGTGAGAGCCACCTGAGCCTGACGCACCACGTCCTCGTCGAGGTATCCCGGCAGCACCGGCTTGCGTGGGTTGGCACCGGCCTCGGCGACCACCCACTCCGACGGCAACACCTTGTCGTGCCCGATGCGGCCGTCCTCGAGCCGCTCGGTGTGAGCGGCCAGCGGGTACGCCAGGCCCATCTGATCGACGACGCGCACGTCGAGCGGCGCGTTCATGCTCGTCATACCGAGATTGAGGAAGTACACCGTGAGTTGCCGCTTGTCGGCCGGGGTCCGCTCCGGCAGCTTGGCGATATACCACTCGTCGTAGTTGAACGACGCCAGCAGTACCCCGCCCTCGGTGCGGTACTTCTCGATGTTTTCGACCATCGCCTGCATCCGCGGGTAGTGCAGATAGTCCTCGGCGGTCACCGGATTCTCGTTGCCCATGTTGGTGACGTAGAAACGGCGTTCGTCGACGATGCCGCTACGACCGATGTCGATACCGGCATTGGGCAGCACGGTCTCGTGCGCGGCGACCGCCCAGATCACCGTCGCGACCCACATGCCCAGCATCAGGGCCGAACCGACCAGCTGAAGTCGCGTGCGTCGGTTGCGGTCGGGGTCGGTGCCGGGCTGATCGGAGGCCTCGGAGTTGATGTCATCCGCTGGGGCGTCGGCATCGGCTGCGATGTCGTCGACCGCGTCGGTATCGGCTGCGATGTCGTCGGTGTCTGGCTGCTGCTTCGCGCCCGGGGTCCGCCGGAATGCGGCGAGGATGCCGTGGACCGGGATCGTCACCGGGATGACCATCAGCGGCAGCAACAGGATGAACAGCGGGGTCAGCAGCACTCGGCCGTGCATGAAGTCGCCACCCTGACGCAGCCAGTACACGAAGACGACGGCGCCGGCGAGCAGTACTGCGATCACCACCGCACTCGGCGTCTGCAGGCGCGCCGACCAGCCGGCCACGCGCTCGCGCCGCGACTGCGGGCGAGCAGGCGTCGGGGCGGCGGCCGTCGGCCGGGATCGCCGCAGCCGCACACCGACGATCAGCACGATCCCGGCGACGAACGCCAGGATCACCGGCAGAAGCAGCGTGTACGGGCCGAACAGGTTGGCCAGGTAGAGGAATCCCTGATGCCACTTGGAGCCGCTGGCGTCCTTGGCCACCGCCGGATTCGGGACCAGCAGCGCGTAATAGCCCATCCGGAAGATCTGGTAGCCCACCGGCAGCACCGCGGCCACCACGACCACACCGACGCGCATCCTCCATCCGAGCGGGGCGAGAAACACCAACATCAGGGCGATGCCGCCGACGATGGCGAGTTCGGGGCGGATCAACGGTGCCAGACCGGCCCAGAACGCGAGGAACAGGGTGGCCGCGGCACCCCACCGGGTTCCGTCGTCGCCGGAACGTCGTCGGCTAGGCCGCCTGCTCCACGACACCAGCAGGCACCACAGCGTCGCCGCCCAGAAGATGCAGAGACCGTTCTCCAGTCCGCTGGTCGCGAAGTCTCGGGCGGGCGGGAGAGCGATGTAGATGATCGCGCCGAGCGGCAGCAGCAATGTGTAGCCGTCGCCGGTGATGCCACCGAGGCGGGTCCCCATCAGTCGGGCCGTGCCGTACATGGCGATCGGGATGGACGCCACCGAGAGCACCAGCGCCACCCATAGCGCGACGTATTCGAGTTGACCGTCGGTCACCCACGCCCAGAACCACAACAGGTAGGTCCAGGCGGTGGAGGTGTTGGCCTCGACCCGCTCCCCCGCGTTGAACACCGGGCCGTTGCCCGCGAAGAGGTTACGCAGGGTACGCAGGACGATGAGGCCGTCGTCGGCGATCCAGCGACGCTGCCAGGCACCGATGGCGAAGAAGATGGTCACGGCGACCGTACCGATCAGGAAACTGATCGTGGCGGTCCACTCGCGACCACCCCAGCGGCGACGCGGCTTGGCGCTCTCGTCCCCGTTGACAGCGCCCTCGTCGTCACTGACAGCGCTCTCGTCGTCGCTGACAGCGCCCTTGTCGTCGCTGACAGCGCTCTCGTCCCCGTTGACAGCGCTCTCGTCATCGCTGACAGCGCCCTCGTCGTCGAGATTCAGTCGCAGCCACCGCGTCGGGTTGTCGTCCGGCTCGGGCTGGGCTCTGCGCGCCGAACGCCGCGACGCCTCGTCGGCCGTGCGGCGGTCGTCGGCGGGTCGATCAGGAGACTGCATAGACCGCGACACCCACGCATACTATCCAGGCCACGGCCAGGACCTGCAGTACGCGGTCACCCAGCGCGATCTCCTCGGGTTCACCGGCCTCGCCGCCGTCCACGTCGACCGCATACCGCAGGATCGCGATGGTGAACGGCACCATCGACAAGGCGTAGGCGACGTTTGTGTCGTGGTCGGAGTTCTTGTCGAAGGCCCACAAACCGTAGAAGAGGACGACCGCGGTGGCCGCGAGCGTCCAGACAAACCGCAGGTACGTGGTGGTGTAGTACTGCAGCGCCTTGCGGATCTTCGCTCCTGTGCGTTCGGCGAGTTGCAGCTCGGCGTAACGCTTGCCGGCGGCCATGAACAGCGACCCGAACGCCATGACCAGCAGGAACCACTGCGACAAGCGGATCTCGGCGGCAACGCCACCGGCGATGGCCCGCAGCAGGAAGCCCGACGACACGATGCAGATGTCGATGACGGCCTGGTTCTTCAGACCGAAGCAGTAGCCGAGCTGGATCACCAGATAGATGGCGATGACCACCGCGGTCTGCCAGTTCGCGACGAAGGCCACCGCGAGCGATCCGGCGCCGAGGATGACCGCGAGGGTGTAGGCCAACGGCACCGGGACGACGCCGGCCGCGATGGGGCGGAAACGCTTCGTCGGGTGATTACGGTCGGACTCGACGTCCATCGAGTCGTTGACCAGGTAGATGCACGACGCCACCATGCAGAAGGCGATGAAGGCGATGCCGGCCCGCCAGAGGACGGTGGAGTCGGTGATGTTGCCCGCGGCCAGCGGCGCGGCGAGAACCAGGACGTTCTTCACCCACTGACGTGGACGGACCGCCTTGATGAGCCCGGCGGTCAGGTTCTTGGGCGGACCAAGGACCTTCCCGTGCTCGATCGGCTCCTCGCTCATGCGTTCTCCCTGTTGCTGAACTTCCCACCGACCAGTTGCGACATCACCAGGCGGGCCGTCGATCCCGGCACCAGTGCGAGCGCACCGAGGCGGGCGGCCACGCCGGCGAGCCGGGTTGTGGTCGGATGGCGGGCCGCGGTGTCGGCGGCGCGCTCGATGAACTGATCGCCGACAACGACGGCACCGGCACTCAGGGCACCGATCGCCGCACCGGCGGCGACGTCGCTCGGATAGTGCACACCGAGTACCAGTCGCGAGGTGAGCATAGGCGGCACCAGCGCGGCCGGGAGCAGGTAGGGCGGTAATCCGGCGGCGCGACCGATCAGGATGGCCGCCGCCGTCGTCGACGTGGCATGCGACGACGGGAAGCTCAATCGGCTCGGCGTCGACACCCCGACGACGATGCGCGGGTCATGTGGTCGCCGGCGCCGCACGATGCGCTTGATGATCACCGACGCGGCGTGGGCACCGAAGGCACCGACACCAGCCTCGATCCAGCGGCGCTGGGCCACCTCGTCGTCGCGGCGTACCGCCAGCGCCCAACCGATACCGCTGATCGCCAGCCACCCCAGCGAATGCTCGCCGAAGTGCGAGAGCCCGCGCGCCGCGGGCAGCACACCGGGCCGATCCGCGAGAGCACCTTGGATCGCGACGAGGGCCGCCGCCTCCCCGGTGGGTGCCGGGCCGATCACACTGACCGTGCTGACGTCGCTGTCAGTCGATTCCGAAGACACCCGCCCAGCTCTCCTTACTGGTCAATTCCTGATGTTTGCCGCGATAGAGCTCGCGCATCTCGTCGAATCGCTCGTTCAACTCCCGGACCAGGGCTGCCGACTCGCGGGCCAGGGCGATCATCGTGTCCCGATCACGCTTGCGGTAGACCACGCCCCGACCGTCGGCGGTGGTGACGGTGACGCCGTCGACCCGGCCCAGCGAGAACCAGCGGGCCTCGATGGGCGGGTAATTCGCCTGGGGCACTTCGTGATGCCGCGGGTCGGCCGGACGCATGTTGTTGACCACCACACCGGCGAGCGCCCGCAGCTTGGCCACCGCGCCCTCTGGGATGTTGGTGCCCAGATGCGTTGCCTCACCACTGGTCCGGGGCAGTTCGGTCGCCGACGGCAGGACCACCGCGTCGGAGAACTGCTTGCGCATGCCGGCCACCTTGGGCAGCGCGGTCGGCAACAGCGAACGGATGTGATCCGGACCGGCCAGGAAGTCCCGGATCGCCTCGTTCTGGATAGCGACGGTCGAATACTCAAGGCACAGAAGATGTTTCGCTGTCGCCTTCGCCATCGACTGCAAGATGCCCTTGATCGGGCCGTCGTGATGGATGGACGCGACGACGAGCCGGTTGCGCAGGTGGAAGTACGCCTGCCAGTCGATGGCGTCGTCCTTGTCGCTCCACGCCATGTGCCAGATGGCAATTCCCGGCACCGTCGCCGTCGGATAGCCGGCTTTCGCTGCGCGCAAAGCGAATTCCCAGTCATCCCACTTGATGAACAACGGCATCGGCAGGCCGATCTCCTCGGCGCACTGCCGCGGGATCATGCACATCCACCAGCCGTTGCCCTCCACATCGATGCGCCGATGCAGATTCTTGGAGTTCTCGCGGTCACGCAGCGGGTACTGGGCGAAGTTGTGGTCATACTCGACAAACGGCGCCGCCGTCCACATGAAGGTGTGGTGATTGATGACCTCACCCATGCAGTGCAGGTGGCTGCGGTCCTGCAGGTTCAGCATCTGCCCACCGACGAGCATGGGGGATTTGGCAAATCGCGACATCGCCAGGGCCCGCAGGATCGAGTCGGGTTCGATGGCGATGTCGTCGTCCATGTACAGCACATACGGACTGTCGGTCAGTCGCAGCGCCTCATACATGATGCGCGCGTACCCGCCCGAACCACCGAGGTTTCCCTGATCGAAGATGCGCAGTCGCTCGCCGAGCGCTCCGGCGGCCTCGGCGTAGCCGGGTTCGTCGACGACCTTGCGGGTGCCCTGATCGGGCATCAGGACGGCGTCGATCACCTCGTCCACCAACGGATCCGAGGTGAGGGCGGCGAGCGCATTGACGGCATCGGTGGGCCGGTTGAACGTCGGGATACCGACGGTGACCCGCTTGGTGTCTGCCGGTTGCGGGCATTCGATCGCCGAATACCAACCGGCGGAGACGATTTCGGTCTCGGTGTCGGTGGTGATGTCGAACCAGATCCAGCCGCCGTCCTCGAACGGCCCGAGGTCCAACTCGAATTCGATGACGCCACGGCCGTTCTCGTCGGTGGCGATCAGATCCCCGCCGATACCGATCCGGGAACCGTCGACCTTGGAGCGGTACAGATCCACCCGGCAGGTGCCGATGACCTCAACACGCAGCACCACCGTGCTCAGGACACTCCAGCGGCGCCAGTAGGCGGCGGCGAAGGCGTTGAAGTAGCTTTCGAAGCTGACCTCGGACTCGGCGCCGAGAACCACCGAGGTGCGGCTCGGCGAGTGTGCGCGACGACTGTTGCCCCACGATTCGACGAGGTACAGCGACCGCACGTCGACCGGTTCACCGGGCCGCGGGAAGATCACCCGCTGCAACAGTTCGACGGCCTTGGACTCCTCGGCCATGGTGGTCTCGGGCTGTGTTTGGGTCACGGTCACTGCCTCGTCTTCTCCACTCCGGCCTGCTTCACTCCGGTCTGCTTCACTCCGGTTCACCGGCCCGTCAACGATGCGCCGTCGGCCAGGTGCGGTGCCAGCGTGTTCTCGAACATGGTGAGCGCGCTGGCGATCGCCATGTGCATGTCCAGGTACTGATAGGTGCCCAGGCGCCCACCGAAGAGCACCTTGGCCTGGACCGTCTCGGCCTTGGCCAGATCCCGGTAGGTGGCGAGCATGTCGCGGTCCTCCGGAGTGTTGATCGGGTAATACGGTTCGTCGTCGTCGGTGGCGAATCGGCTGTACTCACGCATGATGACGGTCTTGTCCGACGGATAGGTGTCCCGCTCGGGATGGAAGTGCCGGAACTCGTGAATCCGGGTGTAGGGCACGTCGGCGTCGTTGTAGTTCATCACCGGGGTGCCCTGGAAGTCGCCGGTCGGCAGCACCTCGGTCTCGAAATCCAGGGTTCGCCAGCCCAGCCGCCCGGCCGAGTAGTCGAAGTACCGATCCAGCGGCCCGGTGTAGACGACGGGCGCGTCGGGGTTGGCGGCGCGGACCGCGTCGCGGACCTCGAACCAGTCGGTGTCGAGCCGGACGTCGATCCGCTCGTCGGCGGCCATGTTCTCCAGCCACGCGGTGTACCCGTCGACGGGCAATCCCTCGTAGGTGTCGTTGAAGTAGCGGTTGTCGAAGGTGTAGCGCACCGGGAGGCGGGTGATGTTGCCGGCCGGCAGTTCCGTCGGGTCGGTCTGCCACTGTTTGGCCGTGTAATCACGGACGAAGGCCTCGTACAGAGGGCGACCGATGAGGCTGATCGCCTTCTCCTCGAGGTTCGTCGCATCCGCGGCGTCGATCTCGCTGGCCTGCTCGGCGATCAATGCACGCGCCTCGTCGGGGCTGTAATAGCGGCCGAAGAACTGGGCGACCAGGCCGAGTCCCATCGGGAACTGATAGGCCTGTCCCTTGTGCATCGCGAAGACGCGATGCTGATAGCCGGTGAAGTCGGTGAACCTGTTGACGTACTCCCACACCTTCTTGTTGGACGTGTGGAACAGGTGTGCGCCGTACTTGTGGATCTCGATGCCGGTGGTGGGTTCCGGTTCGGAGTAGGCGTTGCCGCCGAGGTGATGACGCCGCTCGAGGACGAGGACACGTTTGCCCAGCTCGGTGGCGGCGCGTTCGGCGACGGTGAGGCCGAAAAAGCCGGATCCGACGACGATCAGGTCGTAGCCCTGGTACGAGTCAGGAGCTGCGCTGCTATTGGATGCCACGGGTGTTCAGCGTAACGGACCGAACCTGAGGATTCGCCGACCCACGAGGCAACGGCTGCGCGTCGTACCCTTATGGAGTTGGTTTTCTCTGTCCCGGCGAGGAGGACTCGAGTTGACGACGGACATGACGTCGCTGATCACCACCCTGGTAAACGAGCTGCGGATACGCAGTGACGGTGCCGAGGACGTGCTGCGTGCCATCACGGCGGCTGCGGTGGGAACCGTGCCGGGCGCCGACGAGGCCAGTGTCACGGTGGTCACACGACGACAGATCGAGACGCCGGTCGCGGTCGGCGCCGGTGCTGCTCGCTGTGACGACATCCAACGCGAACTCGGCGAGGGACCGTGCGTGCGGTCCGCGGTCGACGACGCCACCGTGTCGATCACCGACATGACCCGCGACGAGCGCTGGCCCCGGTTCGCCGCGGCCGCCGCACAGGCCGGGATCGCCTCGATGCTGTGCTGCACCCTCTACATCGACGGCAGCGACTTCGCGGCACTCAACCTGCACAGCCATTCCTCCGACGCGTTCGACGCGCAGGCGCAGGCGCTCGCGGAGGTATTCGCGGCGCACTGCTCGACGACGTTCGCCGCGGTGCGAGAGAAGGAACAGTTGCGTCGTGCCCTGTCGTCGCGTGATCTCATCGGGCAGGCCAAGGGCATGCTGATGGAGCGGTACCGCATCGACGCCGACGCGGCGTTCTACCTGCTGGCCAAGTTGTCCCAGGAGTCGAACACCAAGCTCGTCGATGTGGCCGGCGGCGTGGTGGCCGCAGGTCCGGGGAGCTGACGCCCGCTACCGCAGGACGTTGCGCTTGGGGAAGCCCAGCACCGGGATTCCGCCGCGCGCCTGATACCGCGCGAGTCCTTGCCCGGCGAGTGCGTGCGCGCCGGTCTGCTGCGAGAAGAACATCATGCCCTTCTGGAACAGCTGGGTGACGCCCGCGCCGTCTGGGGTCAGCGTCGGCACGCCCAGCGCCTGGCCGAGTGGTCCGGTGATGCCACCGAGGTCGCCGGACAGCCCCTGGAATGCGCTGGTCGCCGCGCTGAGGAGATCACCGGCACCGGGCAGGAGCTGGTCGGCGAGCCCGCCCAGGGAACCGAGATCCAGCGACCCGGCCCCACCGGCGGGTCCGGTCGGCGGTTTCACGATCGCCGGCGGCGTCTGTTGACCCTGGACGGAGAACCACGACGATTTCAGACCGAGTTTGGTCCGCGCCTCCTCGCCGGTCGCCTCCACGCTGCGGCCACCACCGGTGGCACGCACCTTGAGTGCGCGGCCGTGCTCGGCGCCGAGACCGTTGGCCTCGATCACCTCGAACTTGTCGAGACTGCCCAGCCCGAAGGCCGCTGCCACCGCACTCGGGCTCACCGTCGCGGTCCAGTCGTGGTTGGGCGATCCGGCGTCACCGTCGTCGACCACCGCCGGGAACTTGCCGCCGGCACTGAACCCGCCGGTGGATGAGGAGAACTCGGTGAAGGCGGGTTGACCGTTCTGTAGCCGGATCTGGCCCGCGGTGGCATCGGCCGCTGCGTTGGTCCGCGGGTCCTCACCCGCGACGGCCCCGTACACCTGGGAGTTCTGCGTGTCGTCGATCTTCTTGCCGCCGGCGATCGCGGCCAGCGCGTAGCTGCGCGCGACGACCGCCTGCGCCTTGAGGGCCTCCATGCCGCCGGAGTCGGCCCAGCCGGGGATGCTCTCGCGCGGGATGACGCCCTTGACGTAGTCGTCGACGTTGAGTTTGTTGACCACGCGGCCGCCATCGAGCCCGAGCGATCCGCGGTAGGCGGCGTTGGAGCCGCACAGTTTGAGGAATTCGTTGGCGGGCCGGTTCGGCGCGGCGTTGACCGGATCGACGAAGGGTTGGGTCAGCGGCACCGAACGGATCACCGAGCCGCCGCAGCCGGAGAGGATGTTGGCCATGTTGCCCGCGAGGCTGACCGCCTGGCCGGCTTCGACGGGCTGCCCGCCAACGCGCATACCCGCATCGGAACGGACGCTGACGCCGCCGACGTTGGTCAAACCCACCTGGATCTCGGGGTTGGCCGGACGTCCGGCCGTGGTGTTGCCGTAGAAGTGCTGCAGGATCTGCTGATACGACCAGCCGCGTTTGGCGTAGCCGTACGCGCCGTACTGGCCCATACCGCGGCCGTGGCCGTATCCGTGACCGATCAGGGTGATCTCCGAGCCCGCGGTGAGACCGATGTCGGGTGCGCGGTCGGCGGTGGTCCCGACCAACGCGATACCCCCGACGAGCGTCAGTGCGGCCGCCGCCCCGATCGCCGATGAGGTGCGGCGTCGACGCGCCAGACCGGGGCGAACCCGGGTCGTCAACGCTCGTGTCAGGCGAGTCGCCATCGCTCGAACACACCTCCCCCTTCGGCCGGAACACCGCAACCGGCTGTTACGGATGGTGTTTATGTGACTCAAGTGACGATAGACAAGTCTCTTGAGAATCACCAACCACAGGAGATAACAACCACATCACATGTTGTGGGTACGCGGCGTGGGGTCGGCGCGTCGTCGACGTCGGCCGTGGAGGATCAGCGCGGCCGGTGCGGACGAGAGCCCACCGGGCCATACCGACGTGAAGGAGTGGACCACCCGTGCGATACCCGCGACGCAGACCCTCGATGATGATCGCCGCCATCGCCGTGATCGTCGGGGCGGGCTTCCTCGTCGACGCCGGCGCCCAGCGATCGGCGGATATTCGCGCGGTGGACACCCAACGCAGCCTCGAGGACGCGCCGACCGACGCCGTCGAGAGCGCGACGGTGAAACTCCGCGATGTCCCGGCCACCGCACTCGACCTCGCGCGATCCGGCTTGGGCCGGGCGGGGATCACCCTGCCCCGCCTCGATTTGTCGCAGATGCCGGTGGCCGATGATGTGCCTGCTCCGGCCACTTCCACACCGTCCGGTGCAGCCCCTTCGCCGTCGACAACTTCGCCGTCGGCAACTTCGCCGTCGACAACTTCGCCTTCGGCTGCGAGCGGTTCACCGTCCGGCAGCGCCCCGTCGGGGCGTCGCCCGGTAGGTGCACTCGTGAAGCATCTTGTGCGGGACACGCCGTTCAAGATGGTCGGATTCACGTGGACCAGGCCGGTGTGGAATGCCGACGAGCAGACGATGTTGCTTCGGGCCAAGCAGCCCAATGGACGCTGGGGCGACTGGATCGAGCTCGAACCGATTCACACATCGGGTGAGCCGTCGGCGCGACAACCGGGCGGCACCGAACCCGTGTGGGTGGGCGGCGCGAAGGAGATCCAGGTCGCCTTGGCCGCCGACGGTCTCGCCATTCCCGCGACGCTTGCCGCCGGCGACACCGGCAGCGGCCTCCTCGATCTCGTCGTCGGCAGTGGCGCCGAGATCGTGAAGAACCTCGCCGGCACGGTCTTCCCTGAGTTGACCGCGACCCTACTCAATCCGGACAGCCTGCTCTCCCTCGGATCGTCGATGCTGACGACGCTGTCCGGTGGTCCTCAGGTGATCTCCCGGGCGGCGTGGGGTGCCGATGAGTCCATCCGCTGCTCTCAGCCGTCGTTGTCTCCGACGTTGCGTGGCGCGATCGTGCATCACACGGCCGGGAGCAATGACTACACACCGCAGCAGTCGGCGGAGATCGTCCGGGGTATCTACGCGTATCACGCACGCACTCTCAATTGGTGCGACATCGGCTACAACGTTCTCGTCGACAAGTACGGCCAGACCTTCGAGGGCGCATTCGGCGGTCTGGACCGCAACGTCGAAGGCACGCATACCGGCGGATTCAACCGTGACACCGTGGGACTGTCGATGATCGGCAATCTCGACGAGATCGCGCCGAGCGGACCGATGATCGCCTCGGCCGGCCGGTTCCTGAAGTGGCGCCTGAACCTGGCGGGACTGAATCCTGCGGGGACTGCCGACCTCACGTCGGAGTACTTCTCCGACAGCAAGTTTCCCGCCGGAACCCAGACACACATGCCGATGATCGCGGGACACCGGGACTACAACAACACCTCCTGCCCGGGGATCCTGGGCTATCCGGCGTTAACGCAGATCCGCGGCCTGGCCGGGGCGATCGCCCCGCCCCCGGCGGAGACACAACCCGAGATCGCACCGAGTGAGACCGAGCCAGTTGCACCGACGAATCCACCGGTGATCGCACCGGCGCAATAGTATTCACTCACTTGCCCTCACGGCAGGCTGGACCCGCCGAGGCATCTCACGCTGCGCACCCCTGCGACGTGGGGCCGTCGAGCGCACGACACCTCTTGTCGGCGTCTACATTTCACTGTGGATTTGTCAAAGAACGGATGCGGTCCCAGCCGGGGCCGGGTGCGGGTTGGTTGGTCTGTTGTCTATCTGTGGGCTTTATGGGCGCTGGTAGTTCCCTTATCCAGCTGCTCGATCCGAGCCCCCATCTCCCCGGTCGAGCCCCTTTGCCAGCCGGTCGAGCCCCTTTGCCCGTCGGTCGAGTCCCTTTGCCCGTCGGTCGAGTCCCTTGCCCGTGGGTCGAGCCGGTGAGGAGCGCTAGCCGCCGCGTTGAGCTCCGTCGAAACGACGAGCCGTGTCGTTTCGACGGAGCTCAACGCAAGGAGACCTCGCAACCCGAGGCTGGAACTCGAATTATCATGCCGCACCCGGCAATCCATCCAACGTCATGGTCTTGCGGTGATACGACCTCAGCCATCGGCGTTGTGGGTCAACCGTTTCCGGTGGGATCAACCACGGGTGGTGGTCGGCTCCCATGACGACGTCCCATCCGTTATGGTGGACATCGTCATGACAGGACGAACAGAGCAAAGCGCCGTTCTCCACACAGGTTTCGCCGCCATCGATCCAATGGACGATGTGGTGCGCCTGGGTCCGCGAAGGCGGCGCACCGCACTTGATGCACCCTTTGTCGCGGTGCGTCAACGCGCGGCGTTGGGCCCGGTTGAACAGTCGGATCGTCCGTCCGAGTGACAGGGGTACCTCGTCTTTGCTGACGATCATCACACCGACGGTGGCGTCGCAGCACAGTTTTCGGGCGGTGGCTTCGGTGACCGATCCCATGAACCGCAGCGATGCCAACGAGGGCGTGCCGGTGGGGATCGTGAGGTTGACCAGTTCGGTGGGCATGCGTGGCCCGTCGTCGTCGCAGTACTGTCCGGTGGCGACACGGGCGGCGGTGTCCAGGATGATCTCGAGGGCGTCGGCACGCATTTGCCCGGCCGAGCGTGGATCGCGGGACCCGTCGGGTTGGGGTCGTGGCGCCGACAACACTTCGATCGCGGTCCGTAGTTTCTCCCCGAGCACGGCATGCAGATCGCCGGTGACGGTGAGTCGTCCGTCGTCGGAATCGTGAAAGTCCAGCGTGTTGATACTGCGATCTTCGCCCGCCGGTAGACCATCGGTGTCGTCGGCCTGCTGATTCCCGCGACTCTTGGCGTAGTCACGGATCTCGGCGGGCGTGAACCCGGCGGTCGCGTGCCCGAGTAGGGCAATGCTGTGTGCGTCGCGTTCTTCGGCGGTGACGGGTTCGCCGGATCGTTTCTCGATGTGCGTCAATCCTCGGACGATGGCGTCGGCGTGTTCGGCCGACAATGTGCCCAGCGCGGTGTGGCGGTGTACGCGGTCGATATCGGGAGTGGTACCCAGGCGGATCATGCGGGACGCCGAGGCCGGGGCGACACCCCACTCGAGCAGGAGCTCCTGCAGTTTGCGACCCTCCTTCTCTGCAACCTTCAGGTGATCGCAAAGTCCGACAAGCACACTGGCGTGGTGATCGACCAGATTGCGGATCAGCAGGATGGCATGCAGCGCGCTCTTTGCGTCCTCGTGGGTGAGGCTGCCGGTGGCGAAGTCAAGCTCCGACAACAAGTCGATGGTGGTGTCAAGTTCCCCCGATGTCATGTCCACCACAGTACGCCGGGTTGGCGGTCGACGCAAGGGTCAGTGTCGTGAATCCTGTTGTTGTGCATAACTTTTGGTCTGTGGATAACCTAGCGTCGGCGTCGATCCCTTGTCGGTGGGCTGTGCTATAGCGCGGCACGTTCACGGGAGACGTTGTAGTGGTACGGGTTCCAGCCTTGTCTCACCTGGTCTCGACACGGACTTCGTTTCGACGGAGCTCAACGCGGCGGCTAGTACTACAGCCGTAGATCGCGGGTTGTGAGGTTGCGCGGCGTGTTTGCGCTGGTGGGAGCGGCTGCCGGGGCATGATTTGTGGTTTGTGAAGACAACAAAAACACCCGCGGCAGCCGCGG
>NZ_JBDZDJ010000032.1:0-39747 GCF_040049135.1 Gordonia sp. VNK1 | reverse complement strand
CTCCAGATACTCCCGGACATAGGCTGTGATCTCAGCGATCGTGTAACCAGCACTAATACTCATGTTGTGAACCTCCTCCTCGGAAGTGACTCACACCCAGATTGGCATACAACGGACAGCGCTTTCGACATCGCTGACAGCGCTCTCGGCGGTGCTGGCAACGCCACGCAGTGGGATCACCGAGCGCTGTCAGTGGTCAGGTGAGCGCTGTCAGTGACCAACAGAGCGCTGTCAGTGACCAACAGAGCGCTGTCAGTGACCAAGTGAGCGCTGTCAGTGGCCAACAGAGCGCTGTCAGTGGCGCGGGTGACCGCCTCAGTCGTCGACGTATTCGGTATAGCCGGTGGCGCGCAGGGCCGCCCGGATCTTGTCGGCGTCGGCGTCGAGCTGTTCCGGGGTGATGTCCTTGCGGGCGTTGCCGAGATCGAAGGTGTCCATGCTCAACGCCGGAAACACGTGGATGTGCACGTGCGGTACCTCGAGGCCGGCGATCAGCAGACCCATGCGTGGTGCGTCGAAGGCCTCCCGAACGGCACGGCCGACCTTCTGCGCGACGTCGGCGAGGTGGGTGAAGGACGCGGTGTCCATCTGCTCCCAGTGATCGACCTCCTTGCGCGGCACCACCAGCACGTGGCCGGGGGTGACGGGCTCGATGGTCAGGAAGGCGACGGCCTGACCGTCACGCCAGACGAATCGACCGGGCAGTTCTCCGTTGATGATCTTCGTGAATACCGACGACATGCCCCACAGTCTAGGGCCGGACACCCCACCGACAGTGGTGTTGGGGCCGATGTTTGGGGCGTTCGTCTCACCACGACGACCGGAGTTCACCGACGTGTTGATCTTTTTGTTGTCGGAGGTCCGTGACATCCTGTGTGCTGTGAGTCGCCGAGCCTTCGATCCCGCCCGTGGCGCGCCCGCCGCTTCCGTCGACATCGTCGATGCGGCGCAGCGCTTCCCGCGGCTGCGTTACATGGGCTCGAAGTACCGGCTGCTCCCCCATCTCGAACGCGCCTTCGCCGAGATCGGCGGCGCGACGGCGGTCGATGCGTTCTCCGGCTCCGGAGTCGTCTCGTACCTGCTCAAGGCGCAGGGCTTTGCCGTGGCCAGCAACGATTTCCTGAACTTTCCGCACATCATCACCCGCGCGACGGTCGCCAACTCCTCGGTGCGGCTCGAACCCGATCTGATCGAGGAGATCTGCGGTCCCCCCGCCGACGACCGCGACTTCATCTCCTCGACGTTCGACGGCCTCTACTTCGACGCCGACGACCGCGCCTTCCTGGATTCGGCGTGGTCGCACATCGATCGGCTGCGCGGATATCGACGCGACCTGGCCATCGCGGCGCTGGTGCTCTCGGCGGCCCGCAAACAGCCACGCGGCGTGTTCACCTTCACCGATTCCACTCGCTACGCCGACGGCCGACGCGATCTGCGGATGTCGTTGCGGGATCATTTCCGTCTCCGATCGGCCGCCGAATACAACGCGACGGTGTTCAGCAACGGTCTGCGCCATCACAGTTCCTGCGGCGATGTCTTCGACTTCGACGCCACCGCGGCCCTCGGGGGCGCCCCGGATCTGGTGTATCTCGATCCGCCGTACGCCCCGCCCACCGACGACAACGACTACATCAAGCGGTATCACTTCCTCGAGGGTCTGTCGGCGTACTGGCAGGGCATGACCATCATGGAGAACACCAAGACCAAGAAATTGCCGAAGCGGTTCACCCCGTTCGCCTACAAGCGGACCATCGAGGACGCCCTGGTGCGGACGTTCGAGCATTTCCAGGACGCCGGTGCGATCGTGCTGTCCTATTCGTCGAACGCCCTGCCGGACGCCGATCGCATCACCGACCTGCTGGGCAAGGTGAAACCGTCGGTGGAGGTGATCGCGATCGACCACAAGTACAGTTTCGGCACGCACGCCGCCGCCACCCGCCGCGACGTCAACGAGTACCTCTTCATCGGACGCGACTGACCCCGATGGCCGGCGCACCGGATTTCGACGAGTACCTGAAGACGTTGGGACGCTTGACGTCTCACGTGGATCCGACGGCGTCGACGCCGGAGGCCGAGCACATCGCGGCGGCCACGGCCGGTCTCGGCGAACTCCTCGACACCGATATCGCCGGCCTCGCCGCGTGGGTCCGGGAGAATCCCGGCGATGTCCCGGTCCTGGGTCTGGCGATCGGGCTGTCGCAGGAGAAGCTGAAGAATGTGCTGCGCGACCGGTTCGACACGTCCGGCTGGCATGGCCTGGCGCGGAGCCGTCCGGTCGAACTGGTGACCTGGCTCGACGAGGAGTTCGATCTCGTCCGCATGCTGGCGGCGCAGATGCACCGGACCTATTCCTTCGCCGACATCCTCGTCGCCCGCGCGGGTACCCGCCTGACGGCCACCCGGGCCGGGGCGTCGGGCCGCCGCATCGAAGACGAGATCGAGGACATCGCCCGCGATCTCGGCCTCGACTACACGACGCGATCCCGGTTCTCCGGCCGCAACGGACGCACCGCGCCGGCCGATCTCATCGTCGGCGCTCCGTCGAGTCCCGACATCGTGGTCGCGGCAAAGGGTTTCGATTCCACCGGGTCGAAGCTGACCGATGCGGTCCGCGAGATCGAGGAGATGGCCGAGGTGCGTCTGCCACGCCAACTCGTGTTGGCGGTGATCGACGGGATCGGCTGGAAGTCACGTCAGGCCGATCTCCGTCGTATCCATCAACTCTGGGCGGACCGTCAGATCGACGGGATGTACACGCTGGTCACCCTCGACCGCTTCCGGGACGACCTCACCGACTTCGCCCGGCTGCGGCAGTTGATCTGAGCAACCGCCACCTCAGTCGGCCAGGCGTGGCAGCCGCACCCAGAAGCAGGCACCCGAGCCGGGCGTGGAGTCCACGCCGACGCGACCTCCGTGCGCACCGACGAGTGCGGCGACGATGGACAACCCCAAACCGCTGCCGCCGCTGCCCTCGCCACGTGAGCGTGAGCTGTCGCCGCGGTAGAAGCGTTCGAAGACGCGGGCACGTTCGTCGGAGGTCAGGCCCTGGCCCGTGTCGGCGACGGTGACCACCACATCGCCGTTGCCGGTGGGGGACTCGTCGACGCCGACTCCGACGGTGATCGATGCATCGTCGGCGGTGTGCATCACCGCGTTGTTGACGAGATTGCGGATCACCTGCACGAGTCGGGCCGAATCACCCAGCACCACAGGCGGTTCGGCCGATGGGATGACCTGCAACCGGATGTCGCGATCCGGCGCGGCGGCCCGCGAGGCCTGCACGGTGTCGGCCGCAAGCATCAGCATGTCCACCGGTTCGGAGAGCAGCGGACGTTGCGCGTCGAGCCGGGCGAGCATCAAGAGGTCCTCGACGAGGAGGGTCATCCGGCCCGCCTCGTCGTCGATGCGGCGCATCGCGTCGCCCGCGTCGGACACCGCGCCCTGCCGGTACAGCTCGGCGAAACCCTTGATCGAGGTGAGCGGGGTCCGCAGCTCGTGGCTGGCGTCGGCGACGAATCGTCGCATCTTCTCCTCGGACTGCCGGGCCTGCTGTTCGGACGCGGCGGTGGTGGCGAACGCGTGCTGGATCTGCCCGAGCATCGTGTTGAGCGAGGCCGAGAGACTGCCCACCTCGGTGTTCGGCGGTCCGGGGGCCACCCGCATGTTGAGGTTGCCGGCGGCGATCGCGTGGGCGGTCTCCTCCACCCGGCGCAGCGGTCGCAGACTGGATCGCACCAGCAGATAGCTCAGCACGCCGAGCAGCGCGACGACCGCCGCCCCGATGCCGAACTGTAGCCACATGAGTCGCGACAAGGTCTTGTTGACGTCGGTCAGGGGTGTCGCGACGATCGCCACCCCGTCCGGTCCGGTGGTCTTGACGACGCGCCATTGTGGCCCGTCACCGACGGAGTCGACGGTCGTCGGCGCCACGTCGGACGCCGTCAGGCCCGAGACATCGGGTTCGGCACTGAAGTCGCTCGCGTTCGAGATCACCAGACCCGAGTTGAGCGTCGTCATCACGAAGTAGGGCGAGGGAGGTCGGCGCGGGCCGATCGGAGGTCCCTGCGAGGAACCCATCTCGGGGTTGCGGGGTTTGGCCCACCCCTCCGTCGCCGACACCAGCCCCTGGTCGGTGCGCGACATGAGATCCGAGCGCATCGCCGAGGTGACGGCGATTCCGGACACCAGCAGTCCCACGGCCACCAGGATGAGGGTCAGTCCGACGAGCGAGATCCGCAGCGGCACACCACGGAGGCGTTTCACGCCGGTGACCGGCGGGGCCGACGCCGCCGCGCTCGATGCGGATGCCGTACCGGCCCGCAGGTGCGACGTTGGGCCTCGTGCACCGGAGTGCACCGCGGCGCTCGGGCCAGCGGTCACCGCGGCTCCCGCATGACGTATCCGACGCCGCGCAGCGTGTGGATCAGTGGTGTGACGCCGTAGTCGAGTTTGCGTCGCAGGTACGAGACATAGGATTCGACGACGTTGACCTCACCGCCGAAGTCGTAGTTCCAGACGTGGTCGAGGATGCGCGGCTTGGACAGGACCGTGCCGGCGTTGACCATGAAGTAGCGCAGCAGGGTGAACTCGGTCGGCGACAGCGAGATCAGCTTGCCGGCCTTCCACACCTCGTGCGTCTCGTCGTCGAGTTCGAGATCGGCGAAGGTGACCCGCGAGGTCTCCTTGGCCCGCTCGTCGAACCCGCTGCGCCGCAACAGAACCTGCAGACGCGCCACGACCTCTTCGAGACTGAACGGTTTGGTGACGTAGTCGTCGCCGCCGATGGTGAGGCCGTTGATCTTGTCCTCGACCGAGTCCTTGGCCGACAGGTACAGCGCCGGTGCGGCGATACCGTCGGCGCGGAGTCGGCGCAGGAGGCCGAATCCGTCCATTCCCGGCATCATCACGTCGAGGACGAGGACGTCGGGTTTGAAGTTGCGGCATCGGTCGATCGCCTCCGGGCCACCCGCCGCGGTCTCGACCTCGTACCCCTGGAACTTCAGCGACACCGACAACAACTCACGAATATTCGCCTCGTCGTCGACGACGAGGACTTTCGCTCCCTGGCCAGATTCATTCACGCCTATCACCTCACACCCCCAGTCTGCCATGAGCCTGGACTGTGACTGGGAGCTTTCTGTGAGGTCTGACCTGCGGTGATGGGTACGTCTGGGTGCCGGCCGTCAGCTCGCCGTGAGGGCGGCGTCGAGCGCCGCCAGGGACTTCTCCAGGAATCCCGGTCCGAACGGCGGCATGCCACCGATCTCGGCGCGCACCGGTTCCGGGGTCCTCGACCAGTCGTAGATGAGGGTGACCCGGGTGCCGCCGGCCTCCGGTTGGAGTCGGTAGCGCCACTCCCATCCACCGGGGCGGTGACGACCGGCGTCGTCGATCTCGCCCGGCAGCCAGGCAATCTCGGAGTCTGGCACGATGCCGCTGACGCGGTTGTGGACGACGTAGTGCCCGTCGGCCTTGTCGAGGTACATGTTCATCCCGAAGATCTGCCCGACCTCGGTGAGTGGGGCGGTGTCGATGGCGTCGCGAACCCAATCCGACGGTTCGGTGTCCTGATGTCTCGTCGGTTCGCGCAGCAACGCGAAGACGTCCTCGGGTGCGGCGTCGACGAACCGCGAGACGATCATGGCCTCGGCTGCATCGGAGGTGCTCATCAGGAGTCCTCTCCGTAGAAGTGCGCGATGTCGGTCGAGTCCGCCCAGCCCGAGTAGGTGGGTCGTTGCGGCCACCCGTCCGGCGAGTCCTGCCATTCCTCTTGCCTGCCCCACGGCAGCACGTCGAGCAGCGCGAAGCTGTGACCGAGTTGTTCGGTGCCGCGGCCGTTGGTGTGCCAGGTGCGGTAGACCCGGTCGCCGTCGCGGAGGAACACGTTGATCGCGAATCCCTCGCCGGGTGCGGCGTCGACCCCGGACCCGAAGGTGGTGCCGGCTGCGGAGAACCACTCCATCCGGTTGCCGACGCGACGCCGGTAGGCCAGCGCCTCGTCGATCGGGCCGTTGGTCACGATGACGAATCGGGCGTCGTAGTTGTCGAGGAACTCCAGGCGGGTGAACTGCGAGGTGTATCCGGTGCAGCCGGGGCACTGGAACTCCGCGCCGTCGTTCCACATGTGGTGGTAGGTGATCAGCTGGGATCGGCCGTCGAAGATCTCGGCCAGGCTGATCGGGCCGTCGGCGCCGGTCAGCGTGTGGTTGGTGACCTCGACCATCGGCATGCGCCGTCGTTGGGCGGCGATCGCGTCGAGTTCGCGGGTGGCCGCCTTCTCCCGGCGGCGCAGGTCGTCGAGGGCCGCCCGCCAGGCGGCGTCGTCGACCACCGGCGGCATCGCCTGCGGGCCTTTCGGTGTGGACAACTGGTCGGTCATGGCGGACTCCTCACCGTCGATGTGTGGTGGCCGCGAGCGTGGCAACCGCGGCCCCGTACAGAGACCGACCGAGCCGGACCGCCGAACTCATCGCTGCCCTCGCAATCCGCGGACGAATGGCGCCGGGTAGCCGGGCCGGATCTGGGCGCCACCGAGCCACGTGGTCAGTTCGTTCGCCCGATCGTCGACGGCGCGACGAGCGCCGGCGGGCAGCTTCTCGAAGAGATGCACCCGAATGCTTGTGTCGTCGTCGCGGTACCAGCCACCAACGATGCGACCGTCCCACCACACGGTCTGACCGCCGTTGCCGTTGCGATCGAAGATGTGCTCACCGTGTGGTCCGAGGTAGAAGTCGCGGATCTTGTGGCCCATGGTGGTGGAATCCAGTTCCGGCAGCAGGATGGCCCGGGGTTCGAGATCGTCGTCGTCGGGCGAGACGACGTCATCGGCGAGTACGTACCCCACCGAGCCGTCGTCGAGTTCGACCTCGACGATGTCGAGTTGCGCCAACGCCTGCCGCACCGCAGCCTTGGTCGAACCCAGCCACCACACCAGGTCGGTTTCGGTGCCGGGGCCGAAGGACGCGAGCCAACGACGGACCATCGCTGCATACGCGGTCGCGGGATCGGGCGGATCGAGTTGCTCGCCGAGCCAATCCCGCATGGACGACCACGAGGGTCTCGACATGTGCCATCCGGCCGAATTGGGGCCTCGCACAATGTCTCCCGCGGCACTCATCATGTTGATGATGCGCGGCAACATCGGGCTCGCGCCGCCGTACGACTTTCCGGGGCTCACGATGACCGTCCGGTTGAACTCGGGCAGGCGCTCGCGGATCTGCGACGAGGTGAGGGTGACCCCGTCGACGAGTTCGGCGGCGACCGCCGTGCGCGCCGCGTCGATCCATCCGCCGGGATCGGTGCACCACTCGCTGCGACGAAGATCGCGGAGCATGTTGGTGCGTTCGGATGCTGTCACCCGAGGACCCACGGCACCCACCGCCTCCCGCAGGAGGTCGCGAGGAAACACGAAAAGCGTTCGGCGCATGGCCAACTGCTTGACCAGACTCCGGTCGACGTAAAGCGCGTCGTCCATCGATGCGGGCGTGAATCCGTCGATGCGCGCCCACGCGGCGAGGTAGACGGTCGACGGTGTGGTGGAATGCAGGCCGACCATCGATTCGGCGGCCTCGACGACGGACGTCGCGCGCGTGTCGGCGGCCAGTCGGTGGCGGCGTGACAACCGGTTTCGGCGGGCGCGGTCGGTGACCCGGGGACGCGTCATGATCACCCGTGCGGCGGTGCGGCGACCGCCTCGATCTCGACGAGCTGGCCGTCGTACGGAAGTACGGTGACACCCATCATCATTGCCGGAGGAACGGTCCCGAACTCGGCGACCACCGCCTCCCACGCGACATAGAGATCGGCCTGAAGTCGTTCCGCCACATAGATGGTCAGCTTGGCGACATCGGCAAGCGTGGCGCCCTGCTCACCGAGCACGGCCGCGAGGTTCGCCAGACAGATCCGCGTCTGCCCCACCACGTCACCGGATGCGCCGACCGCACCGTTCTCATCGAGCGGACTGATACCCGCGGTGAAGATGAGCGACCCCGGCGACACCGTCGCGCTGTAGGGAAACCCACCGTCGTGCAGAATTGATGACCCATTGAGCCGTACTCGAGACATGCCGCCACTGTAGCCGCCCGCACCGACAATCCGGACCCGTTCCCATGTCGCCACTGACAGCGCTCGCCTCTTCGCTGACGGCGCTCTCGATATCGGTGACAGCGCTCTGGATCACGCTGACAGCGCTCTCCTCATCACTGACAGCGCTCTGTATTACGTTGACAGCGCTTTCGATTCCGTTGACAGCGCTTTCGATTCCGTTGACAGCAACCCAGTTTCGGTCGCGGCGACCTCACCCCACCGGTCGAGCCGACCCCATCCCGCCGGTCGAGCCGACCCCATCCCGCCGGTCGAGCCGGACGGAGCGATAGCGAAGTCCGAGTCGAGACCACGCAACCCAACGCTGGAATCTTCACCACCACAACACCTCCCGCGAAATCGACGCCCCATACCACACCCCACCGACAGAAAAATCCGGTCGACGACGAGTTATCCACAGACCAAACGTTATGCACAGCAACAGGATTCACGAAACTGACCCTTGCCACGAACGGATATCCGGCGTACTGTGGTGAACATGACACCGGGGGAACTTGACACCACCATCGACTTCTTATCCGAACTCGACTACACCAACCGCAGCCTCACCCGCGACAACGCAAAGCACGCACTGCACGCCATCCTGCTCATCCGCAATCTCGTCGACCATCATGCGAGTGTGCTTGTCGGACTCTGCGATCACCTCAAGGTCGCAGAGAACGAGGGCCGCAAACTTCAAGAGCTACTACACGAATGGGGTGTCGCCCCGGCCTCGGCGTCTCGCATGATCCGACTGGGCACCACACCCGACATCGAGCGAGTGCACCGCCACACCGCGCTGGGCACGCTCTCGGCCGAACACGCCGACGCCATTGTCCGAGGATTGGCGCACATCGAGAAACGATCCGGCGAGCCCGTCACCACCGAAGAACGCGACGCCCACAGCATTGCCCTCCTCGGGCACGCCACCGCCGGGTTCACACCCGCCGAAATCCGCGACTACGCCAAAAGCCGAGGAAATCAGCAGGCCGATGACACCGACGGTTTACCCGCCGCTGAGGACCGTTCGATCAACACCCTGGACTTCCACGATTCCGATGATGGACGCCTCACGGTCACCGGCGATCTGCACGCCGTACTCGGGGAGAAGTTGAGGACGGCGATCGAAGTGTTGTCGGCGCCACGACCCCAACCCGACGGATCCCGCGATCCGCGTTCCGCGGGTCAGATGCGTGCCGACGCATTGGAGATCATCCTCGACACCGCCGCCCACGCAGCCCGAGGCGAGCACTGCGACGACGGACCACGCATGCCCACCGAGTTGGTCAACCTCACCATCCCCACCGGCACACCATCGTTGGCGTCGTTGCAGTTCATGGGATCGGTCACCGAAGCCACCGCCCGCAAACTGTGCTGCGACGCCACCGTCGGCGTCATGATCGTCAGCAAAGACGAGGTACCACTATCGCTCGGGCGCACCATCCGCTTGTTCAACCGGGCCCAACGACGCGCCCTGGCGCACCGGGATAAGGGGTGCATCAAGTGTGGAGCACCGCCCTCGCGGACCCAGGCGCACCATATCGTCCACTGGGTTGACGGCGGCGAAACATGTGTGGAGAACGGCGCTTTGCTCTGTTCGGCCTGTCATGACGATGTCCACCATAACGGATGGGACGTCGTCATGGGAGCCGATCACCACCCGTGGTTGATTCCACCGGAAAGTGTTGACCCGCAACGCAGGTGGCTGCGGTCGTATCACCGCCGGACCATGACGTTGGATGGATTGCCGGGTGCGGCATGATGATTCGGTTCCAGCCTTGGCTTGCGGGGCCTCCTTGCGTTGAGCTCCGTCGAAACGACACGGCTCGACCGACGGGCAAGGGCTCGACCAACCGGGTAAGACCCTCGCCCACAGATAGATAACAGACCAACCAACCCGCACCCGGCTCCGGCCGGGACCGCATCGGTACCTTGACAAGTCCACAGTGAAATATGAATGCCGGGAACAGGTATCGCAGCTCGACGGCCCTCGGGTGAGGGTGCGCAGCATGCGATACCCGTTCCTCAGTCATTCAAGCGCGCACTCATCCAGTCGATGGTCTGCATTCCGAAAAGGTCTGTGCCCCAGCGGTACATGTTGGTGAGGAATGTCAGCATGCTGCAGTCGGTGGGCTGATAGTCGACGCGGGTGCCGCCACGGCGGTACGTCGCGGCCAGGGCGCGGGCGTCGGCGGCGGGAACCAGCGACATGAACGAATCGTCGCGGGCGCACGATGCGATCAGCACGGGCGCCTTGGGTGCCCTGGTGCCCAACTGATTGTCGCGATAGACATGCTGGAACTCCGGGATGTCGGCGGGATTCCGGCCGTTGAACAAGACCGACAACGGCAGGAAGGGGGTGCCGAAATATGCCGGCGTCTGGCACTGCGTGCGGAACACGTCGGCGAGGGCTTTGCCTGCCGGGCTGAGCTTCTCGTCGATCCGCATCTCCGGATATCGCGGTTCCAGACCCAGCAGCGTCGCGAAGGCGAACCCGGAACCGATGGAACCGTCCGACGCGCGGATGAAGTTGCGCTGATTGACGGCCATCCCCTCGAGGATGGACCCGCGGATATTCAGTTCGGGTGCATACCGATCCGCGTTCTCGGCGGCGAAGGCCGCACCGACACCGCCGCCGGCGACGCCGAACAACGCGATCGGCGCAGACGCCGACAGCCCCGCCGGAGAGGTAGCGATCGCGGCGCGCAATCCGTCGAGAAGCGTGTTGCCACCGAACTTTCCGGCGAAGACGCCATGCGGATCGGGATCGGCGTTGTTGCCGACGTCGCTGATGAGAACGGCGTAGCCCTTGCCGAACATCTGGGCCAACGGTCCGAGCGCCGACCACGACGCACCGTCGAGCGGATCACGACCGGTCCACATCGTCGATGGATGGCAATAGGCTCCGACGCTGTCATTGGCGAACTGGTAACCGACGATCGGCCGATCGGCATTGTCGCGACCGTCGCGCGGGACCATCAGAATGCCGGTACTGATGTCGGCCTCGTCGTGCAATCCACGGGTGACGTACATCAGCGCGTAGGCGTCGAGATTCCCCGGCCGGAACCCGGTGAACTGGACGTCGACCTTCTTTGCCTTCAGTAGCGTCCCGGGGCGTTCGTCACCACGCAGGCGTGGCTCGACATAGAACGGGTCGTCGGACACCAGCGGCGTGAAGATCTCCTGCGGACTGGCCAGACGACCCGAGGTGAAGGTGCCGATCACATACCCGTTGAACACCTCGGCGAGCTGTGGAGTTCGGTTCGGCGGACCGGCGTGGGCCACACCGGCGACAGAGGTCACGGCCGCAGCGGCGACGGCACACAGGACGACGACGACGGCCAGCGCGGACCGCAGCACACTACGCACAGGTTCTCCCGGTTTCGGAATCATTCGCGTCGGACGAAACACACTCAGACCGGTCCCCGACTCCTGACCGTGCGGTAAGGAGAACCGAATGAGACGGAACATTAGCGACGTCTCAGCGTGTGGGGCAACTTCTCCAGACGTGACTCACGTCACCGCGGGCTCCCGCCGCGGTCATCGGAACGCGAGGACCTCATCTCCCCACACCGCCGCGATCCGGTCGTCGAGTCCGTCGACGGGTCGGTCCTGCGAGGAGATCACCATCGAGGTACGCCGATCCGGCGAGAAGGCAGACCAGTCGGTCCCACCCCGATGGCCGGGCACGCCATCACGCACGAAGGAACCCCACCGATCCAGCATGCGCTCGGCGACCTTCTCGCCCGTCGACCGCCCGCCGAGTTTGTAGGTGATGTCCCGCGAGCCGGTGGGCAGGTTGCCCCACATGTAGTTGAGCTCGGTTCCGTGGGTGGCACCGAGGCGGAGCACCTTGTACATCCTCGGGGCCCAATCGAACCGATACAGATACACCGGAACCCGAGCCGAATGCGCGTGGGCCACCCAGATCGCCGGCATCCGGAACGCGAGATCACGGGCGATCGCCAGGCCCGCGGCCTTCGGATGTCGCGGATACACGCCGAGGATGCGCCGCTCGTCCGGAATCGGCAGGTTCGGCTGCTCGATCGCGATGCGCTCGAACATCTTCCGGATCTGCGACAGGTCGATGGGCATCAGCGGTGACTTCATGTACCGGAACACCGCCGACTCGTCGCGGTTGCTGCCGATCAGAAGAGGCACCTGCATCGCCTCACCGGCCCGATAGACGTCCAGCGGATGCCGCGGGACCAGGTCACCGTCGACCACCGGCGCGAACGCCAACACTCCCGGATCATTCTGCGGTACTTGGGAAAACGCGAGCATCCCCGCCGTCACCACCGCCGACGACGACGCGGTGGCCAACGACCCCGACACCGCCCGGTCGATCCGGTGCGCGACGTCGACCATCCGCTGGGTGTCGAATACCGTTGTCGCCGGCGAACTCTGCGCGATGGCCCGATGGAACAGACCACGCGCCGCCGGGACGGTGAGCATCGTGGTGACGATGCCGCCGCCCGCGGACTCCCCCGCCAGCGTGACCTGGGCCGGATCGCCACCGAATCCGGCGATGTTGTCGCGCACCCACGTCAACGCGGCAAGCACGTCGGAGAGCGCGGCGTTGGGTTCGGCTCCGTCGATCACCGAACTCAGGTCGGTGAATCCGAAGGCGCCGATGCGGTAATTGATGGTGACGACGACGATCCCGGCGTCGGCCGCCATCCGCGCCCCGTCATAGAGCGGTTGACTCCCCGATCCGTACACATAGGCACCGCCGTGCACCCACACCATCACCGGACGCGGCGAATCCGACGGCGCCACCGGAGCCCAGACGTTCAGGAACAGGCAGTCCTCGTCCATCACCGGGTCGTCACCGAACACGATCACCGGATGTCGTTGCTGCGGGCACACCGCACCGAATCGGTCCGCATCGAGCACCTCGGTATGGGCGTCGACGGGCCGCGCCCGACGCCACCGGTTCTCCCCGACCGGCGGTGCGGCATAACGCATTCCGCGCCACACATCGACCGCACCCGCGCGGACACCCCGGTAGGGCCCCGACGTCGTCTCGACGATCAACCGTGGATCGGACGCCACCGACATCGCCCGATCACGCGTCGCGTTCGATCGGACACGACATGCACCGCGGGCCACCGCGACCCCGGCCGAGCTCGGAACTCGACAGTCCGATCACCTGAATCCCGTTGTCGCCGAGGAACTTGTTGGTGGTGACGTTGCGTTCGTACCCGATCACCACGCCCGGACTGACGGCGACGAAGTTGTTGCCGTCGTCCCACTGGGCGCGCGCCGCCTCGAGCCGGTCGATCGGCGCCTTGAGGACGCGCAGACGGTCCACCCCGAGGGCCTCGGCGACGGCGGCGAACAACTCGGTGTTCTCCGTCACGGTGAAGTGTCCCTGGTCACCATGCGGGGTGAGCGTGTAGGACCGCAGCGTCTCGGGCAGATACGGGTAGACGCTGAACGCGTCCCGATCGATCTGCGTCATCGCGGTGTCCAGATGCATGAACGCCCGCTCCATCGGCAGTTCGACGACGAGCACCCGATCGACCGTGCCCGCCTTGAACAGGCTCTCGGCGAGCACCTCGATGCCCTGCGGCGCGGTGCGTTCGCTCATCCCGATCATCACCGTGCGGTTGCCGATCACCAGGATGTCACCACCCTCGATCGTCGCCGGCGTGTAGCGCATCGGGTCGTTGCCGTTGTAGAACGCGAACTCCTCCGCGGTGAACATCGGATGGAAGTTGTAGATCAGCCGCGAGTTGATCGTCTCGCGCTGCCGCGCCGGCTTGGCCATCGGATTGAGATTGACACCCTCATAGATCCACGCCGAATTGTCGCGCTGGAACAGATGATTGGGCAACGGGGCGAGCAGGAAGTCGTCGTCGTGCAGGCTGTCGAGCAGCAGACTGGACACACCCTTCAGGTAGGGCGCGGCCTCACGCTTGAGGATTCCACCGATGAGCAGTTCGGCGAGTTGCGCCGGCTCCCGCTCGTCGAGCAGGCGTTGCAGGGGGCCGTCGAGTTCGGTACCGAACTGGGTCTCGGTGACCAACTCCGCCTTGAGTTCGTCCCGGGCGCCGTCCTGGGCCAGCGCGGTGGCGAGCAGATCCTGGTACAGGTACACGGTGACGCCCAGATCACGCAGGATCTGCTGGAACTGTTCGTGTTCCTCTTGCGCTTTCTCCGCCCACATCACATCGTCGAAGAGCAGACTCTTGACGTTGGCCGGGGTCAATCGGAGCAGTTCGATCCCGGGCTTGTGCAAGATGACCTGCTTGAGCTGACCGACCTCGGAGTCGACATGGAAAGCCATGAGAGAACTCTAATCGCGCGCACAGCTGCACGCGGGACGATGTGAAACATCGCCGCCGGGCAGGCCGCACAGCGGTGCGACGACAACGTCGCACAACATGATCGGCCCGTCCGGCATGATCACCGAACGGGCCGAATCCGAGCCCCCTGTCGGGATTGAACCGACGACCGCTCGCTTACAAGGCGAGTGCTCTACCACTGAGCTAAGGAGGCATTGCTTGCGCGAGTATATCCGCCGCGCCGCCCGACGCCTCATCGGCACCAGCCAGGCCACGATCGACACGATCGAGCCCGGCAGCATCATGGTCGCGCCGCGTCGGCCGATCGACCGGTTCGATGTCGCGGCCATCACCGAGGTGCTCGATCTGGCCACCAAGATCGGTGCGGTGCTGCTCGATTCGGGCACCGGCGCGATCGACACCGCCACCCAGATCCGCTTCGTCGCCGGCGTCTACGGGCTCGACGACGTCGACGTCGACGTCACCTACAACACCATCGTGGTCAGTGCCCGGCGCGGCGCGACGTTGCCACCGATCACCACCATGCAGACGGTGCAGTACCGCTCGCTGGACTTCACCCGGCTCGCCCAGGTCGACCGGCTGATCCGACGCATCCGGGATTCGGCGATCGCCCCGTCGACGGCGCACCGGATGGTCGACGCCATCATCGCCGCACCCCACCCGTACCCGTACAAGGTGGCGACCTTCGCGTGGGGACTGATGGCGGCCGGGATCTCGGTCCTGCTCGGTGGTGGGCCCCTGGTGGCGCTGCTGGCGTTCGTGACCACCGGTGTCACCGTCACCATCAATCGGCTGCTGAACCGCATCGGGACACCGGTGTTCTTCCAGCAGGTCGCGGGCGGGTTCATCGCCGTGGTGCCGGCCGCCCTCGTCTTCGAGGGCGGGGAACGCATCGGGATCGAGATCCTGCCCTCGCAGGTGATCGCCGCGGGCATCGTGGTGCTGCTGTCGGGGTTGTCGTTGGTGGGGTCGGTGCAGGACGCCATCACCGGTGCGCCGATCACCGGGGTCGCGCGCTTTTTCGAACTGCTGCTGATGACCGGCGGCATCATCGCCGGGGTCGGCATGGCCCTGCGGATGCTGGAGACCACCGGTCTCTACCTGCCGACGATCACCACATCCACCCAGTTCGCCGCCGTCGACGTCCCGGTGCGGGTCGCGGCCGGCGCGGTGGCCGCCCTCGCCTTCGCCTGGGCCAGCTATGCCGAGCGCCGCGCCCTGCCCGTCGCGTTCGTCGCCGGGATGATCGGCGTCGGCGTGGTGGCGGGCTCCTCCTTCATCCCGGTCGGTGACGTCATCGGGTCCGGGATGGCCGCGGTCTGCGTCGGCATGCTCGGCGGTCTGCTCGCGCGGCGTGCCGTCACCCCGCCCCTGGTGGTGGCCGTCGCCGGTATCACGCCACTGTTGCCCGGCCTGGCCGTCTACCGGGGTCTGTACGGCATTCTCAACGATCAGACCCTGGAAGGTCTGACCTGGGCGGCGAGCGCGTTGGGCGTCGGATGCGCCCTCGCCGCGGGGGTCACCCTCGGCGAGTTCATCGCCCGCACCCTGCGCCGCCCACGGATCGCCGCCCCCGCCTGGGCGCGTCCGGCGCGGTGGCGACGCGGCGGCAACCGCAACGTGTGGTGACGCCCCGTCGTCGCGCTTCGCCAAACGGGTAATATGGGCAAGGTTGTCGCGTACGCCACACGGCCATGAGGAAGAACACGGCGTGACGCCCACAGACGAACGAGTACGAGACCGCGTCCGCCCCGCGAACCGGGGCCCGACCAAAGGGACATGATGGCTGCAGCCAAGACCACCGACATCGCCGACGAAGAGCTGGAGCCGGTGGCCGACGAGACAGCCAGTTCCGCCCGCCGCGTCGTCGCCGCCTACGCGACCGACGCCGACGAGTGCCGGATGCTGCTGTCGATGCTGGGAATCGCACCGGGCGAGAACGCCTGAGTCGTGACCTCCACCGACGCGGGGCCGAACAGCACATCGTCGAACACCGGTCACCCGGACTCTCCCGCGGACGGGGCGGAGTTCGTGGTGGTGGCCAATCGGCTGCCCGTCGACAAGGAGGTCGGCCCGGACGGTGAGGTGCGCTGGAAGCGCAGCCCCGGCGGTCTGGTCACCGCGCTCGAGCCGATCCTGCGCTCACACACCGGCGCCTGGGTCGGTTGGTCCGGGATCGCCGACTCCGACGACAATCCGGAGGTCGAGGGCATCGGCATCCAGGCGGTGCCCCTGTCCACACAGGAGATCGCCGAATACTACGAGGGATTCTCCAACGCCACTCTGTGGCCGCTGTATCACGATGTGATCGTCAAGCCGGAGTATCACCGCGAATGGTGGAACACCTACGTCGAGGTGAACCGGCGTTTCGCCGAGGCCGCGTCCCGGGCCGCCGCGCATGGGGCGATCGTCTGGGTGCAGGACTATCAGCTGCAACTGGTGCCGAAGATGCTGCGGATGCTGCGTCCCGATCTGCGCATCGGTTTCTTCCTGCACATCCCGTTCCCGCCGGTCGAGTTGTTCATGCAGATGCCGTGGCGCACCGAGATCGTCGAAGGGCTCCTCGGTGCCGACCTCATCGGTTTCCATCTGCCCGGCGGGGCGCAGAACTTCCTCTATCTGGCGCGTCGACTGGCCGGGCAGGCCACCAGCAAGGGCACCGTGGGTGTCCGGTCCCGGTTCGGGGTCGTGCAGGTGGGATTCCGCACGGTGCGGGTCGGTGCCTTCCCGATCTCCATCGATTCCAGCGAACTCGACACGATGGCCCGCTCCCGGGAGATCCGCAAACGGGCCGCCGAGATCCGCAAGGAACTCGGCAATCCCAAGACCATCCTGCTCGGCGTCGACCGCCTCGACTACACCAAGGGCATCGACGTTCGGTTGCGGGCGTTGTCGGAGTTGTTGGCGGAGAAGCGCATCGACGCGGCCGACACCGTCATGGTGCAGCTGGCCACGCCGAGCCGGGAACGGGTCGAGAGTTACATCCAGATGCGGGCCGGCATCGAACAACTCGTCGGCAACATCAACGGGACCTACGGCAGCGTCGGCCATCCGGTCGTCGAGTATCTGCATCGGCCGGTGCCACGCGAGGATCTGATCGCGTTCTTCGTCGCCGCCGACGTGATGTTGGTGACGCCGCTGCGCGACGGGATGAACCTGGTGGCCAAGGAGTACGTGGCCTGCCGCAGCGATCTGGGCGGTGCGCTGGTGCTGAGTGAATTCACCGGTGCCGCAGCCGAATTGCGGTCGGCGTATCAGGCCAACCCGTATGACCTGGACGGCGTCAAGGACGCCATCGAAGCCGCCGTCGTCCAGACCCCGCAGGAGGGTCGACGGCGGATGCGGGCCCTGCGTCGGCAGGTCCTCACCCATGACGTGGCCAAGTGGGCGGAGAGTTTCCTCGGCACTCTGGCAGCCACCGCGGAGACCACGTCGTCGGCCAATCGTGGTGTGCAACTGGTGAATCCGGACGACTCGGAGTCCTTCGCGTCCGAACATTCCGCGTCCGAGCACACCGGGTCCGACCAGTCCGAGTCCGAACGGTGAGCGCCACCGACCTCCCCGCCGAGGTCCACCGAGCCCTGGAAAATGCGGCCACTGCTGAGCGACTGCTCCTGGCATCCGACTACGACGGGTGCATCGCGCCGATCGTGTCACGCCCGCAGGACGCCGTTCCGCTGCCCGAATCCATCGACGCACTGCGTGCCGCGAGTGTGCTCGAGCGGACCTGGGTGGCCGTCATCTCCGGACGCGCACTCTCGGACCTCGCGGCACGCTCGGGCCTCGGCGTCGACGCCGACATCACCCTGATCGGCAGTCACGGCAGCGAGTTCGACACCGGGTTCGAGCAGCCCGTCACCGCCGGACAACACGCCCTGCTCGACCGGATCGTCGACGAATTCACTTCCATTGCAGCGCAATTCGACGGTGTGACGGTGGAGACCAAGCCGATCAGCACGGCGCTGCACGTGCGCAACGCCGCCCCCGATGATGCGGCGGCCGCCCTGGACGCCGCGCGCCGCGGACCCGCGTCATGGCCCGGCGTCGAGGCCACCGAGGGCAAGGCCGTGATCGAACTGGCCGTCATCAAGACGAGCAAGGGCCTGGCGCTGGACTTCCTGCGCGAACGCACCGGAGCCGACGTGGTGATCTATCTCGGCGACGACGTGACCGACGAGAAGGCCTTCGCACATCTTCGGCACGGACAGGATGTGAGCATCAAGGTCGGCGGAGGCGACACCGCCGCCGAATACCGCATCGGCGACCCACACGACGTCGCCGCGGTACTCGCCCTCGTCGCGGAACGTCGCCGCACAGCCGTCGCCGGCTGAGTTCGGGAGACCGGCGGCCCAGACCCGGCGCCCGGGCTCAGGACTCCGACGCGGTCACCGTCGCGGTGGTCACCAACGGATCTGTGACGGGATGGCGTTTGGCCGTCTCGCGGATCACCCGGTGCACGAACCCGAGTTTGCGCACCACCGGCCGCGGGATGTCGAACGGATACAGCGGCCGCCGCCCCATCGCCTGATTCACCCGATTGAACATGGTGGACAACCACTTCCAGTCGTAGAGCAGTTTCTCGATGGGCTGATCAGCGTAGGACTCGAGTGGCACGATGTCGCGGTCCATCGAGAACCGCACCTGATCGCTCTCGAGCATCAGCCCCGATTCACGGGCGGTGTGGATGGTGCCGGTGATGTGCAGGTAGTGCGCGAAGCACTCGGCGAAGTCCTCCCACGGATGCATGGTGGCGTATTCGGAGATGTAGGAGTCCCGCCAATTGTCGGGCGGGCCTTCTCGGTAGTGCCGTTCCAGCGCATCGGCGTAACTCTGCCGTTCGTCACCGAAGATCTCGCGGCACTTGTCGAGGTACAGGTCGGCGCCGTCCCCGGTCTCGACGAGAACGTTCTCGTAGTAGTGGCCGGACTCGTGACGGAAGTGCCCCAGCATCGTGCGGTACTGCTCACCGAGTTGCACGCGCAGCCGTTCCCGGTAGGCATCGAGGGTTTCGGCGAGATCGATGGTGATGACCCCGTTGGCGTGGCCGATGAGCACCTGGTGTCCCTCCGACAGGCTGGACAGCAGGTCAAAGGCCAAGCCGCCCTTGCTCCGCCAGTACGGTTCGACCGGCAACCCCAGATCGACGAGCTGGAAGACGAGCATCCGCAGGTCGAAGGTGGTGGATGCGAGTTTCTCGCAGGCGATGGTGTCACTGGGGTCGGGGCGACGGCGCACCAACGAATCCGGGAAGCACAGACCGCGCAGGCCGGCGTTCTCCTCCGACACCTCCGACAACGTCATCCAGTTGCAGCCGTTGCGTTCCCAGTTCGAGCATCGCTCCCAGCGTTGACCGTCGATGTCGACGCCCTCCTCGGAGGCCACGACCAGGGTCCGGCTGGGCAGATGCACACCGACGTTGGTGCCGCATTGCGGGCAGTACTGATTGGCGAATCCCGACAGGGCGTTGCAGATCGGACACGTCAGCGCATGCACGACGATCAGCCTATGCGGATACGTTCCGATCCATCGTCGATGGGTAGATCTCCGCGGACCACGGCGGTCACCTGATAGGAGTCGAGGTTGATCGAGCCACTGTGATTGTCGAGGAAGGCGGTGTCGGCGGCGTCGCGTCCGGTCGAGATGCGCACCAGACCCTGGCGGGGTGCGAGGCGGGTGGCGTCGACGACGACCCATTCGCCGTCGATCAACGCCTCGGCGACCGCGTGGAAGTCCATCGGATCGCAGCCCGGTGCATACACCGCCACCAAGCGTGCCGGGATGTTCAGCGCCCGCAGCAACGCCACCACCAGATGTGCGTAGTCGCGGCAGACGCCGGCACCCGCGAGCAGGGTGTCGACGGCACCGTCGATCGGATCGCTGGCACCGGGGATGTAGTCGAGACGATCCTCCACGTAGGCGGTCACCTGGTTGAGGAGTTCACCGTCGGGCAGCGAGGCGTCGAACTGTCCGGCGGCGAAGCCGAAGAACTTGTCGGCCTCGGCATATCGGCTGGGGCGCAGGTAGATCGACCGGTCGGTGATCTGCACGGCCACCGGGTCGGCCGGGGTCAGCACCGAGGCCCGGTAGTCGACCTGCACCAGACCGGACTCCACCGAGAGACGGTGGATGCGGCCACCGTAGGTGTCGAGTAGTTCCTCGACGTCGACCGGCGCGCCGTCGACGGTCACCTCCAGTGACTCGTCGACGCTCAGTCCCGGCATGTGGGCGACGGCGATCTGCATCTCGAGTTCGGTGGGGGCGGTGACGGAAATGGACATCGAGGCGGCCACGTCGCGTGGCGGGATTGTCATGACCACACGGTAAGGCAGAACGTGTCCGGCTGCGCGGGCGGCCGTCAGTGCACCGACATCGCGGCGACCGGATCGGCGTAGATGACGCTGAGTGCCACCACGATTGCCGCACTCTCCTGCACCGACAACCCGAACCGGGACGGGGTGAGCTCCAGCGGCCAGCCGATGGCCGACGCCGCGTCGAAGGCCGCCTGCACCGGCGCGAGCCCCTGCGGGTGCGCGCCGAATGCCGCGCCGGCGACGACCACCGAGTCGGGGTTGACGGCGTCGCGGAACTGCGCCACCACCTCGCCGAGGATGCGGGCCCGCTCGTCGACGATGCGCGAGGAATCCTCGCGGAGCCCGAGCCGTACCGCGGCTCGTCGGCCGACCTCGACGCCGACGACGTCCTGGAATCGCGCGGGTCCACCGCACAGGACCGGGGCCGACACCGGCACACCGGCGACCGATCCGGCGCCGCGGCTCGGTACCACCACCCGGCCGTCGACGGTCACCGCCATGCCGGTGGTTTCCCGCGCGTAGAAGAACAGTCCCAGATCCCCACCGCTGTGCGGCGAACTCAGCAGTAGTTCGGCCGCCGCCATCGCCTGGACGTGCTCGCACACCGACACCGGGACGCCGAGGGCGTCGGCGAGGCGCGCACCGATGCCGACCCGGCGCCAGCCGAGCAACGGATGATCGACGACGCCGGTCGCGGTGTCGACGTGACCGCCGATCGCCACCCCACCCCACAGCAGGCGACGACCCGAAAACCGTTCGGCGAGTTCGGCCACCTGTGCGCACAACACACTCGCGGCGGCGTCCGGATCGTCGTGCGGGGTGCGGACCGCGTGACTGTAGAGGGTGCGTCCACCGAGGTCGGCGATCGCCAGCAGGGTTCGTCGCGCACCGATGTGCATCCCGGCCACGCAGAGGCGGTCGCGATCGAGCGTCAGCGGATACTTGGGCCGGCCGATCCCGCCGTGGCGCACGAGATCACGGCGTTCGACGACGAAGCCGAGGTCGGTCAGGGCACTCACCTGCCGGTTGATGGTCGCCGGTGACAGTCCGCTCACCTGCGCCAGGGCGTCGCGCATGATCGGCGCACCCACCCGGACGGCCTGCAAAACCGTTGCCGCGGGCGAGGTCCCGACCGCCAGGGTCGCCGGGATCACCGTCTGCATGACAGATCAATCTAGGGCATGCCCGAACCGAAAGGGGTGCCATCGGCGCCGAGTCGTAAGCTGGCGACCATGAGCGAGTCCACACATCCCACCTCCGACAGCCGCGTCGCCGTGGTCACCGGAGCCAGCTCCGGTATCGGTGCGGCCACCGCCCGCGCCCTGGCCGCACAGGGCTACCACGTCGTCCTCGGTGCCCGCCGCGTCGACCGCGTGCAGGCCCTCGCGGCCGAGATCGGGGGAACCGGAAGGCAACTCGACGTCACCGACGAGGAGTCGGTGGCACGGTTCGTCGACGGGTTGGATGCCGTGCACGTCCTGGTCAACAATGCCGGCGGCGCCAAGGGACTCGACCCGGTGGCCTCCGCCGACCTCGACGACTGGCGCTGGATGTGGGAGACGAACGTCCTGGGAACCCTGCGCGTCACCAAGGCGCTGCTGCCGGCCCTGGAGGCGTCCGGTGACGGACTGATCGTCACCATCACCTCCATCGCCGCGATCGAGGCCTACGACAACGGGGCGGGCTACACCTCGGCCAAGCATGCGCAGGGTGTCCTGCACCGGACCCTGCGGTTCGAGTTGCTCGGCAAGCCGATCCGGCTCACCGAGATCCTGCCCGGCATGGTCGAGACCGATTTCTCGCTGGTGCGTTTCGACGGTGATCAGGAACGCGCCGACGCCGTCTATCAGGGGCTGACCCCGCTGGTCGCCGACGACGTCGCCGAGGTGATCGGCTTCGTCGCGTCACGTCCGCCGCATGTGAACCTCGACCAGATCGTGCTCAAGCCCCGCGATCAGGCCTCCGCGCGCCGCAACGTCAAGACCGGATAGCGCGTTCAGGGTGGTGCGTCAGTTGGGTGCGCTCACCGACGACGGCGCCCCCTCCGGGGTGGCCGGCACCGACGAGGACCGCGGGGTGCCCTTGATCGCCGACATCGACTTCCAGGTCGGCCAGTCGAAGATCCAGTCGAAGATGTCGCCGTCGGCCTCCGAGAGGTCGATGCGGGTGCCGGTCACCTCGACCGGATCACCGTAGATCGCGGTGTTGAAGTACTGCTGCGCGTTCTCCAGCGACAGGTTGATGCAGCCATTGGTGACGTTCGACGAGCCTTGCACGCCAACGGTTTCCGGGTTCGCGTGGATGAACTCGCCGTTGTTCGAGATCCGGACCGCATACCGTTCACGGACGTTGAAGTACCCCGCGGCCGGGTTGGACATGTAGAAGTCCTCGTGCTTCTCGCTGACCACGTGGATGCCCGAGCGGGTGACGTTGCGGTCGAGATCGCCCTCGCCGTAACTGCACGGCAGCGTCATCAGGGTGGACCCGTCGCGAACCACCACGATCTGATGCGACGACGCCTCGGCCTTGACGATCTGCGACCGCCCGATGACGTAGTCGCTGGTGACGTCGGCGGCACCGTAGGAACCGTCGCCGTGATCGAGGCCGTAGAGCTTGGCCGTCATGTGCACCTTGGTGCCGGGTGCGAAGTACTCCTTCGACCGCCAGTGCACGCGAGACCCGTTGTCCTCGCCGAGCCACGCCCAGGAACCCTCGGTCTCCGGGGTGGTGGTCACCGTCAGCGCCCGCTCGACGGCCTCCTTGTCGGTGACGGTGCCGTCGAACTTCAGGATCAGCGGCGCGGCGATCCCGACCTCCTGGCCGTCGGCGATGTTGACCACCAGGTTCAGCTGGGTCTGCGGGGCGAGGGTGGTGAACGATCCCTCGACCGGCACCGACAGGCGATCCTGGCCGACGGCGCTGCCCTCCCACGTGTAGGTGGTGTCGTAACCGAGTGGTTCGTTGACGGTGAAGGTGGTGCGGTCCTCCGACAACGTTCCCGCCACCGACTTGCCCCGCGGATTGAGCAGTTTCACGTCCGGATTGAGCGTCCCGCCGGACGCCTTCACCTCGAACGTCGCCGTGGGGTTGGGGGCATCCGGATCGTCGAGGGCGGGCGTGTAGGTGACCTTGACCGTCGGCTCCCGCGATTCCTGCGCGGCCGGGGTGTCGGTGGATCGCCCACACGCGGCGGCGACGAGTCCGGCGGTGGCCAGACCGGCCGCGGCGAGAACGGTGCGGCGGTTGGGAATCGGGTACGTAGTCATGACCGAACCAGCGTACCGAGCCGACCTGAGGAAACGCTCCCTGCCAGCTGTGATCGCAGTCAGGTGAGCGACGCCGCGGACGCCGGCGACCCCCGCAGGTGCGCGCGTTCTCCGTCGTGGTCGAAGATCGACAGGATCTCGGCCGGACCGTCCTGCGGCGCGAAGGAATGCGGCACGGTGCACGCGAACTCGGCGGCGTGACCTGCGGGAATGATGATCGTCCGTTCGGCCAGGCGCAGCCGGACGGTTCCCGAGAGGACGGTGAACCATTCGTGGCCCGGATGTACCCGCAGCTGCCGGGCATGCTTTTCCACCGCCGGATCCATCCGCATCTTGGCCACCACGACCCCGGCCGGTGTGGCGTCGCGTGACAGAGGCCACACGGTGACTCCGTCGGTGGTGTGGGGTTCGGGGCGGATGACGACGTCGGTGTCGTCGACCGGCTCGACCAGTACGTCCAGTGAGGTGCCCAACGCGCGGGCGATCGGCACCAGCTGATCCAGCGCGACACGACGATGTCCGGTCTCGATGCGGCTGAGCGTGGACGGGCTCAGGTGGCATCGGTGCGCCAGCGAGTCGAGGGTCCAGCCCTTGGCGACGCGCATCGCGCGGATGCGTTGCCGCACGACGGTGTCGATGTCGGGGTCGATGTCGTCGAGCTCGGCCCCGTCGAACTCGGCCTCACCCAGTTCTTGCGTCATGGGCAAGAGTGTATGCCGGATCGACAAGTCGCCGCTAGCGTGGCAGCCATGGGGACACATCACCACGGACACCACGCACAGAGTCACGGGCACGGGCACGGGCACGGGCAGCACGATCACACCGACCACGACATGGGCGAGCTCCTGGAACTCGACGCGGCCGTCGTCGGGTCCTATCTCGCCGATGCGACCGCTCTGATCAGCACGGCCCTGCGGCGCACTCCCGAGGTCATCGTCGACCTGGGCGCGGGCACGGGCGTCGGTACCCGCGCACTGGCCGCCGCGTTCCCCGGCGCCGAGATCGTCGCCGTCGACGCCTCGCCCGAGATGGCCGCCCGCCTCGGCGCCAACTCACCCGACGCGCGGGTCGTGATCGCCGACCTCGACGACGGCTGGCCCGCCGACATCGGTGATGCCGACGTCCTCTGGGCGTCGGCGTCGCTGCACCACGTCGCCGATCCCGCCGCACTGCTGCGCGCGGCCCGCGACCGCCTGCGTCCGGGTGGCGTCCTCGCGGTGATCGAGATGCCGCATCAGCCGCGGTTCCTGCCCGAGCCACCCGACGGTGCCGGCGTCGAGACCCGGATGGAGGCGATCATGGCCGGACGCGGCTACAACTCGTTCCCCGACTGGACCGACACCATCGTCGACGCCGGATTCGCGATGGCCGGCACCCACACGATCACCATCGACATCCCCGAGACCACCGACCGGACCCGGGCCTACGCCCGCGCCTTGTTGACCCGGGTGCGTTCGGGACTCGCCGACGACCTCGCCGCCGAGGATCTCGCCACCGTCGACGATCTGCTCGGCGAGGGCCCGACCTCGCTCGCGACCCGCTCCGATCTGCACATCCGCACCGGGCGACTCGTCTGGATCGCCCGCACATCTCACGACACACCCCACGACCACACCCCCCAGAACGAGGAGCCCTCATGACCACACCCGACACCACCATCCCCACCCACGTCGACGCCCTCATCGTCGGCGGTGGTGCGGCCGGGCTGGCCGCAGCCGTCGCCCTGGCCCGATCGCTGCGCTCGGTGCTCGTCGTCGACGCCGGCCATCCCCGCAACGCACCGGCCGACGGCGCGCACAACCTCCTGGGACGCGAGGGTATCTCGCCGCTCGACCTCCTTCGGCTCGGCCGGGACGAGGCCCGCGGGTACGGCGCCCACATCGTCGAGGGCACCGTCACCTCGGTGACCCGATCGTCGGTCGACGGCGACGTGGGCTTCGTCGCCCGGACCGCGGCCGGCGACGAGATCACCGCACGACGGCTGCTGCTGGCCGGCGGCCTCGTCGACGAACTCCCCGACATCCCCGGCATGGCCGAACGGTGGGGACGCGACGTGCTGCACTGCCCGTACTGCCACGGCTACGAGGTGCGCGGGGCACGCATCGGCATTCTCGGCACAGGTCCCATGGCGATGCATCAGACGCTGCTGTTCTCACAGCTCAGCGACCACATCACGGTGATCGATCAGGGTATGCCGACGCCGAGTGCCGACGAACGCGCACAACTGGCGGCACTCGGCATCGAGGTCGTCGCCGGTCCCGTCGTCCGGCTGGACTCGACCGACGGCAGGCTGCGGGGCGCCGTCCTCGGCGACGGCCGCGAGATCGGCCTCGACGCGCTCGTCGTCGGTCCCCGGATGGTCGCGCGCGACGGCCTCTACGAATCGCTCGGCGGGACGTTGCAGGAGAACCCGATGGGCACGGTCATCCCGACGGAGTTCGGTGGCCGCACCCCCGTCGACGGCGTGTTCGCGGCGGGCAATGCCGCCGACCTGGTCGCGCAGGTCGGCGCGTCGGCCGCGGCCGGGGTGCAGGCCGGAGCGTTGATCAACGCCGACCTCATCCAGGCCGATGTCCGACGACGCGTGCTCGCGACGGCCGGGTGAGGTACTCGGCGGGGTGAGTGACCCCGCCGGTGACCTACTCGGGGAATCCCTCGAGCACCGCACGACTCCCCGACAGGCCCAGACGGGTCGCCCCGGCGGCGATCAGCTCGGCGGCGAAGCGTGCGTCCCGGATACCACCGGAGGCCTTGACCCCGACACTGCCCGGGACCGCGGCACGCATGATCTCCACGGCCCGCACGCTCGCGCCGCCGGCGGGATGGAAGCCGGTGGAGGTCTTCACGAAACTGGCCCCGGCCGCCACGGACCGTCGGCACACCTCGATGAGGGTGTCCTCCCCGGCGAGTTCGAGCAGGGCCGCCGATTCCACGATCACCTTGAGGACGGTGTCGGCGCCGACCGCCTCACGCACGGTGAGCACATCGGCGAACACCTCGTCGAACTCACCGGCCAGCGCGGACCCCACGTCGATGACCATGTCCACCTCGTCGGCACCGGAATCGACGGCCAGCCGGGCCTCGGCCGCCTTGACCAGCGAATGGTGTTTGCCGGACGGGAAGCCGGCGACGACGCAGCTACGCTGCGCACCGGTGTCGATGGGCAGCATCGACGGCGACAGGCAGACCGCGTAGACGCCGAGGTCGGCGGCCTCGGCGACGGTCGCCCGCGCGTCGGCCCGGGTGGCCTCGGGCTTGAGCAGGGTGTGATCGACGAGGGCGGCGACGTCGGCACGGCGGAGGTCGGTGATGGTCACGATGTCGAGCTTGGCACACTTGAGGATCGTGACCACCGCTGTGCCCGCCCCGACCGTGTCCGCCACCACCGACCGCCGCTACGTCCTGACCCTGGGATGCCAGGATCAGACCGGGATCGTCGCGCGGATCTCGACATTCCTCGCCGAGATCGGCGGCTGGATCACCGAGGCGGCCTATCACTCCGACGAGGACTCCGGCTGGTTCTTCACCCGGCAGGCGGTGCGGGCCGACTCGGTGTCGCTGCCACTCGACGAGGTCCGCTCCCGGTTCGCCGAGGTGGCCGCCGAGTGGGGCCCGCAGACCGAGTGGAAGCTCACCGACACCGGCGAACGCAAGTCGGTGGTCCTGTTGGTCAGCAAGGAGAGCCACTGCCTGACCGATCTGCTCGGTCGCGCCGACCGCGGTGAGCTGCCGGCGACGGTGTCGGCGGTCGTGGGTAATCATCCGGACCTGCAGGAGCTCACCGAACGTTTCGGGGTGAAGTTCCACCATGTGCCGTTCGCCGGTCCCGACGGCCGCTCCAGCGCCCGCTCCAAGCGCGCGGCGTTCGATCAGGTGGAGGCGATCGTCGACGGCTACGCCCCCGACGCCGTCGTGCTGGCCCGGTTCATGCAGATCCTGCCGCCGGAACTGTGCGAGGCGTGGGCCGGACGCGCGATCAACATCCACCACAGCTTCCTACCGAGCTTCATCGGCGCCCGCCCCTACCATCAGGCGTTCGCCCGTGGCGTCAAACTGATCGGCGCCACCTGCCATTACGTGACCGCCGACCTCGACGCCGGGCCGATCATCGAACAGGACGTCACCCGCATCGACCATTCCGACGCGGTCATCGACATGGTGCGGCAAGGCCGTGATATCGAAACCCTGGTTCTCGCACGGGGATTGCGCTGGCATCTGGAGGATCGGGTTCTGGTGCACGGCCGAAAGACCGTGGTGTTCAACTGATCTCGGCGTCGGGCAGCCGATCGCGGCGCCGTCAGAAGCCGCCGAAGTCGCCACCGCCACCGAAGTCGCCGAAGCCACCGCCACCGAAATCGCCCCCACCGAAATCACCACCGCCGAAGTCTCCTCCCCCGGCGTCCCCGCCACCGTCGCCGTAGTCGCCGCCACCGTCGCCGTAATCACCGCCACCGTCGGTACCGGGGTCACTGCCGTCACCGGCACCGCTTTCGAAGGCCGCGGCGTTGTAGCCGACGCCGGCCATGCCGGAGAACAACGACGAGAACAGCAACATCGATCCGACACCCCACGCACCGGCGACGAGTGCGGGTTTCCACCACGGTTCCGAATACCACCCGGCCGGCACCGGACGGCCCGCGACCCGGCCGCCCGGGTAGTAGTTGGGGGTCGCCGACGACGGCTTCGGCGAGGCCTCCACGGTGCGGCCCTCGAATTCGATGGCGCGGTCCTCGGTGACCGCGCCGGCGCTGCGCTGGCCGTCGAGTTCGGGGATCGCCGGACCGGGATCCATCCCCATCGAGGTGCGCGCGGCACGGATGTAGTACAGGCCCTCGATCGCGGTCTGTTTGGCCAGCCGGGCCTGCGCGGGACTGGCCGCCTGATCGATCTGAGAGCCGGCCGCGGTGAGCCGCTCGGAGGCGTCGGCGAGGGCCTGCTTGGACGCGGGCGAATCACCGACGAGCATGTACACCTGACCACCGAGACGTTCGATGGCCTGCCGGGCGTCGGCCTTGGCGTCGTCGAGGGTGCGGGCGGTGTTGGCACCGGACCGCTGTTGGAACAGCACCACCACCCCCACCACGAGCAGGATGACGATGGCGATGAGCAGTAGCTGTCCCACGGGAGCCTCCGGGAGGGGTTCGAGAATCGGACATCTCCCAGCGTACCGACGCGGTCGGACACAACTTGCGGCGTCAGGTCAGCGAGCAGCCCTCCGGCTGGTCACCCGAGCTGGTGGTGGCGCCGGTGAGGTCGACGTCGGTCCCGGAGACGGCGAAGTCGACGCCCTGGTCGGTTACCTTCAGCGACTGCACCTGGATCTCCTTGGTGAAGTCACCGAACAGGCTGTCGCCGAAGCCGTCGACGAACTGTTGCGCGAAGTCGGCGGGGATGCCGAAGACGAAGGCGTTGGCCTGCTCGACCTGGAAGCGCACCTGTCCCTGGTCGACGACGGGTTTGATGGTCAGGCTGACCGGCACCGGGAAGATGGCGACCTGCACGGTCGCATCGACCTTGACGGTCCCGTCGGCGGAGTTGCCGACCACCGAGGTGACCTCGGCGCCGCTGGGCAGGAGCGCATTCTGATCACCGGTGCCGTTACCGCCACCACCCATGCCACCACCGCCCATGCCGCCACTGCTCGGTGACTGCTGGGCGCTCAGATCGATGACCCGCTGGAACGGCACATATCCGGTGCCCGACAGCGACGAGATCTTCAGGGCGTCGCCGTCCTGGCTGAGGCCGTCGGCGCGCGCATGCAACCGGATTCCGGTGGAGCCGTCGTCGGCGGTGTCGACCTGCACGTACGGGAAGTCGTTCGAGAACTTCTGCAGCAGAATGGGTTTCTTGCTCAACGACACACTGGTCGGCTGGCCGGTCAGCGAACCGAACTGGCTCTGGAGGCAGTCGGTCACGCGGCTGCGCAGGAACAGTTCGGTGCCGACCAACGCGATCACGACGACGAGGATCACCCCGACCGCGCCGAGGGCGATGAACTTGCCCTTCCCACCGCGGCGCGGGGATGTCGTCACCACACCGGTGGACTGCGGCCCGGCACCGGTCTCCGGTCCGACCGGGTTCTCACCGGTCGGGAACCGTGAGGTCCCCGTCGGCGCCTGCCATCCGGCCGCCGGCGGCGGTGTCACCGGTGAGGTCGTGGCCGCCGAGACGTCGGAGTAGGCCCGGGCGTGCTGCGACGTCGACGCCGGTTCCCATTGTTCGGTGGCCGGTGACGCGGCGTCACCGGTGGGGCGATCGACCTTCTTCGTCGAATCCGGGTCCTGCGGGGTCCGTTCGGTGCCCGGACCCTCGGTCTCGTCGGCCATGCATTCCGTCCTAGCGTTTCTCGGCTGCGGGTGGTCCCCAGTCGGTTCTCGTTCGATCCGTGTCGCTCAGATGCTCGATGCCGGCGATGCAGTGGTGTGAAAAGTCCGCCGATTCGCGAGCACCGCGAGCTGTTCGCGGGCTGTGGTGACGACATCCAGATCGATGTCGTGTACCCCGATGTGACGCTCCCCCCGATATGACGCGACCACGCTACCGAAGGGATCTGAGATTTGGCTATGTCCGGTCCCGGTCGGCGCCTTGGCCTTCCGGGCCGCCTCGTCCACCGGTTCCGCCTGCCCGACGGCGACCACGTATGACGTCGAATCCAGTGCCCGCGCGGTCGCCAGCGTGCGCCACTGATCGATCTTCCCCGGCCCGGCGCCCCAGGACGCCGGCACCACGATGACCTGCGCACCCGCGGCGGCCAGCGTGGTGAACAGCTCGGGGAACCGGATGTCGTAGCAGGTCGCCAGGCCGACGGTGACCCCGTCGACGTCGATGCTCACGGCGGTGTCGCCGGGAGCGACGGTGTCGGATTCGGTGAATCCGAACGCGTCGTAGAGGTGGATCTTGTCGTAGCCGGTGCGGGTGCCGTCCGGGCCTGCGGCGATGAGTGTGTTGGCCACCCGGCCGTCGTCGGCGGGGGTGAACATGCCGGCCACGATGGTGAGGCCGTGTTCACGGGCGAGGTCGGCGATGCCGGTGGCCCACGGCCCGTCCAGTGGCTGCGCCACCGGTCCGAGCGGGACACCGAATCGGCACATCATCGCCTCGGGGAACACCACGAGTCTTGCGCCGTCGGCGGCGGCCTCCCGGGTCGCGTCGGCGACAGCGCGGAGATTGTCGGCCGGGTCGGTTCCGGAGTTGATCTGGGCCATCGCGATGCGCATGCGGCCAACCTACCCGTGTGGTGCGACACACTCCCAGGGCACCGTCAACCGATTGTCGACGACGCGGCGCCTGCTGATCGCGACGTCGACACCGGCCGCCCGCATCGACCGCAACGTCTGCGCCCATCGGGCCCGCGGCCCGAACACCGTCTGCCCGGCGGCGTTGTCCCAGCAGCGGTCGGCCAGGGTGAGCAGATCGTGGATGCGTTCACCGGGCACGTTGCGGTGGATGAGCGCCTTCGGGAGCCGTTCGGCGAGATCGGAGGGCCGTTCGGAGTGCCGCGGCGACCAGCACAGGGTCAGGCTGCGCGGACCGTCGGCGTCCAGCAACACCCAGGTACAGCGACGGCCGATCTCGTCGCAGGTACCCTCCACGATGAGCCCGCCCGGTGCGAGCCGGGCCTGCATCCGCGCCCAGGCCGGGGCGACCTCGGCCTCGTCGTATTGCCGCAGCACGTTGAAGGCACGCACCAGACGTGGTCGCAGGCCCGCGAGTTCGAAGCCACCGACGGCAAACCGCACGCCGTCACGCGGGGCGACGACGCGGTCCGGATCGATTTCCAGTCCGACCATCTCCAGGTCGGGTGCGACGGGCCGCAAACGGTGAGCCATCTCCACGCAGGTGTCGGGACGGGCACCGTAGCCCAGGTCGATCACCAGGGGCCGCGGCGCCGCGGTCAGCGCGCCGATGACCGCCGGGTCGTGCGCCATCCACCGATCCACCCGGCGCAGCCGGTTGATGTTGGTGGTGCCGCGGGTGATGCGGCCGGCGGGCTTTCCCGACGCGGGGTCTCGGTCAGAGATTCTTGTCGATCCAGTCCTTGGCGTATTCCGCCTCGGCGCGGAACAGGTCGACCAGGTTGACCAACATCAGCTGCTCGAGTTTGCCGTTGATGAACGGGATGAAGACCTTCACCTCGGAGGTCTTGCGGATCGTGCAGCCGGTGTCGGTGGGGAACAGTTCCTGCCATCCGGTCAGGCTGCCCGGGCCGGCCGGGATGGAGGCGGTGTAGTCGCCCTTGGTGTTGTCCGGGTCGAACGGACCGAAGGTCTCCTCGCGGGTGATCACCATGTCCTTCATCAGGACGGTCTGGGCGATCGCGGGGAGCTGGTCGCGGCCGATGTGCTGCTTGAGCACCACCTTCATGCCGGTTTCATCAGCGCGGAAATCCTCCACCTCGCAGTGCGGGGAGATCATCTGGAAACCCGCCATCATGTCATCCCAGTACCTGCGGGTCATCTGCGCTTCGTAGAGCTTCTCCGCGGGATGGGTGTAGCGAGCGGAGTAGCTGAGACGTCGTGCCATAACGGTCAGGTTACGTCAGCGGTGAGCGGCCTCCCAAGTCACCGTCTTCTCCCGCTCGTTGTCGAGGAGTTCCACCAACTGCTCGATGATGGCGGTTTCGATCTTGCCGCCGACGAACGGGATGCCCACCTTGGCACTGCCGGTGTAGTCGACGTTCGCCGGATCACCGGTGGTGGTGAAAGCACCCTCGACGTGGGCCGGGGCGCCGGTCACCGACGCGCTCATGGTGCCGGTGAGGACGTTTCCGTCGTAGCCGAAGGTCATGGTGCGCGGGATCTCCAGATCACCGGGACGGACCTTGGTGACCACCGACGGCAACCGGTCCTCGGGCACACCCTGCTGCAGTTCGACGTGGACGTCGGTGCCGTCGATCCGGAACGAGATCAGCTTGCCGTGGCTGGAGTTGGTGGCCTCGAGCAGGCCGTGCCAGTACTGCTCGTCGGAGACGAGTTCCCAGTACCGGGCGGTGGAGAAGGGAAAGGACACCGAGTGCTTGAGCGAGCTCGCCATGGCAGAGAGATTACTCGACGGGGCAGATCACTCGACGGGGCAGATCACTGACGGGCAGACTGCTTGACTGGGCCGCGGGTTACGGTAAGGCCGTGACCGAGACACCGCTGCAGCGCAGCGTCCCGCTGGCCCAGTTGACCACGTTGCGGGTCGGCGGTCCGGCGCGAGCACTGATCCGCTGCACCGATACCCGTTCGGTCGTCGAGGAGATCCTGGGTGTCGACGCCGAGTCCGAGCCCGCCCTGGTGATCGGCGGCGGTTCGAATCTGGTGATCGGCGACGACGGCTTCGACGGCACCGCGATCCGCATCGAGAGTTCCGGCATCGACTTCGGCACCGGCCGCGAATCGGGCCGCGCGCACGTGACCGCCGACGCCGGGGTCGTCTGGGACGATCTGGTGGCGGCCACCGTCGACGAGGGCTTCGGCGGGCTCGAATGCCTGTCGGGTATCCCCGGATCCACCGGCGCGACACCGGTCCAGAACGTCGGCGCCTACGGGGTGGAGGTCGCCGACATCCTGCGCAGCGTCCACGTCCTCGATCGTCGCTCGGGCACCCTGCGCTGGGTCTCGCCCAACGAACTCGGTCTCGCCTACCGCACGTCGCGGCTCAAGCACCGCGACGACATGATCGTCGTCGCGGTGTCGTTCTGGCTCGACGACGCCGGGCAGAGCCGGCCGCTGCGGTACCGGGAACTCGCCGAGACCATGGGCGTGGAGCGCGATTCGACCGCCGACGCCGCCGCGGTCCGCGACGCCGTGCTGTCGCTGCGCCGGGGCAAGGGCATGGTGGCAGACCCCGACGATCACGACACCTGGAGTGCCGGTTCATTTTTCACCAACCCGATCATCTCGGCCGACGCCGCCGCCGCGGTACTCGAGCGCATCCACGCGCGCGTGGGCCGCGACATCTCGGTGCCGTCGTATCCGGCCGAGGACGGCGTGAAACTGTCCGCCGGGTGGCTGATCGAACGCGCCGGCTACGCCAAGGGATATCCGGGCCCGGGATCTCCGGTCCGGTTGAGCACCAAACACACTCTGGCACTGACCAATCGGGGTGACGCGACCGCCGAACAGATCCTCGATCTGGCCCGCGACGTCCGCGACGGCGTCGCCGGGGCCTTCGGCGTCACCCTCGCACCGGAACCGGTGTTGGTCAACTGCGTGCTGTAACCGGTTGCCGCAGAATCGTTTTCCGACGATCCTCCGGCGTCTTACGGAAGTCGCTCAGATAGATCTCGTGGTGGCGGCCGGTCATGGTCAACCCGTTGTCGCCGATGAAGCGGTCGTGCATCTCGGCGAGGACGGGCCCCTCGTCGTCGAAGGATCCGACGTGCAGTGTCTGGACGCAGCGTCCCTCCGACAGGGACTCGACACGCAGGTCAGCGATCCGGGGAGCCGTACCTTTGGCACGTACCGCCGCGATGGCGTCGTCGATCAGATCGGCGGTGACCCAGTCGGGCACCATGATCATCAACGTCCAGGACCACCGCGATTTGTCCCAGGCCCGGGTGAACGACGCCATGTCGTCGGCCCACCACAACCCCTCGAGTGGTGGCACGACGTAGTCGCGGCCGAGACTGCGTTTGCTCGCGAACTTGCAGGCATAGGCCACCGGGTACAGCGTCTCGATGGCCTCCGCGAACGCCGGCGTCGTGTTGGGATCGCCGTGACCGTCGACCATCAGATAGGCCATGTCGGGAATGTCGACGATCCGGAACCGCCCGCGTCGCGCCCGGTAGCAGTCCAGATCCTTCTTCGGGTCGGCCGTGCCGCGCGGTGACGACGCGGCGGCCGGGCCGGTCATCGTCAGCGCTGCCCGACGGGCACCGACAACGTCTGTGCCGCTTGCCGTTCCAGGATCTCGTCGACGCGGCCCGCCGCCTCGATCGGCGACATGTGCCCGACACCGGGCAGCACCACATGCTCGCGCAGATGACCGTGCCCACGCAGGATCTCCGCGATCTGCTCGGCATGCGCCGGCGGGGTGAGTCGGTCCTCGTCGCCGACGATGACGGTGGTCGGCACCGTCAGCGCCGCCAGTCCGGCGCGCACGTCGAGTCGTCCCATCGCCGATCCCCAGCCGGCCCGTGCACGCGGCGGGCAGGCGGCGATCATCGTGTCGACGAATTCGACGTGGGAGGCGCGAGCCGCCGACCCGAGGGCGACGTAATGCGCGAATCGGCCCGAGTACGCCGTGTGCGGCAGCGGCACCGGTGCCGAGGTGAAGGCGCGGTTGATGGCCGGAACGAAGGGGCGGGTGTACCGGGGCAGGCCGGTCGGCAGGAGCAACGTCGAGTTGACGACGTTGTGGGCGGCGGTGGAGGCCAGGACCGCCGACGTCGCGATGGTGGGAACCTTCTCCGGGAACTGCGCGGCCCACGACATGATGGTCATCCCACCCATGCTGTGCCCGACGAGCATGGCGCGACGGCCCGGCGGGACGACCGCGGCCAGCACGGCGTCGAGGTCGCGGCCGAGCATGTCGATGGTCGGGCGGGCCCGCCCCAGTTCACTGCGACCGTGTCCACGCTGGTCGTAGACGACCACCGTGTGGGTGCCGGCGAGGTGATTGATCTGGGCGTTCCAGAAGGCGGTGTTGCACGTCCATCCGTGGACGGCGACGACGACGTCGCCGGTGTCCTCGCCGCGGGGACCGTGGATCTCCACATGCAGTCGGGTGCCGTCGACGGTGGTGACCATCCGGCGTTCCGGTTCGGTCGAGGGCGCCACCAGCAGGTCGTCCGGCCCGTCGTCGACGGCCAACTCGGCACGCAGCACGTCGCGGGCCAGGGCGCCCACGATGGTCCCCACGCCGACGGCGGCCCCGGCCGCCACGGCTGCTCCGGTTCCGGCCAACCATTGACGTCGACTCATGTCCGCTCCACTCCTTCGCCGCGTGATCGCGGCGTCGTCCGGTGTGGTGGTGGGTACGGTTACGCCCCCGTCTCGGGGATGGTCCCGGACTCCGATGTGGGGCGATCCGACCGCTCCACCACAGCATCATTCGATGTAACACTACTTGTTGTCACATCGATTTCGCCATCGTCACCGGTGACGGCGGCGTCGGCAACGTCGAAGTAGGTCGAGGCCTCACCGAGTGCACGGGTGATCTCCTCGTCGAGGGCCTTGCGGAAGGTGGTCTCGACGATCTCGTGCGCCATCGGCCGCACGGTCTGGATCAGGTCGGCGACACCGCTGATCTTCGACTCGTCGAGGTCCGGCAGGTTCTCGTTGAGGTACTTGTCGGTGATGATCGAGACGAAACTCTTCGCCGCGTCCTCGAGGTCGTTCTGCACCCGGACGAACCGGTCGAGCAGCACGTCGATGTCGATACCGCTCTTCACCAGCACCTCGGCCCCCTCGAGGACCTCGGGGTTCTTGATGGCGTAGTGCGCACCGTCCTTCACCAGCAGTCCGAGTTTCTGGCTCAGTGCGATCGACTTCTCGCTGGCGTTGAGCGACTTGCGCAGTTCGGTGAAGGTGATGGTGGCGGCCCGCTTGAAGGTGCGAAAGCGCCCACCCTTGGTGGGTGCGCCGCGCAGCACGTGTTCGACCTTCATCCCGTAATGCGCGGCGTGCAGCAGTTCGCTGATGGTGGCGAAGGTGTAACCGCGTTCGAGCATGCGCGAGATCAGGTTCAGCCGGACCAGATGGTCCTCGGAGTACCAGCCGGTGCGACCGCGGATCACCGGCGGCGGCAACAGACCACGGTCCTGATACACCCGGATGTTGCGGACGCTGACCCCCGATGCCTCCGCCAGGTCATTGATCCGATACTCAGCCACGGTGGCCAGTGTATTCCGCGCCCGACCGCGAACCGACGAGCCACACCACGCCGCACATCCCGCGATGCCCGATCATCACGCGGACAGGAGCGTCACCCCGGTCGCGATCAACAGGCCGACCTTGACGACCTCGGCGGCGACATACACCAGGTGCGCATGACTGCGAGGCCCGTCGACGACGACCTCGCCCGCCAGCACCGCATCCGACCGGCGATTGAGGGCGGGCCGGATCGCGAGGACCTGCACGCCGAGGAGAACCACCGCCGCCACCGCGAGAATGCCCGCCGCGTCGGCCACCAACCCGGCGGACACCACCGCGACGACGAGCACGACGGCCCACACCATCTCGAATGCGTTGAGCGCGCGGAACACCAGCCGCCCGATGCCCAGGCCGAGGGGAATGGTGATGCCGGGAGCCCGGAACTTCAACGGGGCCTCGACGAAGGAGATGGCCACGACCATGCCGAGCCACACGAAGGTGACGGCGACGGCCACCGCCTGCGCGGAACTCACCGCGAACCACCGCGGACCAGTTCGGGACCGAAGGTCTCGTAATGAATGTGGTCCTCGGTGACCCCGCGGGCCAGGAGTTCGTCGCGCATCGAGGAGAGGAATCCGGCCGATCCGCACAGCATCGCCTCGACACCGGCAGGTACGTCGATGTCCTCCAGCGACATCGGACCCGATCGCACGCTGTCGGAGATCAGATGATCGACACCCTCCCGGTACCACTGGATCAGGCGCGCGGACTCCAGGGAATCGACGAGGTCGGCCAATCGACCCCGATGGGGTTGCGCCGACCGCGATCGATCGGCGTGCATGACCGTCACCGGCCGGGTCGAACCGGTTCCGGCCAGCGCGGACAGCAGTCCAATCACCGGCGTACACCCGATACCCGACGATGCCAGGATCAGTGGCGAATCCCCTTCGGGCAGAACGAGATCACCGAAGGGTGTCGACATCCGCAGCGAGTCACCCTCGAAGACGTTCTCGTGCAGGTATCCCGACACCTCGCCGGCGAGCTTCACACTGAACTGCCACTCGCACCGCTCGTCGGCGGGTCCGATCAGGCTGTACTGACGGATCTGGTGGGCACCGTCGGCCAGCGGCACCTGGATCGAAACATATTGCCCTGGAACAAAACCGGGAAGTCGAGCACCGGCCGGGTCGGCGACGGTGAAGGACACCACATCGGGAGCGGTCTGGGTCCGGCGGGTGACGGCGAGGTCATGCCAGACCTGCCCATCGACGACACCGGCGGCAGCGTAGAGTTCCGCTTCCTGACCGATCAGGAGATCGGCCATCTCCCAATACAATTCATCCCAGGCAGCCGCGACCTCCGTGGTCACCGCCGAGCCCAGGACGTCGACGATCGCCGCGAAGAGATGTTCGTGGACAACCGCGTACTGGTCCCGGGTGACCCCGAGCGAGGCATGCTTGTGGGCGATCCGGTCGAGGATGAACCGCTGCCGCGGCAGATCCTCGTCGAGTTGTAGTTGCGCGAACGCGGCGATCGATCCGGCCAGCGCCATCGGCTGCTCCCCCGTCGCCTGATGGGTTCGGTTGAACAGATCGTCGAGCAGGTTCGGATGCGCGGCGAACAGCCGCCGGTAGAAGTTCGGGGTGATCTCGCCGAGGGCCCCCGACACCGCGGGCAGCGTCGCGGCAATGACCTCTCGTGATGTCCGACTGAGCATGGTGAACTCTCCTTCTGTTGCGGCGGGCACCCCCATGGGCCGCCGATCGATATGCGGATATGGCGTCACTGCGCGGTGCGGTCACCGCCGGCCTCGGACCGGTCACCGATGGTGAGACGCAGAAGGACGGCACCGGCGGGATCGGCGACGAGATCACCGATCGTGTGCGCATCCAGGGATTCGAAGAAGGCCCGACGGGCGTGGGCGAGCGCACCACGGAGGGCACACCCGTGCCGGAGTGGACACGGGGTGGGACCCTCGCAGTCGATCACCTCGCCGTCGCCCTCGAGTCGCGACGCCAGCCATCCGACGCGGGCGGTTCGCCCAAGGTCGGTGATCACCAGACCCCCAGTGCGGCCGCGGCGCGCATGCACCACGCCGAGTTCCGACAGTCGCACGACGACCTTGGCGACGTGCGTGTACGGCACCGCGAGCGACGTCGCCAACTCCTTCGAGGTGACCGACTCGTCAGGACGGGCCGCCAGACGCATGACGACGCGGAGGCCGATGTCGGTGAACCGCGTCAACTGCATGACACCCAGACAACCATAATTTGCATCTGGGATGCATATTATTTTGAGTGACCCCTGTCACGAGCGGCAGATGGGCACGCCGACACGACCAGCGGCCGAAATGACATCGCCGGAAATGACGGCCGGAAATGACACTGCCCGTGTCGTCGCGGTGACGGACACGGGCAGTGCGGGTGAGTTCGAAGCGTTCGGCGACGGGGTCGGGGAACGTCAGTTCAGCTTGCGGAACCAGGACTTGTTCTGGATGGCGTCGACTCGTTTGCGCACGTCGACGAGGTAGACCAGGGTCGCGACGATCGCGGCGATGGCCAGGATGCCCATGATCCCGGAGGCGAAGAAGCCGAAGAACACGAGCACGATGGCCGAGGCGGCGAGGATCGACACCCAGATGACCTTCGATTGCCGGTCGACCGCGGTGAAGGCGTCTGGACGCTGGACCGCCGCATGGATCAGGGCGACCACCGCAGCGAGTGCGGCGGCAATGCTGATGACCAGGATGAGGATCATTTGTCCCGTGGCCATCGCCGAGAAGAAGTTCATGATGTCCGAGTCTACGGGGCAGACGCGCGAACGCGGAGGTAGGCGACGCGCCGCGCGCTCCTAGGCTGATATGTAGGTACCTCTTGTCAAGGGGCGTGTCGGGTTTCCGGCATTGGTTGATGCCGGGGAGAGGGTTGGTCACCCGCCGCTGCGACTGTGGTGGTCGTTGCTCACGACGGTCGTGTCG
>NZ_JBDZDJ010000031.1:0-40558 GCF_040049135.1 Gordonia sp. VNK1 | reverse complement strand
CCAAGCGGGCCTACGGATTCCACACGCCAGAAGCGCTGATAGCGATGGCCGAACTCACCCGCGGCGGCGCCTGCCCCGAACTGCCCTGGCCGTAACCCACCCACAAGAACGTCAGGAGATCCCAGATCTGAGCCTTCTCGATCACGCACACATCTGCGTCGAGCTTCCAGTCGGCGGCAGTGTCTGGACTTGCAGCCCAGGCCGGTGAGGCGAGCGTGGACGCCTTGATCTTTACCGGCTTAGCCGACGTCTCCAGAATCAGGAGCCAGTGGCCGGGCCCCGCCTGGGCGGTGGCCAAGGAATCAAAACGAAGTCGGGTCTTGGGTGCATGAAGCTTGTCAGGGCTCAGCGCTCCCGAAAGGCCGTAATCGGGGGTGGTGTTACCCTTCCGCGCCCAGGCATCGCGGATGTAACTCTTCTCGTTCTGAGGCTCGATTGTCGCTGGGTCAACATGTGCAGGCGACTCCACGTGAACGGCCACAAGCTGTTTCGCCGGTACGCGAGGCAGGCCCGCATTGAAGACCTCCCGCTCGTCACTTCCGTCGACAAGGGTCAACGTTCTCAGGACGAAATCCAAAAAGGAGCTGATCGAATTCACGCATCCCTCATTCCCCGACCCCGACTGGGGCGTTCGTTCCACACGATTGCTTGAATTCCACACCTTACGTTCTGCATCCGACATTTCTCCCCCGAAACGCTGCTCCGCATCTGGTGTTCATCGCCCGCCCGCACCGCGGGACACGTCGGCAACGCCCGCGCGAGGTTGTTCACCTTCTGTTCATCTTCACGTCTGAGCTGGGATTATATGATGCCGCACATAGAAATTCGGGCCCGTAGCGTTCGTGCCGTCCCTGTTCCCACGCATCAAGGAGACGACATGAACCCCTCCGATTTCTACGATCACCCGCGCCGGGTTGCCACCCACCTGGGCGGAACCGTTGAGTCCATCAGGACCGCGAGCACGGCGTTGGCCGGCATGTTCCTCGTTGTCATGTGGGCGACGCGGATGTGGAATGCATGGTCCGAGCACGGGGTCGGTGCCGCGGTGGTCGTCTCCGTCGTCGTCACGGTGGGGTTCGTCGCCATCGCAATCGCCGGTCTCATCGTGAGCAGAATGGGCAAGTACAGCACCGCCGCTCTGCTCCCGGCGTTGATTCTGCTGGCAGCGTGGCCGACCAACTGGATCGTGCTCGCGTGCACGGTGCCGGTGGTGCTGATGACGATTTCGGCCTATGCCGAGTCGTGGCGGAGGGTCGAACAGACCTACATGCCCGTCGAGCCGCGGTTGCTCGAACAGCGGATCATCGGTGAGCCCGCCGGATACCTTGGCGATGCGGTGGAGAAGTTCGGAGCCGCCAACGTCGCGAAGGGCATCGCCGGAGAACAGCTCACCAACGACACCTTTTCCGCTCACCTCGATACCTATCCGATGGTGCAGTTGGTCAACGGACTACGCTTCCCTGGGTCGGAGAAGGCCGATATCGATCACGCGCTGGTGTGCGGCGACAAGGTCGCCCTGCTCGATTCGAAGTATTGGGCCGGCGGCACTTACCAGTGGGGTGGAGCTGGTTTGATCCTGTCCGGTAGGGGCCACGGCCTGACCTCCCACGAGACCAACTTCGACGTGGCGGTCCAGCGCCTGACCGACGCGTTCACTGCCGAGAACAAGCAGGTCTGCGGGTGGATGGTGTTGCACAGCAACAACGGTCGGCCGATGAACTGCGTCCCACCAGGCGCGGAGACCGCTGTACTGCCTACCCTGGTTCCCGGCACCGACTGGTTGCCCACCGTCATGGCATGGCTGACCTCCACGCAGGTCGCCTGTGCCACAGAGGAACTGCAGGCCACGCAGTGCGACACCATGAAGCTCGTTCTGGACTGGACGAAGTGAGGAGCGAATGAACACCAACGGTCAGCCATCCGACCGCGCCTTGCTCAAACTCACGATGGCCATGCTCGACCGCTCGATCTCCGACGAGCTCATCGATCTGCTCGGCGAGAGCTTCACCGCGAACCCATTCGTCACCGCGATCGCCGACGGCCGTGTCCCCCACGACTCGACGATGCCCGACGGAACAACGATGTTCTTCGTTTCCGTCTGTTCACTCGATGACCGGCGGGTCCTGGGCTGGTATCGCCGCGACCGCGACGACATCTTCCGTTCGGGCAATTGGTGGGGTGACCGGGAGTGGGTGCAGAGCGCCAGGACAATTCTGACGGAACGGCCACCCGTGGAAGTCGGGCCAGCACGCTTCTATCGATTCGGCGACATCGACGGCACGGTTCTCGTCGAACACATCGCCGCCGCGATCATCGCCACCGTAGCCGGACAGGCCGACGTCATGGGCCTGCTCACCGAACTTCCCTTACGGAGCATCGGCCTGCCGAATGAAGACGACGCACCACCGGAAGTCGCCCGCCGGATGCCCGTAAGGGGCGATCCGCTGACGACATTGATCCGTGACCACGTGGGAGAGGACCGCTGGCTTTCCCGCGACGAGATCGACGTCATCTGTTCAGCCGCGATGTATGACTGGACCCATACCGCGGGGGCGGAGTGCCCGTTTCTCCCAGCACATACGAGAGACGCCATCACCCGGGTCGCCGGCCCCGCCGGCCGCTACTACTCACACACGGCAGTGCGCATCATTCGCGAGGCGATCGCATCCTGGCCCGGCTGCCCAAAACTGTGCATTCATGCTGACTGGTGACGATCGATGGAGCAGCCCACCGTTTCTGTCGTACCCATATGCCAGCCTGACCTCACACCATTCGAAGGAGTCCCGATGCCCATCCCCGCTCTGACGTCGACACCCGTGAACGCGCCCGTCATCACGATCCCGCAGGTCAGTTCGCCTCTCTATCCGTGTGATTGCGGCTGCGAGCTCACCGACGACGACGTGTTGGAGTTTCTCGATTCGGACGACGACTGGGTCAGTCACCAGAAAGTCCGCGCCGTTACCCAGCACATCCTCGATCTCCGCGAGGTGTGTTCGTTCTTCGACGACCATGTCAATCGATCGGTCAAGAAATTCACACCGATCGCTCTCCGCTACCGCCCTGCCATGGCCGCGAAGGCCGTCCGCGAAGGCGCCAATACCTGGCACGGCTGCCCGGAAGAACTGTGCAGCCAGACGGATTCCGAGCCGCAAAGCCAAGACGGTAAGAGGGAGTAGTTGTGAGCGAGAACGAGTTCGGCCTCACCGAAGGCGCCATCCTTTCCACCGTCGTACTGGGAGCGCCCGTGGGCGGGGTGCTCCAGGTCTGGGGCGACGAGCCATCACTGTGGTCGGTTTGTGATTTAGATCAGCTCGCCGCAATGGTCGGGGTCGGCCGGATCGCGCGCACGAGAATTGAACAAGGCCGCTATCGCGAGGCGGGTTTCATCGACGATGACGGAACCGCGCTGCTGCTCCAGGCGCGAGTGCCATTGGAGACATCTGACGAAGGTCATCGCGGCGCCGCAACCTATTTCGCGTTGACACCAGCGACCGAAGTGTTTGGAAACCCCTGGGCGGAGCTGGCAGATCTCATCAGTCGCGGTGCAATCGGTGCGATCCAGCGCGGCGAGATTCTCGTCGTAGAGCAGGGCGGATGGGAGTCCCAGCCGCGCTACTGTCTGTTGGCCGCAATGGGCGCCAACGAACGGATCGAGATGGTGATCGAGACCGCACCGGCACCCGGCACTAGCAGAATGTGGCCACCTGCGGTATCCGGGTCAGGACAGACCATACGGGCACCGTTCTCCGACGACACTGTGGGGGTGTCGGGCCGGCTGGCGGTGGAAGCAATTTCTGAATGGGGTTGTGCACCTTGGGATCTAACCTTCACCTATGTGGTTCCCAGTGAGTCCCGACGGCCGAGCTGATGCACTCGTCTGTGGCACCGTCGCAAGTCACAGCACGGAAGTCCCTAACTCGTGCCTGAGTTCCGCGATCCTCCGAATAGGCCACCAGACGTCGTCTGGTGGAACGTCGGTCGGAGTTCGGCGGCGACACCCGCCACCCGACGGCGACTCGGTCGGCAGATGGAGTTCTTGGACAGTATCAATGCTCAGATCGCCATCGGATTGACCGAAGTCAGCGTTTTGGCGCGCTCGGAGTGGGCCCACTGGGCACAGAGCAGAGGTTTCCAGTCGATCACCGGCCGCTCCGTCGGTGGCCTGAAGACAACCGCACTGCTGTTGTGCCGTGCCGACCTGATCGAACGTCGTTCCGAGTTCTCGATCACCCAGTCACGATTGAGCCCGAGGGGTGTCGGCGGTTGGCTGGAGTTGCAGAGCGCGCGCATGATCCATCCCGAAGTGGGCAGCATCCGAATTGCCGGCACCTACTGCTACGGCAGTTATCAAGAAGCACTCAAGAGTGTTCGGCGACGACAGGACCCCAGGTACATCGTCGGCGGCGACTGGAACCTCATTCGCTCGGAAAGTGGGCGTGGCGGTCCTGAGGATTGGGCCGGCACCGCATTCGATTGGGTGCACTCGAACACCGATTTCACCGAGGTCGTGCCGACGCGGACCGACGGAACCCGCGGTCCCATCGATACGTGGCACGTAGGTGCGCGCGACGCCCGCCAACTAGACCATGTCTTTGCCGACAAGCCGACGGCTGCGCAGACCGCTGTTTCCATCGTGGACGTAAATGACGACACCGGTGCACTCAGCGACCACAGGTTGGTCACTGCCCGTCTGGGCGCTCAATGACGACGCGCAAACAGTCCATGCAGCTCGATCCCAATACACGCGCATGGTTGCGGGCGGCCAAACACCGTCCGCACCGACTGTCACCCGCTACCCTATGTCTTCATGTACCAGATCGCCGAGAACACCGAGGGCATCGACTGTCCACTGGAACTCGCGTCCACCCAGTAGAGCCTGTCGAACTCGGTCACCATCTCCCATGTCCCTGATCGCCTGGCTCGATTCCTCCGCCCACGACGAGCGACTGATGCGCGAACTCGTCCACAGGTTCACCGAGCCCGGCACCCTGGACGAACTCGGACTCGGACGGATTCGGGATGCTTTGTCCGACACTCTCTTTCCGGGATCGTCCACGCAGCACACTCGAGCTCGCTACTTCCTGTTCCTTCCCTGGATCTACCACGACGCTGCTCGGAACAACTCGGGGACCGAACTGCTGGCCAAAGCGCAACAAGCAGAACGCCGCCTGATCCTCGCCATGAAGACCGCCGGCGCAACCGAAGGGCTCATCGGCCGCGCCGGCGGTCAAACCCTTCCGTCGCAGCTCTACTGGACAGCCCTTCGCCGGTATCGCATTCTCCGCGTCGCTTCCGCACCGAATCAGCTCCACCAAATCGGCTCGGTAACAGGTCATTCCGGTATCGACGAGGAGGCGTTGCCCGCAGAATGGGCCATCTCGATTGGTGGGCCTGCCGACTTCCCGAAGGTAGTCGAGAACGGATTCGATCTCACCCACGACGAAGCCGAGTGGCTCCGCGATCGCATCGTGACCTCGACCCGCGGTTCCTACCTGAGCGTTCTGCTGACCGATGCCACACCATTACCCGCCCCCGCCGCCTCACCATGGCAGCACCCGGCGCTCGCCGACGCACCGGAGCCGGTCCAAGACACCGTCGAGCACGCGCGCCTGTTCTCACTGGTCATGAACGGAGCCGGGCTTCTCTACAACCTGCTCGTCGCCGAGTTATACGAAGGCGCAGACCTACACGCCGTCAATGAGCCCATCGCGCGGTATCGAGAACGTCTGGACGGATGGTCGGCTCGGATCACAGACCAATCCAAATCGATCGTCGACTGGGATGTCGGGGGCTTCTGGGACACGGTCAACTCCGCGCGCACGACCCCCATCACCGGGGCGGTCCGAACCTTCGTCGACGACTGGGTCACCGCGATGAAAGACACCGGTGCTGACGGGGCATCCGATGACAACACTCTGCGTGGCCTGGTCGCCGACCGCGAACGCTACAACAAGAACCAGCACTCAAGGTTGCGCAACCCACGACTCGTCGCGTCATGGAACGGAGCGTCCGGGAGCGAGCCCTTCGACTTCCGATGGCCACAGGTCTCGCGCATCGTCGCCGACATCGTGCAGGGGCTAACCGATGATGCTGGCGCCTGACGACCGAACCACCCTCGCCGAACATATCCGGCCGCCAAGCAATGCCGAGCTCACCCATCTGGTCGGGACCACGTGCGCACTCGACCTCAACAGCGCTCTCATCGCGCCACTCGCGGCGGCGGGCAACACCGACCTGCACGCAGCCGACTCAGTGCAGATCTTCGCCGCACTGCACACCACGGTCGACAAGATCGACATCTTCCACCAGGCCGGCCGAGTAGCGGTTCCACAGAAGCCTTCTCGCCTGCTGACACTCCTCGAAGGGACCCTCCACGCGGTCCATCACCGACAAGGGTCTCTCTTCGGTCCGAAACTCTGGCTCGCGCGATACGCCTGCGCGGATGGCACCACCGCCTACAAGCTCATCGTTCTCACCCGAGACCTGACCCCGGACAAGTCGTGGGACGTGGCCGTCGTCTTGGATGGGTACGCCTCCACACGCCCGTCCTCGAGCAATCACCTCCTGTCGAAGCTGATCGAGTACCTCCCCGCCGCCACCGTCGTGCCACTCACCTCCGCACGGCGCAAGAGGATCACCGACCTCAGCGCCGAAATTCGCTACGCCCACTGGACACCACCCGCGGGCGTGACCGACGTCGCCTTCCACGCCCTCGGCATTCCGGGCGTCACCTCCCGCCCGGATTTCTCGGGCAACAAACAGCTCATCGTGTCGCCTGACCTCGATGCGGCTGCGGTGACCGCCCTCTTCAGGGGTGGCAGCGACGGCTGTGTCGTGTCCACACAGCAGGCGTTCGACAACCTGGGATCGTCCGCGCTGCCCGACGGTGTGGCGGGCTACGTTCTGGCGCCAGACGCCGGCATTCCCACCGACATGGACACCGCCGCCCGTCCCGCCGCGCTGCGCGGCTTGCACGCGAATCTGGTCTGCGCCCAACGCAATCACCGATCCCACCTGTTCATCGGATCGGCCAGTCCGACCGGAGCTGCATGGGGTGGCAATGTCGAGTTCTTGGTGGAGCTCGACGCCGGGAAATCCGCGAGCGTGGATCAGATGCTCGGCGACAAAGGCATGGGTCCGATTCTTGTCCCGTTGGAACCGGCCGCGTCACCGCGACGTGCCCGCGGCAACCCCGCCGGGGATGCCCTCGATGCGCACCTTCGCGACGTCGCCGGTACTCAGCTCACCGTGGACACAAACCGCCACGGTGAACAACGTCGGATGCATGTCACCTCGTCCCACGAGCTCCCGGCGGCTGACGACGTGCGACTCACCCTCGCCCCGCTGACCCAGCCGGCGATGGAACGCGATCTTGATTCCGATCAGCCGGTCGATGCCGAGTTCGACGTGGAACCGACCGATGCGACCGCGCTGTTCATCATCCGCGCAACGCGCTCGGGCCGGCGTCCGCGCAGCACCGTGATCCGAGCTCAGGTCGGTGAGCATTGTCCCCAGCGGGCCCACGGACCACCGACCGGCGTGATCACCTCCATCGAAGAGTTCGTTCGCCTACTCCAGTTGCTGCTGGGCCCCGATGACGACACCCTCGCCGACGACTTGGCAGAACCGCATCCCGCCACGAATCGCCGTGACAGGCACCCCGACACCGCACGGGGTTTGTTCGAGATGTTGATCCGCACCGCCGCCGATCGACCCGAGGCACTCGACAAGGCTTGTCCTATTGTGGAGGACATCATCGCAGAGGATGGCCCCGAACATGTACTGCCTGTAGGCTTTTCAGAATTGTGGTCGGCCGTGAATGGCGCCCTGCGCGGGGCGGAACCTTCAGATGAGTAGCCGTGCAGCGTTTTCCGCGCGCCCCGTCCTCGCGGATCTGCGTCCTTTTCAACGGACGACCGTCGACCACGTCGTCGACCGGTTCTACGAGGCCGGCGATGCCCGCCGGTTCCTGGTCGCCGACGACACCGGATTGGGCAAGAGTCTCATCGCACGCGGGGTCATCGCTCGCACCATAGAGAGACTCCAGAATGACGACGATGTCAACCGCATCGACATCGTCTACGTGTGCTCGAACGCCGATGTCGCCCGCCAGAACGTGAACCGCCTCAACGTCGTTGGCACCGAGGTCCCGCTGCCGACACGGCTCAGCCTCCTCGCCGCCGGGGCTGCCGACCTCGACACCCCACCAGTGGTCGGCGCCAAACCCGTCAACCTGGTGCCGCTGACCCCGAAGACTTCCTTCGAGAAGGGTTGGCGCACCGGACTGATCGATGAAAGAGCCCTGCTGATGATCCTCCTCGACGACCAGCTCGGGTTCGGTCGCAGCGAACGAACCGCCGCGTATCGCATCTTCCAGGGAGGTGTGAAGGACTGGCGACGATTCCGTGATCACACACGCCGTTTCGAAGTTCAGCACGCCGGACATCTCGACACGCGCATCGTGAAGACCTTCATGAGGTCGGTACGCCAGGCGGGAACCGACCGCACCTCGCCGCTGCATCGATTCCGGGTTCTGCTGGCGGACACCGCCGGTCGCCCATCGGTACCGGGCGGTACCGAAGCCGCCGCACAGATCGTGGGCGAGCTCCGATCACATCTGGCACGTGCGGGTGTCGAAGCACTGGAACCGAACCTGGTGATTCTCGATGAGTTCCAACGGTTCTCCGACCTGCTCGATGAACGGACCGAGGCCGGGGAACTGGCGCACGCACTGTTCGGGTATATGCAGGCACGAGTCCTGCTGCTGTCCGCAACGCCGTTTCGGTCCTTCACCAGTCTCGACGAGGACACCGCCGACGCCTCGGGGGGCCATCTCGCCCAGTTCCGTCAGACCGTCGATTTCCTGGCGAAAGGCGGCCGAGACGCCGCGGCGGTCGACCGCATCGAGAAACTCCTGAAGGATTTCCGCGACAACATCACCAGGGGCACGGAGCCTCGGACAGAGACGAGGGAGCTCAGGTCCGAACTCCTGAACCTGATGTGCCGCACCGAACGACCTGTCGCGGCGACCCGGGCAATGGTCTCCGAGACCGTCACCACCGCCGACACCGTCAGCGTGGAAGCCGTACGTCAGTACCTCGGGTTTGCTCGGATGGCCGATCATCTCGGCACCGGCTTCCCACTCGACGTCTGGAAATCGGTACCCCACGTCCTGCACTTCATGGACGCCTACCAACTCGGACGGAAGATGCGCGACGCCATCGCCGACAACGACGACTACACACTGGCGATCGTTGAGTCCCTGTCACGCATCGATTCTGACGTGGTCCGCCGTTTCGAGGAGATACCCGCCGACAACACCCGCATGTCGGCGTTGATCTCGTCGACGACCGAGGCGGGATGGCAGCGGCTTCTCTGGGTGCCGGCGTCGTTGCCGTACTTCACGCCCGGCGGTGCCTATTCGGATCCTGCGGTGACGACGATTACCAAGAAGTTGATCTTCTCGTCGTGGTCGGCGGCACCGACAGCGGTGGCATCGCTGCTCAGCTACGACGCCAGTCGACGTATCGCATCAGCGTCCGATGTCAGGGTCAGGAACACCCCCGACGGCCTCAGACGGGTTCGCCCGCGGCTGCGACTGAGGATGCAGAACCGCCGACCTTCGGCCATGACCTCACTGATCCCTTTCGTTCCCCTTCCGGAGCTCGCCGAACGGGGAGATCCATTGCTGTTGCGGGACGGGGCTTCTCGAACGGTGCACGCAGCGACGGCGGAGCGGACCCTGGCAAGCGAGCTTCGCCGTGCCTTGCCTCGTCACCGGAAGCTGTCTGAGGCCAGCGAGTATGCTTCACTGACCTGGCAGTGGCCGATCACTTTGGCCGGCAAGGGTTTCGACGAAGCGTTAGAGGGGCTCGGAGTGGACGGCTGCGCACACGCCCTCTCCGGTGCGACACAGGGCGACTCGCTCATCACCGACCCTATGCAGGACACACCGGATGCCCTCGCACACTACGTCGCAGAGTTATTGACCGCGCGGACACGAGCCGTCGACCTCACTCGCACCCCAAAGAATCTGACCGTCGAGGTTGCCCGAATCGCCATCCATTCCCCGGCGAACTGCGCGTGGCGGGCGTTGGGGCGTCTACCCGTGGACCTGTCGAACGTGACCTCCGGCGGCCGGTGGGCTGCAGCCGCGATAATCGCCGCTGGCTTTCGGACACTGTTCAATCGCTGGGAGTCGACGCTGCTTCTCAACCAGCTGTACCCGGACGAAACCTCGTACTGGCAGCGGGTTCTGCGGTACTGCGCCGACGGAAATCTGCAGGCAGTGCTGGACGAGTATCTCTATCACCTGGTCGGGGTCGAAGGACAACGCGTCTTCGACGACCAGGTGATCCAGGCGTTTGCCGTCACTGCATCCAACGCGCTCCGGTTGACCTCGGCCAACTACCGCGCCAAGGACCCGTTGCAGAGTGGGGACGACATCGAGTTCCACGCACGCTTCGCGATGCGCTACGGCGACGCGAAGCCGGACGAGCAGTCTGCCCGGCCCAGCGAGATCCGTGCCGCGTTCAATTCACCCTTCTGGCCGTTCGTCCTCGTGTCGACGAGTGTCGGTCAGGAGGGCATCGATTTCCACCCTTGGTGCCATCACCTCTTGCACTGGAACGTGCCGTCCAACCCGGTCGACTTCGAACAACGCGATGGCCGCGTAAACCGATTTCGGGGACATGCGTTGCGACGCAACATTGCCCACGCGTACGGCCGCGAGATGCGCGGGTCGTCGACGCCCTGGGACGAGGGGTACTGGCTGGCCCGGGCCGAGCATCACGAATCGGAGGTCAAGGGGCTGGCACCGGACTGGGTGTATCCGGGCCCGTACACGGTCGTTCGAGAGGTGATGGCGTACCGGATGAGTACCGATCTCGCCCGGTTGGATCAGATGCATCATCGAGTTGCTCTGTACCGATTGGCCTTTGGGCAGCCGCGGCAGGAAGATCTGCTCGAGCTGATCGAGGCCTCGGGCGTCAGCGCCGAGGACGCGGAGCGGTGGCGGGTGGATTTGCGGCCGTGAGGAAGCGAGTTCGATTCAACGCAACTGACGCCGGGCTCAGGCATCTCGGAACTCGCTCCTTCCGTCTGATCGGACCAAACAAGCTCCACAGCGACGGAAATGTCCGACTCGTATGGCACACTCAGCGCAATCGAGAAAGGTCATCCATGGTTCTCCCTCTCATCCCCCTCGTGGCAATCGCGGTCGGAGCAGCGGCCGGCAGCAGCGGTATCGCCCTCGGCGGGAAGGGCGCATACGACATCAAGAAGGCGCAGTCAGAGCTGGCAGCCGCCAGCAACCGGTATTTTGCACGCCGCGCCGAGAGCGAAACCCTGGTTCAGGCTGTCAACGACGAGATCATGGACTATGGCAAAGCCCAGGAAACTGCTCTGAGCACAGTTGTCCTGCGGATGCACGACTTCCTGGTTCGCAACGAGAAGAAGGTACGCGACAACGAGAAGCTGCTGGTCGACGGCATAGACGCAACCGTAAACCTCATGCAGGGAAACAGTTCACTCGATACTTCGCCCTCCGAGTGGATTCGCGGCGTGATCGGCTCTGTAGGGGTCGGTATAGGGGCGAGTACTGCCACAACATCTGCAGTAGCAACCTTCGGAGCGGCGAGCACGGGAACAGCGATTGCCGGGCTCTCCGGTGCCGCGGCCGAAAGCGCGACTCTCGCATGGCTTGGCGGCGGCGCACTGGCGTCCGGAGGCGGCGGTATGGCCCTGGGCGCGGTGGTACTGAACTTCGTCACCATCGGTCCTGGCATTCTTGCAGCGGGCTTTGTCGTCAAAGGCCAGGGTAAGAAGGCGTCCACAAAAGCGCTGGAGTACAAGGCGAAGATCGCGGTGGCGATCGAGAAGCTGGCCGTTGCCGATACCCAGATGGAAGCTGTCAGAACGCGCACCGCCGAACTCAGCAAGCTTCTGGCCCAAATGTCAGCGAAAGCCGCGCTGGCACTGGACGACCTCGAAGCACAACCCTTCGACCCGGCTCGTCACGCGTCTCAGTTCCAGCGTGCCATGATTCTGGTCAAAGGCGTGGTCGACATCGCCACTACCCCAGTGATCGACCAAGCGGGAGACCTGACCGACGCCGGCCACGATCTCACCGTCAAGTACCGTGTCGCACCGACGGCTCGCACACGGTCGGCTGACCCTGGTTCCACGTCTGCTGACACTGCATTCGCTGGTTCCGACGCCTCTGGCGCAACACCGTAAGAGACCTGAGACCTCGAGGAGCCCCCGTGTCAGCCAACGATTCCACTCCGCTTCAGGGCCAGGTCGTCCCACCGAAGCGTTCTCTACCAACGTCACTCGATGGGTTCGCAGCACTCAACCAATTGGTCGAAGCGGCCAGCGACTGCATCAAAGTTCACGCTACAGAGAAGACCGCTCAGGCGCGGATCACCGCCTACGAGACGACCGAAGTGACACGAATCAAGGCGGCCGAAGGCATCCTACGATCGTACTTCGACAACGTGTTCGCAGAGCGCCGCGCGAGTATCGATGCGATGTTTCAAAGGCTGGACGGCGCAATCGAATCCGGCAACGCTCAAGCCATCAGCGAGATGGTCAACGGCGTAGTTGATATAGCGAAAAGCTCACCGCTGGCAGATCTGGGCAACCTCAGCGAGATTCGTGCGGCACTCGACGATCCGGACCAGGTCTGGGACCTGTAGGTCGTCATCACTTCCCCGCGATCTGCGTGGCCAGTGGCCTGGCAATGCGCTGACATCGCCACGTGTCATGACCGCGCGCGGGCGTGGCGCACCCTGGCCGGATTGTTCGGCTCGTCGTAGAAGCCGCCGATCATCATCCATGCTCTCACTTATCCAACAAGTGAGAGCATGGCAGGATCATGCCGTCAGATCCGCCCGAAGCCAACGCCGAAAACAAGTCGCGGCCCACGGCCGACACCGAACACGACTTCGCCACCCTGGACGCCTACCGCTCCGGAGATGTCACACCCGTCGTCGACACCCGCACCGTCGCAACAGCACTCGACATCTCCCCCACCAACGCCGGCCGGGCCATCACCCCGCTGGTGGACGCCGGGGTGCTGCAGGAGTTCACCGGTTTCAACCGGAATCGAATGTGGCAGGCGAACGACGTGCTCGGCGCACTCGATGATTTCGCGGCGAGGGCAGCGCGTCGTGGACGGTGACCTGGCAGCCGCCTACGAGCGCGAACTGAGCTACCTGGTCTGGCGTGTCCCCCGTGAACCGGTCCGGTTGGTTTTAGAGTCCTGATTGCCCTGATGAGGGCACGAAGGGACGATAGGGATCATGGCAGGACGGAAGCGTCACTCGGCGGAGGACATCGTGCGCAAGTTGCACCGGGCTGATGAGTTGGCGGCGGAAGGTAAGACCGGCGAGGAGATCGCCGCCGACCTCGAGGTGTCGGCCGCGACGTTGTGCAACTGGCGCCGCCAGTACGGCGGCATGGACGCTGATGCCACCAAGGAACTCAAAGAGCTGCGTGAGCAGAACAGCCGGCTCAAGCGGCTCCTCGCCGATGCGGAGTTGGAGAAGGACGCACTGCGGGAGATCGCGAAGGGAAAATTCTGAGCCCAACAGCCAAACGCGCGGGCATCGACATGCTCAAAGAGCGCATGAACATGTCAGAACGCAAGGCGTGCAAGGTTGTTGGGCTCGCCCGCTCCGCTTATCGGCAATTGCCGCAGGCGCAGACACCGGCCGATCCCGATGCCGGCCTGCGTGAGCAACTACGGACCTATGCCCGCAAGAACCCTCGCCACGGGTTCCGTCGGGCATGGGCGTGGCTACGTTTCGACGAGGGCGATGAGGTCAACAAGAAGGAAGTGCACCGGTTGTGGAAGGACGAAGGATTGCAGGTGCGACGCGCTCCGCGCCGGAAGCGGGCGGGCCAGTCGTCGGTGCCAGTCGTGGTCGCTGATGCACCGAAAGTGGTGTGGGCATTGGACTTTCAGTTCGACTCCACCGTCGACGGACGCAAGATCAAGATCGCGTCGATGGTCGATGAGCACACCCGGATGTCGTTGGTGAACATCGTGGACCGCTCGATCACCTCCGAGCGCCTGATCGAGGAGTTGGAGAAGGTCTTCGCGATCTGGGGTGGCCCGCCGATGGTGCTGCGTATGGATAACGGCCCTGAGTTCATCTCAGAAGCCCTACGGGAGTTCTGCGCTGGGTCGGTGGCGATCTCCTACATTCCGCCCGGCACGCCGTGGAACAACGGGTTCATCGAGTCGTTCAACAACCGGTTGCGCGACGAGTGTTTGAATCGCAACCACTGGCCCACGCTGCTGGAGGCCCGTGTGGTCATCGGCGACTTCAAAGACGACCACAATCACCGACACCGCCACTCAGCGCTGGGCTACCAGACCCCGGCCGAGTACGCTGCCGGATGCACCCACCGGCATCACCCCGTGGGCTGCGAGATCGACTGACCAACCGTAAGAAGGAACTGGCTCTAGCACCGACTGGACCGGTTATCGGGGACCTGCCAGGTCGACTACGCCCGCGCCGATTGGCTCGGATTCTCCCCCATCGTCGGCTCTGCCGCGGCCGCTCGCGGCGGGACGGCACTCGAAGCCGGCGGCAGTTCATGTTCGATCTGGCCGGGACCTCGTCGAGCGCGGCGTCGCCGCCGGTGACCTCACATCTTCCGACACGGTTCCTTTCCGAGGATGGCCCGGCAGGACACACGACGTGATGCTGCGCATCCGTCAGGCCGTCGACTCCCTCGACCATCTCCCCGACACCGGTGAGGTCTTCTGGTTCGCAATCCTCTGACCGAGCAGCACATGCGCGTCCCGTTCACCTTCTGTTCACCTTCGCTCTGACCTGCACGTTTACCCCGATTTCTCGTGCCGCAACCCTCAAGACCCCCTCTCTAGTGTTCATGTCGTCCGCACTCACCGACTCATCAGGAGACGACAATGAACCCCACCGATTACTACGACCTCCCCCGGGTGGACCGCACCCCGCACGGCCGGACCGTCGACGCCATCACGACCGCGTGCACCGCGTTGGCGGGCCTCTTCCTTCTCGTCGGCTGGGTGGTGGAGGTGTGGGAGGCATGGTCCGACCACGGATTCGTCCCCGCGGCACTCCTGACGATCGCCATCACGGTGGCCGTGGCGATCATCGCGGCGATCGCCTTCGCGGTCTCGCTGACCGGAAAGTTCGGCGTCGTCCTCCTGGTGACCGTGGCGGTGCTCATGGCGTGGTGGTGGCCCAGCACCGCTATGGTCCTCGCCTGCGTCGTTCCCATCGCACTCATGACCGTGGCGGCGGTTGCCAGTTCGTGGCGTCGCGACGGACAGGCCTACACGCCTATCGAACCCAAGTTGCTCGAGCAGCGGATCATCGGTGAGCCCGCCGGGCACCTGGGTGATGCGGTCGAGAAGTTCGGCGCCGCGAACGTGACGAAAGGTATTGCCGGCGAACAGCTCACCAACGACGAGTTCGCTGCACACCTCGATGATCATCCGGGGGTGCAGCTGGTGAACGGTCTGCGATTTCCCGGCTCGGACAAGGCCGACGTCGACCATGCCCTGGTGTGCGGCAACAGGATCGCCCTGCTGGATTCCAAGTACTGGACCGGAAACAGCTATCGGTGGGGCGGTCCGGGCCTGGTGCTCAGCGGTCGCGGCCACGATCTGACCTCCCATGAAACCAACTTCGGCGTCGCCGTCGATCGCCTGAGCTCCACCTTCACCGCCGACAACAAGGAGGTCCGCGGTTGGACGGTGCTGCACAGCAACAATGGCCGGCCGATGGAATGCCCCGCGCCGGCGTCCACCGCGGAACTGCCGACGCTGATCGCCGGCACCGACTGGCTGCCTGCGGTCATGGCGTGGCTGACCTCCGAGCAGCCCGGCGCGGACACCGACACGATGCGGGCGCGCCAATGCGACACGATGAAGCTCGTTCTGGACTGGATGAAGTGAGCGCGACGTTGAGCACAAACGAAGCGAGACACGTGGAGATCGCACTCCTCGCGGCCATGTTGCGTCACGACATCTCCGCCGACCTCATCGATACCCTGGGCTCAACCTCGCACACGATCCCTTCGTGCAGGCCATCGCCCTGGGCCGTATCCCGGCCGAGTCGCGGTTGTCGGACGGGTCGGCGATGTGCGTGATCGCCGTACCGTCCCTCGACGGACGACGGATGCTCGGCTGGTATCGCCGCGATCGCGACGACATCTTCCGGTCCGGTACCTGGTGGGGCGACGCGGAGTGGATCGGTAGCACGAAAACTGTTCTGACAGAACGCCCTCCGGTGCAGGTGGGGCCGGAACGCTTCTACCACTTCGGTGAGATCGACGGAACCGTGCGGCCCGAACACATCGTCGCGGCAATCGTGGCCACCGTTGCCGGGCACGCCGACGTCATGGGTCTGCTGGGCGAGTTGCCCGCCGACCGCATCGGGCCGATCGAGCCCGCCGACACCATGGTCCCCGAGGTGGCCGGCCGGATGCTGGTCACCGACGACGCATTGACCAGGGTGATCCGCGACCACCTCGGCCCGGACGGGTGGCTCACCCGCCGCGAGGTCGACGACATCGGGTCCCGTGCGCTACACGAATGGTGCCCAACCGACGGCGAACGGTGCCCGTTCTGGACCGACCACGTCACCCGAATCCTCACGAGGGTCACCACCCCTGCCCCGCGCTACTACTCGTTCACCGCTCTGCAGATCCTTCACGAGGCCATCACCACCTGGCCCGGGTGCCCGGGGTTGTGCGTGCACGACCGCGAGTGGTGATGCGAGCGCCGACCCCGCGCCCGGGATCGGCGCTGCGCACCCGAATTCCGGCCACACTCCCTACACTTTTGCTCATGACCGCCGCTGATCCGCTGTCCCTCGGGCAACGCCTGGTCGCGGTTCTCGAGGGCGGGCATCGCACGGCGACATACAAACTCGCGGTGATGGTCGCACTCCTCGACATCGCCGTCGAATCGGTCCCCACCGACCCCGACGCCGCCGTCACCATCGACCTCGACGCCCTCACGCACCGGGTGATGGACCTGTACTGGCGTCAACTACGGCCCCTGGAGGGCCATGTCCTGCGTCAGTCCAACGACGGTCGCGGGGTGGTGTTCACCGAGGTCGCCGCGATGCGGGCGGCGGTCGCGACACCGGGACTGCGGGAGTCCCCACTGGACTCCGCCGCGACGGCCGCCCCCGAGGTGTACGCGGCGTCGCTGCTCGCGGTGAAGAAGAATCTGGTGCGCTATCCGCTGAAACTGCTGCAACGCGTCGGCACCGGCGGCTACGAGTGTTTCCTCTACGACGACGCCTGGCTCGGAACCGACTCGGTCCGCGTGATCGAGGCCCACGGCAACTGCATCGAACTGTTCCCCGGTGTCTGCCACACCCTCGCACGCCTGGCACCGCTGGTGAAGCCGGCCTTCCAGCTGGCATGGGTCGACGACGTGCGACGGATGAACAAGCAACTCCTCGACGAGGGGCCCGACCTCGCGCACCACTTGTTCGGCGCCGACCGCGTCTCACTGCAACGCCCGGCCCACATCCTCGGCGAGCACTTCGGCAACGACTGCTTCTACTGCCACAGCCACCTTCGGGCGCACCGGCACGTCGACCACGTCCTGCCGTGGTCACGTGTCGGCATCGACGGACTCACGAATCTGGTCCTGGCCTGCCCGAGTTGCAACGGCAACAAGTCCGACCTGTTGCCGGACCCCGATCACGTCACCCGGGCCCTCGGCCGCGGCCGCGACGTCCTCGACGAACTGGCGCAAGCGATCCACTGGCCCAGTCAGTACGACCGCGTGGCGTCGGCCGCGCATGGGCTGTATTCGACGCAGCCGCCGTCGACGCCGGTCTGGTATGCGGCGAGACAAGTGGCGCCACTGGGCCGTATCGATATCGTCTGGGGCTGACGTCGTCGAGGTGGCAGACGTGCCGGGCACGTGTCGGTTGCAATGCTGAATGCCGATCCCACCATTCGGCGATCGTGGCCGCGGAGCGTGACGCCATGGGCGACGCAACCTCCTACGTCTGCGGCGAGTGCGATTACCGTGCGGAGTTGGTGTCCGGCGATTTCGACTGCGGTTTCAACCGCGCGTGACCGTGACGCCTGTCCTCTGCACGCGTCACGGGCGTCGGTGTGGCCGGCCGTGCGATCAGTGGGACCGAATGACCTGTCCAGGCTGCGCACCGGTCGATGCGGGAAGCTCTGTCCGGACCGCAGACTCTGTGGGATTGACGCCCCGGCCGCCGGCACGACCGACCGCCGCCCTACTGTTACCGATCCCACATCCAGCCATCAGCATTTCCCCATGTCAGGGGCTCACACTGAGATGTGGTAGACCCTCCCGGGCCGACCTACGCACAGAGGCATGACCGCGGAGGTTCCCATGAGTATCGTTCTCGGACTTCATCTTCAGACCGACCGGGTGCTGGCCGTCGTCAGCGACGACCCGTCGCCCGGGGGTAGCGCATTCCACGAATCCCACCAGATCTTCCCCGTCGCAGTCCGGTGGCCCGCCGAATCATCGCCGACACTGCCCGGGCGCGGCCGACAGGACGGAATCTACCGTCACTTCCTCGACCACCTCGGCGATCCGCGCCCACTGTCCACATCGTCGGGCGGCCCGGCCCGTCTCGCCGACGATCTGGCCGGAGCACTCATCGCGCAGATCGTCGCGGCCGTCGAGGACTCCGTGCACTCCCACGCCTCCCGCGTTCTCATCGCACATCCGGCGTATTGGACTGTGGCACAGGTGTCATCGTTTCATCGGACACTCGTCGACGCCGGGCTCCACGGTCAACGCGCGCTTCTCGCACCGGATTTCGACGCGGCTCTCGAGTGGATCGATCACACCACCGGACTCGACGAGTCACATGGCGTCGCCGTGTGCGACCTCCGTGGGTCCTCAGCGGTGGTCGGGTACGCGCGCCGACCGCACTCCGGTCATCTCAGCACCGTCACCGCGCACAGTTTCCCCGGTATCGGCGTGGCCGACCTCGACGATCGGCTCGAGCGTCGTGTTCTGGCCAAGGCGTCTCGCTCCGGGTATCCGGTGCCGGCCCATCCGGCGCTGCGTGCCCAGGTTCGCGCGCGATGCGCTGAGGTTCGGATCTCGTTGCGCAGCATGGCCACTCATCTCGACATCGAGACTCCGGGACGTCGCGGCCTCGAGCATCACGACGTGGTGATCACCCTCGACGATCTCTACGGGCTCGCCCGCCCACAGGTCGTCGAGGTCGTGGACGCGCTGCAGCGATGTGCGCCGGCGGGACGGACACCCGATCACGTCGTCTTGATCGGTGGCGCTCCCGACTTTCCACTGCTGGCCGCGGTTGTCAGTGAACGGTTCGACTGCGCAGTCGTCACGCCGAAGGAGCCGGAACTTGTATGTGCGAGAGGTGCGGCACTTCTCGCGGCGGCTGTGCCGACTTCGACGCCGCTGTCGTCGGCCTGAACTTCGTCGCGAACGGTGCCGCCGAACAGGCTGCTGTCCCACGCGAACAAGGCTCACCGGAGCGCGAGTACGAGCCTCCACCTCTGGTAGTCGCCGACCGGCAGGCCCACTGGTTCGAGTCCGGCGCGAATGACCATGCGTTGACTCGGAAAGTTCTCAACATGGATGTTGCCCGTGACAATGAGGCGTGCCCGGCCCATCTCGGAGGCACGTTTTCTCCCGGCATCAATGCAACGACTTAGTAGTTCATCAGCGACGGCACCACCGTGCCCGCGAATCGAAATATTCACGGCGGCAACGGCAATGAAGACCTCCAGACTGTCATCGATCGGCGTGAGCTTCATGTGGGCGCACGCCGAGATCGTAACGCCATTCTCGCCCACCAGAAGGACGTCGCCACTCTTGAGGACCTGAGATGCCGACCGTAGGTAGCTCTGTGCCTCCCACTCCCATCGCCTGGGGTGCGGCAGCTTTCGACCCCCTGGTGTGCGCGGTCGATCCGTTGTACACGTGAATTGTTGAAGGCACACAGCGTCGGACCTCGTGGCGATCTCGCGCCACGTCAAAGAATTCACGTATCAGGGCCCGGCGACAGTGTCGTTCCGGCCGACTGCCCCACCGCTTCACTCACCATTGCTGCGTATCGCAAGGCGTCCGCGTCGTCGTCAGGTTCGGGAAAGTCCAGATCATCGATCGGAACGTCGAGTGCCCACGCCAGGTGCACCGGTGACGCCGCCCCGATCATGGTCTGCTCGCGAAGCGCAGCCAGGAGCGACAGCGGAAAGTATCGCGCCGACGACGCCCGCTCACGCGCGGCGACCGGATCACCGTATGCGTCGCCACGCGGTACCGCGGTCGGATTATCACGCATCAGCCGAAGCGTGGATTTGTTGATAGCCTGCGCAATTGAAGCATCGAAAGCGATTCGCGACGTGTCGACCCGGTTTCTCAGCGATTCGGTCGAGACACCGAGTTGCCAGACGATTGACGCCACTTCGTGTTCATCGGCAGCCGCGGCGACGCGGTCCATTGCCACCGCAGGAATCAAGAGCTGCGATGCGTACGCGTTCGCCGCCCTCTCGTCGCTGTCGCTCCTGGGCCGCTGTGCCGTCCGTCGGTCGTGATGGCCAAGCGCCAGATGGCCCAGCTCATGTGCCAGTGACCAATTGCTTCGAAACCAACTCGACATGCTCGCCAGAACAATGATGCCCCGATCGCCGAGTCGCAACGAGTAATCGGTGCTGAGCCCGGGAATCCGAATGACGTCCACTTCCAACGAACGCTCGACATTCTCGACAAACGTGAACACGAAGTCCTCGCCGAGACGCTCCCGCATGATCGTCGGCGATCGCGGAAGCTGTTTCGACGCCGCGGCGCCACGCGGAAAGGCTGCGCGGTAGACATCGACAACCTTGTCCAGCGCGGCCTGGTCCTCGCCGCGACCGGCATTCGTGCGGGTGCGGGTCTGCGCATCCCACGCGTGCCGGGCCGCAATGTCCACCCGGAACGGGTCGGGCGTACCCGTGATCAGCCAATGTGTATCAGCGCCCAGGACTTCGGCGATCCGCGCGACCTCGATACTTGACAGCCCACGCTGCCCGTTGAGGGCGCGGGACAGTGCGTCGGGTGTCATACCCGCACGTTCTGCAAGCTGACGTTGACTCATCCCGGCCGGCATGTGCTCGCGAATCCTGTCGCCGATCGCGGTCATGTCGTTCACCCGTTCCACCGTACGCTGCCGTTGGGAAATTCCCAACGACGATTCGACCCGCACCCGCCTGAATCGGCTTCAGCCGGCCATCACCGCGATGTGTAGGTTCACCCGGTCACGGCTGGCAGCCCAGTCGACCAACACCCCTCACCCGTCGTGTCGCTCCACCACGGCTCCTGCCTCAATGCGGAATCCTGCTGCCAGCGAATGACATTCGGTGGAGTCCTCGGCGAGCGTCGTGCAGGACAGCCCGGAGACGGTGATCCGGTGTCCGACGGGCAACGGCTTCGGCGTCGTCGGGCCCCATTCCGGCTGTAGGTAGTTCTCCACCTTCTCACCCGCGAGGACGACACTGTTGGGCGGTCCGGTGAACACGTCGTTGGTCATATCCGGGGTTCCGGGCGGAAATGTGGCCGCGCACAACAGGGTCGGCGCGCCGTTCTCGCCCGGGTAGATCGCACATTCGCGTAGCGGGGACGTGCCGTAAGACCAGTGGTAGTACCCCGGCTGGCCTGACTGTTGATAGTCGGCCGGGTCCACGTCGACGACCGTTGCCGTCGAACTCGCCGCCAGGGAACTCACCGTGGCCGAACCCGCAACCGTGGAGGTCTGCGCGGCGTCGGCGTCACTACACGCCGCCCCGAGCGGTACTGCGCCCAGCAGCGCCACGCAGAGAATGATCCTCGACCACCGTCGACCCATCGCCCGTGAACTCATCGTCATCGCCCCGTCCTCTCAACCGATATGTCGTTGACCCTATGCCAGAGGTCCGACAAGGATGTCCGGCTGCATCAACCGCCCGCACCGTATTGCCCTCGGCCTCGTCGGAACTCCTCGGCAACGAGAACTGTCGTAGCTGCCGGGCATACTGACGTCCTCAGTGACACCACACTTCAACGGTTGGAAGGATCCGCTTCGATGACGCAACGATTCTCTGGGGTCGCGGTTGCACGCGTCGCCGCTTCCGTAACCCCGACGCCTGCCGCTGGAGTGCGCTGCGAAACCCGTTCCACACAGCACGGTTTCGAGGTCACCACAACCACATACCGGCTGTGGTGACGCTCATCGCGTTCGGCGACTGGCATGGCAATGCCCTGTTCGCCGCCGACGCCCTCGACGCCGCGCCGGCCGACGATGATGCCCGGCTGATCCACGTCGGCGATTTCGGATTGTGGTCGGGATCCTCCGGGCAACGGTACCTACGTACCGTCGCCGAACGGCTCGGTGACCGCACCCTCTACGTCATCCCCGGGAACCACGAGTACTGGCCGGGACTTACGCTCGGCGACAAGACTTTCGGATTCTCCAGTGTCGACGCCGACGGCTTCCTGAGGTCTCGTCGACATCCGAGCATCCGGGTCGCGACGCGCACGAATGTCTGGGAGTGGGATGGTGCGGTCTTCGCTAGCCTCGCCGGCGCCAACAGCATCGACCGGGACCAGCGTCGTGCAGGCGTCAGTTGGTGGCCGGAGGAATCACCCACTGCCGACGATGTGGAGTCCTTGATCGGGCAGGTGGAAGGTCGCGACGTCGACGTCTTCATCACCCATGACGCTCCTGATGACGCCATCACGGAGCTGAATCTGTACCCGGCCTCCCGTGCGCCGATGTGGTCACCGCGGGCGCTCGCGTACGCACAGGAATCTGCGGCCATCGTCGGGGTGGCACGCAGTGCGCTGCGGCCACGCCTGCAGATCTGCGGGCATCACCACGTTCGGCGGACATGCACCGTCGGTGTTACCCGCGTCGAGTTCCTCGCCGATGACATGGGTACGTTGCGGGACAACAGGATTGAGGTGGGGGCTGATGATCTGAGATGACGAGAAGATCGTGCGGTGACCAGCCCTTCAGGGGCATAGCTCACATCGATTGGAGGCAGCGCCATCCTATTTGATGAGCTCCCCCAGTTGACGATCGTCGACAAACCCGGTGGCCTCGATCGCCCTTTGAGAAAGACAGCGGCCCGGTATTACGAAGAGCAGCGCGTTGCCCCTGAAGTCGACGCCGATCGTCACTTCCAACGTAGCGAACGACGCACGGCGGAAAGGCTGCGCGTCCTTGGGTTTCGGGTGCTGTCGATCGACGACACCAGCGAACTTCCCGATGCCGACGCACTCGTGGACGGTCTGCCGGTGGAGATCAAGAGCACCTCCGTCGGAACAGAGAACGCGGTTTACAAGCAGATTCGCAGAGCAGCGCTGAAGACAGACCGCGTAGTGCTCGACGCCAGCGGCACCCCGCTCGACCTCACAACCGCGACCAGAGCGGTCGCCAACGTCGTGAGAGTCTCCGGCCGCAGCCTCCGCGAGATCCTGATATTCATGGGTAGTGGTGACGCGGTATCGTGGGGCCGTGATGAGTAGCGCCGAAACCTCGGTCTACGTCGACCGGGCGCCCGGTGTCGACGTCACTTCCGTGCGCGCCATCGTTGCCGATGTCATCAACCTCGGTGGCATCGTGCCACCCTCGTATCAGGCTTGGGATGTCGTACGTGACGAGGGACTCGCCGCACCCGGCTCGGATGTGTCGGTGGATCTCCTGCAGCTGTCCGAGCCGACATTGTCAAAACTCGCGACCGCGATTCGCGACTCAGTGCAGGCCGCTCTCGGCGTACGGGCGCGACTCGAATCCGAGGTTCCTGGACTGGCGGGTTGAGTTTCGGCGTCGGGTTACGGGGGCCTCGACACGGTCCTCCGCTATCGCTCCGGACCGGCTCGACCAGCGGACGATGCGGCGAGTGACGGTTCGGCTCCACCGGCGAGTGGTGCCCGTCGACGGGTGCGCATGAACCGTGGACGTGGCTGCCCCACAAGTGAAGTGACGGTGCGGTCACGTGCGGGACGGCCCTCGAGTCGATGCGACAACCATTTCACGGCGAGGGGACCCGAGAACGGGAGCAGGGTGAAGTGTTCGCTGAGTTGGTCGCGGATGTAGGTGACCGGTACGCCGTAGTCACGGTAGTTCGCGGTCAGCTCGTCGATGTCGTTGATGCCGATCACCTCGTCGTGGACGGCCTGGATGACGAGCAGCGGAATGGTGGGTTCGTGGGAGCCGAGTCCGAGGTCGGTCATCATCTCGACGATCTCGGGCTGGGCGAGGAAGTCGGCGATCGGGATGTCGATGTCGTCGCCGATGTCGTGGTTACGGAACTCGCGCAGCGCGTCGACGGTCCCCATCTCGGAGATCGCGGCGAGGTCGCGCCGACCCGTCTCGGTGAGGTGTGCCTCGAAGGCCGCGTCCAACGCCGGATACACCCGGCGCAGACCGGCCATCACCATCAGCGGCAGGCCGGCGTGGAAACCACCGTTGAGACGCAACAATGCCGACGCCATGTCGCCGACCGGAGATCCGAGGACCGCGCCGATCAGGTTGAGCTCCGGCGCATAAGTCGGGGCCATCTCCGCCGCCCACGCGGTGGCCATGCCGCCACCGGAGTAGCCCCACAAACCGACGGGTGTGTTCGGCTCGAGTCGCTTGCCGGCGAAGTTGATGGTCGCGCGGATGCCGTCGAGGGTGCGGTATCCGGGTTCGCGCGGTGCGCCCCACGCGCCGAGCATGCCCTCATGGTCGGGGATCGTGACGGCCCAGCCCTTGGCGAGCGCACGACGCACCACGAGGAACTCGAACGGCGCGATCGCGTGCGTGGCGCCCGTACCCTTGCGCAGTGCGTAGGACGGGAAGCATGCCGACGTGACGGCGTCGATGGCGCACTGGAACGACAGCAACATGAACCGGCCGTGCGGAGCAGGCTTCCGGGGCAGCACGATCGTGGTGGCGGCCACTCCGGCGACCCCGTTGAGGTCGGTGGAGCGGTACAGCAACTGCCACGCCTGACTCTGGTGGTGCGACGCCCAGAAGTCCTTGAGCTCGACCTGACGGGAGCGGATGACCTCACCGGGCGTCAGCGACGCCACGTCGTCGGGGGCGTCGAAGAACGAATCGTCGGTGGGCAGCAGGGCACGCGGTTGCACCGGCTCCTCGTGGGTTTCCGGTTGGCCGGCACGTCGCACATCGACACTCATCGCACACCTCGATCCTTTCGCGGGACTCCTGTGCGCAAGGCTGCAGGCGCCGACGACGGAGTCACGCCACACTCATGTCAACGGTCGGCGCGGCGTCATGATTCCGATACGGGTGTGCAGGTCCGGTGACATCCCTCGCGTACCGGCCACGCTGTGAGGTTCGGTGAACATACCCGAGTAGTGGCCCCGACTACATCGCCCCGGGCAACATCTCGTACGCGCTACCCGCCGATCAACTCCCTGATGTCGTCGGCGCTGATCGCCGACCCGAAGAGGTCACCCTCATCGATGACCGCGTTGAACAGTTCGCGTTTACGCTCCTGAAGTGCAACGACTTTCTCCTCGATGGTGCCTGCCGACACCAGCCGGTACACATTGACCGGACGGGTCTGGCCGATCCGATGCGCGCGATCGACGGCCTGCGCCTCACTGGCCGGATTCCACCAGGGATCGCAGACGAAGCAGTAATCGGCCTCGGTGAGGTTGAGACCGAACCCACCGGCCTTCAGACTGATCAGGAACACCTGGGTCTTCCCACTGGCGAAGCGCTTGATCTCGGCGCCGCGTTGCTTCGCCGACATCGAACCGTCCAGATAGCTGACATCGATACCCAGCCCGACGAGCCGGTCCTCGATGAGCCGCAGGAACCCGGTGAACTGGCTGAACACCAACGTCGAGTGGCCCTCTGCGATGAGTTCGGGGATCTGCTCGGCGAGATAATCGATCTTGGCCGAGGCGACCTCGGCGTGCTTGTCCTCCACCAGCCCGGCATGCAGGCTCAGCTGCCGAAGCATCGTCAGTGACCGGAAGATGGCGAACCGGTTCTCGTCGAAGTCACCGAGCAGCCCCAGGACCTTCTGCCGTTCCCGGGTGAGCCGGGTCTGATAGATCTTGTCGTGCTTGGTGTTCAGGTCGATCGACAGGACCTGTTCCTGCTTGGCCGGCAGATCGGCGGCCACCTGCTCCTTGGTGCGCCGCAACATCACCGGGTGAATCCGCCTGCGCAGCAACGCCAACCGTTCGGGTTCCTGACCGGATTCGATGGGTTTGCGGAAGAACTCGGTGAAGGTCTTCGGTGAGGAGAACAGCCCGGGCACCGTCAGCGTCAGCAGCGCCCACAACTCCATCAGGTTGTTCTCCATCGGCGTTCCCGTGATGGCGACCTTGAAATCGGCGCGCAGCCGCCGCGCACACTGATATCCCTTGCTGTTGTGATTCTTGACGAACTGCGCCTCGTCAAAAAGTATTCCGGTCCAGTCGATCTCGTCGAACTCGTCGAACCCGATACGCATCAGCGCGTACGAGGTGACGACGACCTGCTTGCCGGCCACCCGCTCGGCGAGTGGCACACCGACACGCGCACTGGTCGCGGTCACCGCGAGGACGTCCAGATCGGGGACGAAGCGCTCGGCCTCGGCCACCCAGTTGCTGATGACGCTGGTCGGCGCCACCACCAGGAAGCGGCCGTCCGGCTCCTCGTTCAGTGCTGCCGCGACCATCGCGAGTGTCTGGACGGTCTTGCCCAACCCCATGTCGTCGGCGAGGATTCCACCGATCCTGTTCTCCCACAAAAAGTTCAGCCAGGTGAGACCCGCGGTCTGGTAGTCACGCAGCTCGGCCCGGAAGCCGTCCGGCGTCGGGCACGGTTCGGGCGGCGTCGCGGCGGCAAGGCGCTCCATCCGGGATCGCCACACCGCCAGCTCCTTGTCGACGACGCCGAGCGCGAGCAGTTCCTCCCACAGCGTGGCGTTGACGGAACGTTGCCGAACCTGACCGTTCTCCAACTCGCCCAACGCTTTTGCCTCGGCAACGAGTGCGGCGAGGCGACTCAGCTCCGGGGTGTCGAGGGCAAAGTAGGTCCCGTCGGCGAGCAGCATGTGCGTGGCCTCCGCGGAGAGTTCGGCCAGCACATCCGGCAGTGGTACCGACTGTCCGTCGACGTCGATGGTGATGGCCAGGCCGAACCAGTCGGAGTCGCCGAAACCATCTGCGCCGATGGAGATCTGGGGCGCCGACCGCGCTTCCCGATAGTCGAGGACCTCACCATGGATGGCCACCTCGACGCCGAGCTCCTCCAGCTGCGGGATCACCTCGACGTGCAGCATCGCCGTCTCCATCGGGGTGAACACCAGCGATCGGGTCAGTTGCCGGATGTCGGCCGCGCGGATGAGATCATCGGGGTCCTGCTGAACGAGTTCGATCAGTCCCGGGCCGCCGACCACGTGCGCGGCATAGGCGATCATCTGTCGGCGCCACGTCACACACAGACGCGCCGCCTGCTCCAAATGCGGCCGAATCGCTTGCCACGCAGCATTTTCCGCCCGGCGATCGCGAATCCCCGACCGGTGCTCGCCTTCAAAGGTGCGTCGCTGCCCGTTGACCTGATAAACGACCTCCCACGTCGCGCGGGTGCCGGCATCCGTCGGCCGCAGGGTGAGCAGCAACTCCGGTCCGGTGGTCTCGGCGACCTCGAGGGCGTCGTCGGCCACCTGCACCGGCATCACGTCGACGAGCCGGGGCAGGAACTCGCTGGTGAACTCCTCGGCCTCGTCGTCGGGGATGCGCACCACGCCACGGGAGAACAACTCCTGCAGCGCGTCGATCGACGGGGGTGGCGTGAACGGCCCCAGCAGGAGCGTGTCCTCGGAGCGCGCGACGATGCCGTGGGGTTCCGGGTCGCCGATCATCTCGGCCGGCGATCCGTCCCAGGTGTATCCGTCGAGGGCGATGCTCGGGGCGACGGCGAGTCCCTCGTCGTCGCGGATGACCCGTAGCTGCGCCGAGGAACCGCTCAGCAACGCAATGGTGCTGGTGTGGGTGGTCTTGGCGTGGGCGACCAGGGTGACGCCGGCGTCGACGGCCGCGTCCAGCAGATCCCAGATCTCTGCCGGCGCCAACGCCAGATCCAGGGTTTGGTCCATGCCGTAGGGGTGATTCGCGCGGAAGGCCCGTCCGATGGCTCGCACCGGTCCGAGCTGTTCGGGCACGAAGTATCCGGGTGCATGGTCGCGTGTCGACCGATTCCACGCCGACCGGTGACCGGGTTCGATCGTCTGCCAGCTCACCCCGGTCCGTACCCACGCTCCGGTCTTGCCGGGTGTGACCAGCCGGAGCGTCGGCGCCTCGATGGTGTTCGCCGTGGCTCCCGGCATCTCGACGAGGATTCCCAGCAGCGCGTTACCGGCGACCTCGGACACGTCCGGGGTGTCGGGGGCCAGGTCACCGAGCAGGCGACGCCACGCACTCGCCGATGCGGTGTCGACGATCGACAACCCGGGTTGCGGGTAGCTGGCGGCGAGCAACAACGCGACACCGTGTTTGCAGTTGTAGCCGACGGGGCAGCTGCACCGCGTCTCGATCAGCTCCCGATCGCCCCCACCGACGTCATCGAGATCGGCCTCGACCCGATAGCTCTGTCCTCGGGCACCGCGGCACCGCCCACCCACAACGAGACCGTCGGCGCTCCACTTCAGGTCGCTGATCCGGCGTTCATTCGCATACTCCACGCCCCGCGACACGGTCGCGTGGTCGAAGTCGTACTCGAGCTCATTGGGATCGATGTCCAATGGCAGAAACGGCGCCATGCGATCACGATAATCGGCACCCCGCGGCACCGATCCGCAGGTTCGGTGCGTGTCGCCGGGCATGATGAGTCCCAGCCGTACCGCAAATATCACCAGCACAGGGAGCCACGATGACCACATCCGACACCGCCTCGATCCTGTCCGACTTCGTCGACGCGCTCGCCGGCGGGCGACTGCAGGTCGTCGATCTCACCACCCCGCTGAGCAGCGACACGCCCGCCCTGCGGCTGCCGGAACCCTTCGTCAACCTGATCGACTTCAGCCTCGAAGAAGTCAGCGCCTACAACGAGCCCGGCCCCTTCTGGCGGCACAACAACATCCACACCGGCGAGCACATCGGCACCCATCTCGACGCCCCAGTGCACTGGATCACCGGCCGCGACGGCGACGACGTGTCGCAGATCCCGCCGCGGCGGCTGATCGGGCCGGCCGCGGTGCTCGACCTCACCGACAAGGTCGCCGACGACCCCGACTACCTGCTCACCGTTGCCGATGTGGAGGCGTGGGAGGCCGAGCACGGTCGCCTCGCCGCCAGTGCCTGGCTGCTGCTGCGCACCGGGTGGGAATCACGCGGGCACTCCGAGGCGGCGTTCCTCAACGCCGACGACACCGGCTCACACACCCCGGGCGTCACCGTCGAGTGTGCGCAGTGGCTGGCCACCGAACGGGAGATCACCGGCCTGGGTGTGGAGACCGTCGGCGTCGACGCGGGCCTTGCCGGCGGTTTCGATCCGGCATTCCCGGTGCACAACTACTTCCTCGGTAACGACAAGTACGGCGTCACCTCACTCCGCAACCTCGGGCAGTTGCCGGCCACCGGAGCCGTGCTGATCGTCAGCCCATTGCCCATCGTCGGCGGCACCGGCAGCCCGTCGCGGGTGCTTGCGGTGATCGACGGCGCGAACTGATGGATTCCGGGGTCACCTACGGCCCGACGGTCGCCGACGTGGTCGGCCGGGTTCTCGCCGATCTCGGTGTGGGGCATGCCTTCGGGGTGGTCGGCAGCGGCAACTTCGTCATGACGAATGCGCTGCGCGCCGGCGGGGTGCCCTACACCGCCGCGCGCCACGAAGGTGGCGCCGCGACCATGGCCGACGCCTACTCGCGGATGTCGGGGCGCGTCGGCGTCGTCACCCTGCATCAGGGTTGCGGCCTGACCAACGCGATGACCGGGATCACCGAGGCCGCCAAGAGCCGCACCCCGATGATCGTCCTGGCCGCCGACAGCCCGGCCGCCGCACTGCGATCCAACTTCCGCATCGACCAGGAACACCTGGTCCGCAGCGTCGGCGCGGTCGCCGACCGCGTGTACTCGTCGGCCACCGCGGTCGCCGACGTGATCCGCGCGTACCGGACCGCGGTCACGAGACGACGCACCGTGGTACTCAACGTCGCCATCGATGTGGCGGCGTCCGAGGGTACTGCGGTGGGCCCGATCCGGGTCGATGTCACGCCACCGCGGGTCCGTCCCGACGCGGAATCGGTGACGAGACTGGTTGCGGCGCTGCGTGATGCGCGGCGGCCGGTCTTCGTGGCCGGCCGCGGGGGCCGGGGTGCGGGTCCGCGGATCGCCGAACTGGCAGCGGCGACAGGCGCTTTGGTCGCGACATCGGCGGTCACGAATGGCCTGTTCGCCGGCGATCCCTTCTCCCTCGGCATCTCCGGCGGCTTCTCCACCGACACCAGCGCCGACCTCATCGCCGGGGCGGACCTGATCGTCGGCTGGGGGTGCGCGCTGAACATGTGGACGATGCGCCACGGTCGGCTGATCGGCGCCGACACCACCGTCATTCAGGTCGACGACGACGTCGACGCGATCGGCGCGCATCGTCCGGTGGACGTCGGGGTGGTCGGCGATTGCGCACTGACCGCTGTCGATGCTCTTGCGGTGGTGACCGGCGACCCGGCACCGGTCGGCTACCGCACCGACGAGGTGAAGGCACGGATCGTGGAATCGTCACGGTGGCAAGATGTTCCGATAGCGGACTCGTCCACGAACGAGCGTATCGATCCTCGCCTGCTCTCCGTCGAACTCGATCGGCTGTTGCCCCTCGAGCGGATCGTGTCCATCGACTCCGGGAACTTCATGGGTTACCCGTCGACGCACCTGTCGGTGCCCGACGAGTTCGGCTTCTGCTTCACGCAGGCGTACCAGTCGATCGGGCTCGGGTTGTACACGGCGATCGGTGCGGCCGCCGCACAGCCGGACCGGTTACCGGTGCTGGGGACCGGTGACGGCGGATTCCTGATGGCCATCAGCGAACTGGACACCGCTGTACGGGAACGGCTTCCGCTGGTGGTGATCGTGTACAACGACTCCGCCTATGGCGCCGAGGTGCATCATTTCGGGAACGCGGACATGTCCACGGTCACCTTCCCGGAGACCGACATCGCCGCCATTGCACGGGGTTTCGGTGCCACGGGTGTGACGGTGCGCGAGGTGGGCGACCTGGCCGTGGTGCGGGATTGGCTGGAGTCGTACGAGGCCGGCGGCACGACGGGGCCGCTGGTCATCGACGCGAAGATCACCAGCGACGGCGGTTCCTGGTGGTTGGCGGAGGCATTCGCCGGGCACTGAGGAGTCCACCGGACTACAGGTGCCTCCCCCGATTGGGGGAGGCACCTATCCACCGGCCGATCCACCGGTCGGTGGGGTTTGCGTGGTGGCGTTGCACGGCAAAGTCATTGGTGTCAGAAACACAGCCCAGCCCCACCGGGACCGGACGTCACAGACACCAGGAGCACGTCATGTCGAAGAACATCAAGAACCGCACCCTCGCCGTTCTCGCCGGCACCGGGATCGCCGCCGCCATCGCCGTCGGGGGCGCCGGACTCGCCTCGGCCGGAACGGTGCCGGTCACCCACCCCGGCGAGCCGACCGTCGCGATGACCCTGACCAATCACACCAACCGCACCGAGTTCCTCGCCTCGGCCACCCCGGGCTCGGGGCACTGGGTGGACGCGCCGGCCTTCACCCTGGCCCCCGGGGCGTCGGAGACGGTCGTCGCGGTGGCACCGACGGCCCCCTCGGAGACGGTGTTCGTGAACTACCACATCGGAGCGTTCGGCCCGACCGCCACCTACAACGTCGAGAATGTGCGCGGTGACGTCAACACCGGCATGACCGGGACCTCGGGTGGGCACTACTTCATCAACACGCCCCGCATCGAGTCCGGCTTCCCGAACGTCAACGTCAGCTACGACCTGTGGTGAGACGCTGACTCATCCGACAACCATTCCCGCCGAGGCCTTCGCGTCGGCGGGAATCGTTGCGTCTGAGCGCTTATCGTGTGGCGCTCAGCCCGGGCAGGTCGTCCCGGACGCGTCCGGTCCGCCGGCGATCCGGTCGACGATGCCCTCCTCGACGTTGATCGCGAGCTGACCGCCCGGAAGCGTCACGAGATATCCGGGCCGCGCAAACGGTCCACCGGCCGCGAGCGGAGTGGCATCGGGGTAGGCCGCGGTCACCTTGCTCTCCGGATCACCGAGGGTGATGCCCTTCTCGGTCATGACGGTGGGTCCGGTCGGGCTGTTACCCGACGCCTCGACACAGGTGATGGGGTCGCCCCGTACGGCGAGACTATTCTGTCCGCTGAGTTCGGGGCCGCGCTGACCGTCGCCCTTGTTCTCGAAGGTCAATCCGGTTGCCGCGTCGGCCTGCTCGATGGTCATGCCGACCTTCACGACGCCGAGCGACGTCGGGGTGATCGTCAGGGTGGTGCCGGTCCAGGAGCCGGAGTTCTGCGCTGCCGCGCTGGTCGGAGTGGATGCGCTGGAGGTGGGTGCGCCCGTCACATACTGGCCCGTGCACATGTTGAGGTAGTGCGTGGGATCGAAGGCCTCACCGTGCTGCGGGAAGTACCACTCCAGGTTCTGATACATCAGTTGCCCGTCGCAGGTGCCGAGGTTGAACGCGACCACCTGGGTCTGTTCGGGGAACAGATCGGCCTCGATCTTCGTCGGGTCCGCCCATGCCGCCGTTCCGACGGCATGCGCCTCCGGTCCACCCCACGACGACCAGACCACGTTGTCGACCTCGCCGAGAACACCGGCGCCGCCGTTGTAGATCTTCGCCGGCTTGATCTCGCCGTACCCGGTTTGATTGGCACCCCAGACCTTGCCGAGAGTCGCGTTCAATGCCAACGACGGTGCAGCACTGGCGGACCCACCGGCCGTCGTCGTCGCCCCGGACTGCTCACTCGTGGCGGAACCGTTGACCGACGAGCACGCCGCCGTCGCCGTGAGAAGTGCCGCGCAGACGAGGGTGGGTAGTAGTCGAAGTGGTCGCATCGCTGGGGCTCCTCGGACGCTGGTGATGAGGCTCGGAGCGTAACAATATCGCCCGCTTCGGAACTCTTATGCGGCTGCTGCACTTCGGTTTTCGACTGTTCGGACGATAGACATACCGGTACATTCACCCTATTCACGACAAAGCGGAGAACCGGCCCCGTCCACCGCGTGGGGGCGCCTGCGGTGTCGTCTCGACGCTTCGCGCGGCAGCTGCTGCTCGACGCGGCGTCCGCTCGCTCGCGCGGTCATTGCACAGAACGCGCGAGTGTGGGCGTACCGCGGGAAGCAGAACTGCCCGCGCCAATGCCGCCAGGACACCGAATCACCAATTGCGACAAATGGTTCAACACGGAACATCTCGCTCGGCTCCCCCTATTGGCCGACTGTGGTCGATCGCAGCCATCGCTAATGTCGACGGCAGTCGGGGACTGTCGAAAGTCCAGTCACCTCAGGAGAAAACGTGAAGCTTCGAAATCGCGTCGCCGCGACCGTACTTGCCGCCAGCGCCGCGGCCACAGTGGCGACAGCCACCACTGGTGTTGCCGGAGCAGCGCCAACCGGCTGCACCAAAGGCGGCGGCAACACCTACGCAACAGCCAAGTGCACCGGTGGAACTGGCTGGTACCAGGCGTACGCGACATGCTTCAACCCGACCATCCCAGGGGCGACGTTCTACAAGTTCGTCGAGGGGCCATGGAAGAAGGCGCGCAGCGGTGAGACCTCGACGGTCGTCTGCCCCATCCTGTACGCGGTCGACTACCGCGGGGTGGGCATCAAGAACTGACATACGGCCACTGCACGCCACATCCATCTTGTGACGACTGTCCAATAGCTCTGTGGCCGGGATGAACTCACTTCTCTAGGACCTGTGAGTTACGAGGAATGGTGTCATCCCGGCCATCTCATGCGACGCGCACGGCACGCTCCTCACGCACCCTGCGGTCGCTCCCATCGCATGTTGCTCTCCGCCGACAGGGCTATCGCGGCGAGCAGTACCGGCAGGAAGGTCTCCATGGCCTGTCGCCGATTGTCGCAACGACGGGCCTCGTCGCCGTCTCCGCGGGCCTCGAACTTCGGCGCGACCGCCGTGTACAAGGCGATGTGCGCCTGACAGATTCGGGCGTAGCGCCGCAACAGTGGCCCATTGGCCCGCGAGGTACGCATGATCGAATCGGCGGTGACCGTGCTCCGATCGGTGTGGTACCGGACGATCATCTCGGCCAACGCCTGCGGCATCACCTCGATCTCGCACTCCGGATTCGGTGCCATCCCGGGGTCGAGTTGCTCCTCGATGTCGATGGCACCTTCGCGCAGGAATCGACGCCAGTCGGCCAGTGCGGCAACGAGATTGTCTGGCGAGAAGATCTTCGCATCCACCGCCTTGACGGCGAACACGTGCGCTTTGGTGACAACGATGGAGATGTCGGGCCAGCGCGACGAGTGTTCGGCGATCACCGCACCCAGCAACTCCATGTCGGGCGTCTCGTGGCCGACGATGGTGCAGAACTCAATTCGAAGGGCCTCCGGCGACACGAGGATCGTGGTGTGCATCTCGTCGAAGGTGAGACCGATGACGTCGCGGACGATCTCGACGTCCTCTTGGAGACACGCGGCGAGCGTGTCCCGGACCATCGTCAGCAGATGCCCGGCATCCTCCGACGCGGCGGCGACCGCGGCGCGTGCGTTCAACGACACCGCCACCTCAACCGTCCCGTCCGGCAACTTCCGCACGGGTGACGGAACCCCGTCGTCGAATCCCGATCCCCGCTCCCGAAATCCTCTGATGCCATGCTGCCTCCCCGTGCCGTCGGTCATCGACGATGTCCGTCTGGGCAACACCATAGATCCGGGTACCGACAATTCGGACGTCGGTGGATGACGGGTGTGCCCGGGCGTGTGTTGTGTTGGTCCATAACCCATTTCACGCGGCAGCTTCTGCTCGACGCGGCGCCCGCACGCTCACGCGGTCATTGCACAGCCAGCGTGAGCGCGGGGGTACCGCGTCGCCACGAACCGACCGCGTGAAGCGAACAGAAGGGACGCGTGAGGGTCGTCCGACCTCGGTCCGACATCACACACGCACTTTGTCGTACCCCATCACTACCGTGGCACACACATCCGATCCAGGAGGTTGCCCGATGACCGTCTCCACCGACCACAACACGCTCACCTTCGCGTTCCCCGAGGTCGATCCGGCCGCGGTCCTGCACATCACCTTCCACCGGACACTGCGTGTCCCCGACGACGACACGACCTACGGCCTGCCGCCCAGTTTGGGCAGCTTCGCCCTTCGGGAGACCACCAATGGTGCTGCCGACGTCCTGATGCCGATGTGGCAGTCAGAGGCCGCGTGGATCGATTTCACTGCGCCGAAGGGCTATTCGTTCCTGGTGAAGGTGGGTGTGGGAGGAATCAACGCGATCACGGGTGACGCCTTCACCGCTGAACCGGACTTCGACGCCGGGGACTACCTCGAGACCGACGAGCAACCGTGGCTCGACGGCTACCGGGTGGACGCGACCACGGTGCGGCAGTTCGTCGCGCGGCGCCTCGGCACCGGGTACACGGTGGCCGAGCAGTTGACCGGTGCCCACAGTGGCGCCCTCGAGTTCTCGGTGGTGCCGCTCCGTCGCGACAAGTGGCAGCACATCGCGCCCATCGTCGCCGACGGTCTCTGCTTCGCGGCACCACCCGATGACCCTGCGATGGGTCTCGGCGCCGGCGGGTCCATCGCACAGTCCATCGCCACACCGATTCAGCCGCACGAGAATTGGTGTCAGGATGTCAGCGAGCGAGCGTCGGTCCGGATCATCGACTCGGCGTCGTGGCAGCAGCTCACCGACGAGCCGCCGCATCATCGGCCGCTGACGATCGAGGAGTACGCGCAGTACGGATTCCCGTGGTTCGCCTGGTACGACGACACCCTCGCGCGGCAGGGAGCGTCGCCGTTCGAGACGGTGAAGACCGTCAGAGAGGTCGGCACGGACCTCGGTGAAAGCCCACTGCCGGACAACACCGGCTTCACACCGCCGACCCCGCACATCGTCGGCGGTGCGTGAGTCGCCACCGCCCGCCAACGGGGCACGGATATGTCGTACCCCCGCCGTAACGTAGTGGCCGAGGAGAGGTCCACCCCTCTCCGACGAAAGGAGATTCGATGAGCACCAACGGTTTCGACTCGTCGATCGACGACGCCTGGCGCGGATTCCGGGCGGTCCTCGCGGACGTGCTCGGTGATCTCTCCGACTCGGAGAGCACCTGGCTTCAGGTGACCGGCCTCGTGGCCGACGATACGGCCACGCGATTGGACATCACCCTCACCGGCGCCCATCGGGTACGCATCACGGTGCGCGCCGATGCCCCCGACGGCGTCGTCGACCGCCATCTCCTGCAGGTCGAGCAGCTCCGTGCGCTGGGCTGGCGGCGACTGCGCAACGGCAGCTACATCGCCGAGGGCAGTCGGGCTCGTGCCGATGACCTCGCCTCGCTCACCGTCGACACCTTGCGCCAGGTGTGGCAGGTGGTGCATCCGGCCTTCCTCGCCGCCCCGTTCCTGCCACCGTCACCCGAGCCTGAACCCACCCTGCGGATCGGGACCGCACCGCACGACGCCGATCATCTGCGGTCACTGATCCACACCATGCTCGAGACCGCCGCCGGATGCACCATTGACCTCGACGAGGACGGGGACCTTCCGCTGCCGACCCGGCCCTACGCGTCCTGGTTGCGGGTGTGCGGTTCCGCGCCGTGCATCGAGGTGTTCACCGTCCTCACCGACAAGGTGATCGATCCCGCGCACGCCGCGACGGTGATCGCCGCACAGCCCACCGACCACGCGGCGATACGCCTGCTCCTGCGCGGCCGGACCGTCGTCGCCCAACGCATCATCGATGCCGCCGTCTTCGTCCCGGAGAACATCAACGGCGCCCTCAACGACTGGTTCACCTTCGTCGAGGACGACGCGCCACGCATCGTCCGACTGGCCACCACCCGCGAAAAACACACCACAGCAACGGATTCTGACCCCGACGAGGAGGGGTCACTACCCGATGCACTGCTCACCATCCTGCACCTCGACCTCGACAACGCCACCCTGAACCCACACGAGGTCGCCGAGATCTGCGAGCACGACCGCTCGGCGGTGCTGCGGTACATCCGTATCTGCGAGGAGCAGGAATCGTCGTGGAACTCCTCCGCCGACGACGCGAACCGTTCCGGTGACGCCGAGGAACGCGACGCATGCCGTCACGAGGCGCGATCGTGGGCGGCCACGGCCGCCAAGCTGCGCGCGGCCTTACGCATCGTGGCGCTCCCGGATTCCGGGCGGCGGGGGATTCGACCGATCGCGTGACGGCGGAATCTCGGGAGCGGTCGGCCGCACGGCCCCCGGGATGTCCGATTTCGGTCTAGGCTCACTCCCATGGCCCGGTGGATCGACACGGTCGAGAACGCCTGATCCCCGACCACGTCGTACCGAGAGGCCAGAGCCATGACCACCGACTCCCCCGCCACCCGACCCGCGCCGGTCGACATCGCCCACCACAGTCACCTCACCGGTGTGTTCGCGCCGCAACGTGAGGAGGTCGACGTCGCCGACCTCACCGTGCACGGCGACCTGCCGGCCGATCTGCGGGGCAGTTACCTCCGCAACGGGCCGAACCCCCGGTTCGATCCGATCGGCTCGTATGTCTATCCGCTCGACGGTGACGGCATGGTCCATCGCATCCGCTTCGACGGCGGGCGGGTCGGCTATACCAACAAGTTCGTCCGGACGCCGATGGTGACGGCGGAAGAGGCTGCCGGACATGCCATCTGGTCCGGCATCACCGACGGGTACACCCCGCCCGCCGAGGAGGCCGGTCCCGACCTGGCGGGAACCTTCCGCCAATTGCCCGACATCAACATCGTCCGGCATTCGGGCCGGCTGATGGCGATGGCCGAATCCGACCATCCGTACCTGCTGAATCCGACGGATCTGTCGACGATCGGTCCCACCCACTGCGACGGCGCGATGCTGGTGGGCAGCACCGCGCACCCGAAGACCGATCCGCGAACAGGTGAGCTGATCGTGTTCAACTACGCTCTCGAGGCCCCGTATCTGACGTGGTCGGTGATCGCCGCCGACGGTCAGGTGACGCGGACCCCGACACCGGTCGACGGGGTGACCGATCCGATGATGATCCACGACATGGCGTTGACCGCGCATTACGTCGTGCTGTTTCTGTGTCCCTTGGTTTTTGACATCGAGGCGATGCTGACGGGCGGTTCATTGCTGTCGTGGCGACCCGATGACGGCGCCCGCATCGCACTCCTCCCCCGCGACGGTGGCCCGGTCCGGTGGGTGCACACCGACCCGTTCTGGGTGTGGCACTTCGCCAACGCCTTCGACAACCCGGACGGCACGATCACCGTCGACTACGTGGAGTGGACCTATCCGGGTGGCTTCGCCGACGTCGACCGGCCGGCGACGTCGACGCTCACCCGTGCCGTCATCGACGCCGGTGGCTCCATCACGCGGAACGTTCTCAGCGACAACGCACTCGACATGGAGTTCCCGCGCGTCGACGACCGCCTGCTCACGCTCGACCATCACCGGGTCGCCTCGGTGGCGCGCGGTCCGCACGACGACGCCACGCGCGACAGTCTGTGGTTCCACGATCTCGCCGCGGGCACCGAAGACTATTGGAGCCCGGGCGTGGCGATCGGCGAACCGATCTTCTTACCCGGCGCGCACCACGACTACTGGGGAGCGATCGGCACCGACCCGGACAGCCTTCGCTCGAGCTTCTATCTTCTCGACGCCGACGCCCCCGCCGACGGACCGATCGCCACCATCGACCTGCCGATCCGGGTGCCGGCGGGACTGCACGGGGCGTGGCTGGCCGACGACGCAGACGCGAGCTGACAACGTCAGGGCAGAGGCTCGTGGTCCCCGCTCGGGCAGTCTCTGGACTCGAGCTGGGCGAGTTTCCACATCGCCCTCACCGCGTTGAGATCGACGTCCACAGCGGCCTCGGACCGGTCCGAATCAGGCCATGGCCCTGGGTGTCCGGTGGTTCCGCACACCTTGGCGCTCGATCCACGGGTCGCGATCCGCATGGTCGAGGTGGTCCAGGCGAAGGCTGCGGGATTGACCGCCGCCGTCGCGGCCACCAGATCGTGGCACGGGGCCGACCATCCGGAGCCCCGCCCCAGCGGGCGTCGACGCAAACCATAGGAGCGCGTCGCCGCGAACCCCCCTATCTGGCCGGCTGTCATGTCCGTGCGGCGCAGGATGAATCGACGACTCACATCGAGCCCGACCCACCGTATGGAGAGATCCGACCGGATCACGGACGCAGTCGCTTGTGGGTCGTGCCGGGTGTTGGTGTCGCGGATCCGCGCGTCCATCGGTGATCGGCTGACGCCGACTCCGCCGGACACCACGATCTGCAGGCGACGCAACTGTGTACGGCTGCCGTGCGAGTGAGCGCCGTCGCCAGGTTCGTCAACGGACCGATGCACAGGAGGACACCGCTCGGTTCCGACCGGGCGAACTCGATCATCACCTCGGACGGTTCGGGAGTCAACGTCGGCCGGTAGATCCGCTGCGCGACGGTCGTGGAGTCCCCAAGACCGTCGTGGCCATGAACCGCCGACGGTCGCCACCGTGGCGGCGGTCGCTTCGCGCCGGACCACACCGGGACGGTCGGTACCGCGAGACTCGCGTTCCGCGCGGCCGCCGGCGCCGACACGTTTCCCCACGTCGATGTGACACCCCACAATCTGCCGGTCGCCGCCAGCGCACGTAAGGCGACGACGTCGTCCAGACCTCCATCGGTGTCGACGAGGACGGGCGTTCCCGCGGTGCCTCTCCGCGTCATGTGGTTCAGTATCGTCCGCTTGGTTTCTGGGCTGGGATCGTCTGCTTCTGCCGGCCGGCGGGCGGTGACGGCGCGGGTGCTGTTCGTCGACGCGGTGCCCGCGCGCTCACGCGGTCGGTGCAATGCGCGCGTGACCGTGGAGACGCCGCGGGAACGTGGACGTGCCGCGTGAAGGCCGGCGTGGCGCGGGTGCTGTTCGTGGACGCGGTGCTGGCATGCTCACGCGGTCAGTGCACTGAGCGCGCGAAGACGACGGCGCCGCGCCAACGAGCATGTGCCGCGGGAAGACCGGCGTGGCGCGGGTGCTGCTCGTCGACGCGGTGTCTGCATGCCGGCGCGGTGTCTGCATGCTCACGCCCTCGGTTCACTGTCCGCGCGAGGACGGGGCGCCGCGCGAGCGTGGACGTGCCGCGCGAACTCTGCTCTGCGTGGCGCGGTTGGTTCTTGTCGACGTGGTGTCTGCATGCTCACGCGCTCGGTGCACTGAGAGCGTGAACGTGGGGGCACCGCGGGACCGAGCAGCGCCCGCGTGAACACGACCGGTGGATGCGCGAAAAAGGGCCGGGAATGCGGTGATGCCCCGCGAAACCCGAAGGTTTCGCGGGGCATCCCGGAATGATAGTTCGGCG
>NZ_JBDZDJ010000030.1:0-44023 GCF_040049135.1 Gordonia sp. VNK1 | reverse complement strand
GGCACCTGCCGGTACCCGCATTGCGGCCGCCCGGCCAGTGAATGCCAGATCGATCACCTGGTGAAATTCGTGCACCAGGATCCGATCACCGGTGGCTGGACCGTGGAATTCAACCTGATGCCGCTGTGTACCCCGGACCATCAGAGAAAACACATGGGATTGTTGATCCCCACCATGCTGTCGGATCGGGCTGTCATCTGGCGCGACCCGGTCACCGGGGAGACCATCACCACCTATCCGCGGTAGGTCACTGCCGTCGGGTGATGTTGCGCTGCAATCGGTTTCCAGCTCCATGTTGCGTGGTCTCGACACGCCACGGGCTCGCAAGCTCGCACGAGGCGGCTCGACCGGCGGGATGGGCCGCTCGACCGGCGGGAGTAAGGTTGCGCTGCAGTCGGTTTCCAGCTTCGGGTTGCGTGGTCTCCTTGCGTTGAGCTCCGTCGAAACGACCTCGACAAGCTCGGCCCGGCGGACACGCCACGGGCTCGCAAGCTCGCACGAGGCGGCTCGACCGGCGGGCGGGTGGCGGCTCGACCGGCGGGATGGGCCGCTCGACCGGCGAGCGGGTGGCGGCTCGACCGGCGAGCGGGTGGCGGCTCGACCGGCCCGACGGCACGTCGGCGGGACTCGGCCTACGGCCCCGTCAGGTGCTGGTACAGGTATCGTCCGGTCACCGAATCCGGGTTCTGTGCAACCTGTTCCGGTGATCCCACCGCGACGATGCGTCCGCCGTCGGTGCCACCACCCGGGCCCATGTCGATGATGTGATCGGCGTTGGCGATCATGTCGAGATCATGCTCGATGACGATGACGGTGGCACCCCGGTCGGTCAGTCGGGTCAGCACCGCCAGCAGGGTGCGGACGTCGAGCGGATGCAGCCCGACGCTCGGTTCGTCGAGGACGAACACGGCATCGTTCTGATTGCGGTGCAACTGATTCACCAGCTTCAGGCGTTGCGCCTCCCCACCGGAGAGCGCCGGGGTCGCCTCGTTGAGCGTGAGATACCCCAGGCCGAGTTCGTCGAAGGCGCGCAGCCTCCTGGTGACCCGCGGCAGTCCCGTCACCACTCCCACGGCGTCCCGGATGGTATGGCCGAGCAGATCCGGTAGCGCGAGGCCGTCACGACGAAAGTCCTTGGCCCGTGGCCCGTAACGGCTTCCGTCGCAGTCCGGGCAGACGATGTCGACATCCGGCAGGAACTGCACGTCGAGCGATACCTGACCGGTACCGTCGCACCGCGGGCACGCCAATGATCCGGTGTTGTGGGAGAAGTCGGACGCGGTCAGCCCCGCAGCACGGGCCTCATCGGTGGCCGCATACGCATCACGCAGATCGTCCATCACCTTCGAGTAGGTCGCGACTGTCGAGCGGACGTTGATGCCGATCGGCGTGGCGTCCACGACATGCACCCGGATCTTCTTGCCGGATACGGGTTCCGGGACATCGAGGCGACGCACGTGGCCCGGCATCCGAGCGGCCTGGCCGGCGGCGTGTGCGGTGAGCGCCGGCACCAGCGAATCCAGGACCAGCGTCGTCTTGCCGGAACCGGACACCCCGGTCACCGCAACCAACCGTCCCACCGGGATGTCGACGGCGAGGTCGTGCACGGTGTGGATGGCCGTCGTCTCCAGATGAAGCGTACCGAGGTCGAAAACCGTATCCGGAGAGCACTTCTCCCGGATCACGACGGGTTCATCCCCGGTCAGGAACCCGGCGAGCCGCGATGCCGGTTCGGCGGCGAGTTCACGCACGCCGCCCTGTGCGATGACCCGTCCACCCTCGGTACCCGATCCCGGGCCGATCTCGATCAGCCAGTCGGCACGACGGAGGATCTGCACGTCGTGGTCGACGAAGACCACCGAATTGCCGTCGACGAGAAGATCATCCATCACACCGAGGAGGCCGTCGATGTTGGCCGGATGCAATCCGATCGACGGTTCGTCGAGGACGTAGAGCACCCCGGTGGTGCGGTTGCGCACGGCGCGGGCCAGCTGGACGCGTTGCCGTTCACCGGTTGACAGCGTGGCCCCGGCACGATCCAGGGTGAGGTAGCCGAGTCCGAGTTCGATGAGTCGTTGCGCCATGCCGAGCAACGTGTCCACCAATCCCTGTGCCATGGTGCGCATCTCGGCGGGCAGCGTCGGCGGGATCGTCGGCGCCCAGTCGAGCAGATCATCGAGGGACAGTGCGGTGACGTCGGCGAGGTTCTGCTCGCCGATCCGCGGGGCACGGGCCGCCTCACTCAGGCGGGTGCCATGACAGTCGGGGCACACCCCCTCGGTGAGGAAGCGGCTGACCCGCGCCAGTCGCTTCTCGGTGTCGGCACGTCTGAGTTCCTCGGTGACGGTCAGCCGTGCGTTGCGGAACGTGAAGTCCAGGTCGTGGATGCCCTTCCGGGAGGCGAAGGTGATGTGCTTCTTCTCCTCGGGGCCGTCGAGCACGATCTCGCGTTCGGCGTCGGTGAGATCGCGCCACGGGACGTCGGTGCGCACCCCGAACTCCCGGGCGATGGTCGGCTGGACGTTGAAGCCGAACATGTTCCACGGGACCACCGCGCCCTCGTCGAGGGTCTTGCCCGGGTCCGGGACGAGGGCGGCGTCGTCGACGGCGCGGACCACGCCGGTGCCCGAACACGTCGGGCAGGCCCCGCCCGAGTTGAACGCCAGTGCTTCGGCGCCGGGCGCGTCGACCTGCGCACCGCACTCCGGACAGAAGAACGGGACCTCCGCGGCGACGTCGATGGTGGGCGGCACGTAGTGCCCGTTGGGACACCGGTGCGAGGCCAGTCGCGAGAGCATCAGTCGCACCACGTTGAGCAGCTCGCTGGAGGTCCCGAACGTCGAGCGCACGCCCGGCACGCCGGGTCGCTGCCGCAACGCGAGGGCGGCCGGCACGTGTTCGACGGAATCCACCGCGGCCCGCGGCGCGTGCGCCATCCGCCTGCGGGTATAGGTCGAGAGCGCCTCGATGTATCGCCGCGCGCCCTCGGAGTAGAGCACGCCCAGCGCCAGGGAGGATTTCCCCGACCCGGACACCCCGGCGATCCCGACCATCGTCCGCAGCGGGATGTCGACGTCCACGTCACGCAGGTTGTTGACGCGCGCACCGCGTACGGCGATCTCCTCGGGTGCGGCGTGCTCGGCGCGTCGGGTCACCGTGCCCAGAGTAGGTTGGGCGGTCATGAGCAGCAATGAGTTCGATTCCGACCCCTACCTGTGGCTGGAGGACGTCACCGGCGACGACGCCCTGGAGTGGGTGCGGGCGCACAACGAACCGACGCTGGCCGATCTGACCGACTCCGACCGGTTCCGCGAACTCGAGTCTCAGGCACTGGAGGTGCTCGACACCGATGACCGCATCCCGTATGTGCGGCGGCGAGGTGAGTTCCTCTACAACTTCTGGCGCGATGCCACGCACCCGCGGGGACTGTGGCGACGCACCACCCTGGAGTCCTACCTGACCGACTCCCCGGACTGGGACGTGCTCATCGACGTCGACGCCCTCGCCGCCACCGACGACGAGAACTGGGTGTGGAAGTCCGCGACGATGAACTGGCCGGACTACGACCGCGCCCTCATCTCGATGTCGCGGGGCGGTGCCGACGCCGCGGTGATCCGCGAATTCGACGTCGCCTCCCGCAGTTGGGTCGACGACGGTTTCGCGCTACCCGAGAACAAGTCGTCGATCTCCTGGATCGACCGCGACACCGTCTACGTCGGAACCGATTTCGGCCCGCAACCCGACGGCGCGGGATCGCTGACGACGTCCGGGTATCCGCGGATCATCAAACGCTGGACCCGCGGCACCGCCCTCGACGACGCACCGACGGTGTTCGCCGGGGAGGTCACCGACGTCGCGGTCAGCGCCGTCTACGATCACACGCCCGGTCACGAACGTCACTTCGTGGGTCGCGCCACCGACTTCTTCAACGAACTCGCCTACGAGTTGCGCAACCCCGAAACCCACGGCACCGAAACAATTCTCATCGACATCCCCACCGACGCCCACTTCGTCGTGCACCACGACGCGATGTTCGTGCGACCCCGCACCGACTGGGAGGTCGACGGCGTGGTACGCGCCGCGGGCACCCTTCTGGTGTTCGACTACCCGGCCTTCCTCACCGGAAACCGCACGCACACAGTGCTGTTCACCCCGGACGCGCACACCAGCCTGCAGTCGTTCACCTTCACCCGCTCGCACCTGATCATGCTCACCCTGCATGACGTGCACACCGAGGTCACCGTCCTCACCCTGGGTGACTGGACGCCCGTCGAGCAGCCCGGCCTGCCGGATCTGGCCACCGTGTCGGTCCTCGACACCGACCCCGACCACACCGACGAGGTGTTCTGGTCGGCGACGTCGTTCACCGAACCACCGAGCCTGCTGCACGGCGAGTCCGGCGGCGAGACCACCGTCATCAAGCACACTCCGGCCTTCTTCGACGCGGATGTGGTTGTCGCCGAACAGTTCTTCGCCCCCTCCGACGACGGCACCGCCATCCCCTACTTCGTCATCCGCCGCACCGACGTCAGCGCCGGACCGACCCTGCTCTACGGCTACGGGGGCTTCGAGAACTCACTGACCCCCGGCTACCTCGCGCTGGCCGGACGCAGCTGGATCGCCCGCGGCGGCATCTACGTCATCGCCAACATCCGGGGCGGCGGCGAGTACGGGCCGTCGTGGCACACCCAGGCACTCAAGGCCGGACGCCACCTGGTCTACGAGGACTTCGCCGGCGTCGCCAAAGATCTGGTGTCCCGCGGCCTGACGACGCACGAGCAGTTGGCCGCGCAGGGCGGCTCCAACGGCGGCCTGCTGATGGGCGTGATGCTCACCCGCTACCCGGAGTTGTTCGGCGCGTTGGTGTGTCAGGTCCCGCTGGTCGACATGCGCCGCTATCACCTGCTACTCGCGGGGGCCTCGTGGATGGCCGAGTACGGCGACCCCGACAACCCGGACGAGTGGGCCTACATCAGCGAGTACTCGCCGTATCAGAACCTCGCGAAGGACCGCACCTATCCACCGATCCTGGTGACCACGTCGACCCGCGACGATCGGGTACACCCCGGACACGCCCGCAAACTCGTTGCGCGACTGGAGGAGTACGGCCACACCGTGTCGTACTACGAGAACATCGAGGGCGGCCACGGCGGTGCCGCCGACAACAAGCAGTCCGCCTTCAAGACCGCCCTGGCCTACGAATTCCTGTGGCGCACCATCGGAACCGCCGAGTAGGCACCGAAACTCAGCAGTAGCCCGACTCAGCGGTACACGACGACCGCCGCCGGCCGCACCGACCGCTCCCCGACACGCAGTCCCGGACGCAGCAGTTGCGCGACGGTCCGCGACTGCGCGTCGCCCTCGGTCGGGACGGTGTCGACGGCGTCCATGGTGGCGACGTCGAACGCATCCCCGACGCGCGGCACCACGACGAGGCCGCCGCGTCCCGCGATCAGCCGATCGAGCCCGTCACGCAACGCCACAAAGCCCGCCCGATCGGTCTCGCCGTCGGCACCCTCGGCGCACGCCGCGGCATCGGAGTACAACGCCAGCAACTCGACGAGCAGCGGCAGGTCCGCGGTGGCGGCGGCCGCCCGCTTCGCGTCGGCGTCGACGAGCCGCTCGATCGTCTGCGCCTGACGCGCGATCACCCGTGCCAGATCGGACACCTGCTCATCGAGACTGCGGAGCTGCTCGGCGAGCCCGCCGCCTTCTGCACCTGTGGTCATCCGCGTAGCGTAATCACACCGCCCGCCCTCGCTCGACCACCCTCGGGGCGTCTCGGTCGCTGTTACGATCGCCGACCGTGGGCGTATACGGGATCGACCTGGGGACGACGAACTCTGCCATCGCGGCGATGGATTCCGACGGCAGGCCGTCGGTCATCGCCGATTGGAACGGTTCGCCGACCACGCCGTCGGTGGTCCTGCTGCCCTCGGCGCACGACCACATCGTCGGCGAGGCGGCCCGCCGGCAGGCGCGACTCGACCCGGACAACGTGTGCACGCTGGTCAAACGGCGGATGGGCGACGCCGACTGGCGGTTCGTCGCGCATGGTCAGAGCTGGTCGGCGCCCGCCATCTCGGCGTTGATCCTCAAATCGCTGGCCAGTAGCGCCGAGTTCGCCGGCCAGAAGGTGGAACGGGCCGTCATCACCGTGCCCGCCTACTTCGGCGACGAGGAGCGCCGCGCCACCATCCAGGCCGGTGCCTATGCCGACATCGAGGTGGCCGGCGTGTTGTCGGAGCCGATCGCCGCGGCCCTGTCGTACGGATTCAGTCGTTTGACCGACGCCCTGGCCAAGGGCACACCGGATGAGACCGTCCTCGTCTACGACCTCGGCGGCGGCACCTTCGACGCCACCGTCATCGAACTGGCCGACCGCCGGATCTCGGTGCTCGCCGTCGACGGTGATCACCAACTCGGCGGCGCCGACTGGGATGAGCGTCTCGCCCTGCACCTGTCCCGGGCCTTCTGCGCCGAACACCCCGATGCCGAGGATCCCCTGGACGACTCGGCCGGTTCGCAGTCGCTGATCCTGGCCGCCGAACGCGCGAAACACGAACTGACCGAGGCGGAGTCGACGTCGGTGATCGTCTCGCACGACGGCCAGCGGTCGGTCATCACCGTCACCCGCGCCGAACTCGAGGATCTCAACGCAGGGCTGCTGGCCCGCACCATCGACCTCACCAAGGCGTGTCTGGCCGCGGCCCGCGACCGCGGTGTCACCCGCGTCGACCGCATCCTGCTGGTCGGCGGTTCGTCCCGGATGCCCGCGGTGGCACGCGAACTCACCACCGCGCTGGGCATCGTCCCGGAACTGTCCGATCCGGATCTCGCGGTGGCCAAGGGCGCCGCCATCTACGGCGAGAAACTCGAGATCGAACGTCTCGTCGCCGCCGACCTGCAGACCCGCGGGCGGCTGCCCGCGCACGGCGGCATCTTCGACGCCGACCCCGCCGACATCGAGGCGGCCGCATCACGGGTGGCGCAGGCCTTCGCGATGCCGGTGGCCGGCGTCCGGCGGATGCTGGAGATCTCCGTCGACACCGTCGTGTCCCGGGGTTTCGGCATCCTCGCCGTCAGCGGCCGCAGCGGCGACCTCGAGGTGACGTGGCTGGTACACCGCAATCAGCCGCTGCCCATCCGGGTGCGCCGCTCCTTCGGCACCGTCCGTGCTGATCAGCGACGCATCGAACTGACCGTGATGGAGCAACTCGGGCAGCAGGCCTCCCCGCTCCCGCAGGACGCGAAGGTGCTCATCGAGGGCGCCATCGACGACATCCCCTCGGGCTACGACGAGAACAGTGAGGTACGGGTGACCTTCGAGATGGGATTCGACGGTGTCCTGATCGTCACCGCCCACCACGTCGACGCCGACCTCCCGCTGCGCCTGACCGCGAAAACCGGTGCGACGCTGTCACAGTCGGAGGTGGCCCGCGAGCTCGACCAGGTACACCGCAGCCGGCGCCGGGACGGTTGAGCGGGATGCAGCCGTTCGTCGGGAACGACTACCGCAAACGCGTACTGGCCGCGGTCGAACGCCGCGGCGGGGTGGACGCGTCGGATTCCTTTGAGCTGTACGACCTTCCGCTCGAGCAGGCCGCCGATCTCACCGACGACGCGGTCCGGACACGACTCGACGAGGTGTGGGCGTTCTGGCAGAAGCATCGCGATCACCCCAAATACCGGGTCCTCGTCGAGCAACTCGTCGCCGAACATCCGCAACGCAGCGCACCGCTGCGGGAATCCGCGTCCCGGATCGCCGAGGCCCGGATGATCACCGACCGTCGTCGGCGCCGCGACGAGGATCGATATGCGTTGCTCGACAACGCGATCGAGCGCCTGATCGGCCGCTACGGCGGCATCCCGACCAGCAAACGCGGCGGCCTCGACGAGATCGGCGCGATGGGCGGACTCAGTGCCGACGAGGTCGCCACCCGCGTCCGTCGGCACCGGGTCATCGACGATTCCCCGGCAGCACCGCCGGAGACCACCGCCCCCGCCGCCCCGGCACTGTCGGCGCACCGGCTGGCCCAGATCACCGAACTGCTCGCCGAGTTCAGCCGCCGCGGCAGCGGCCCCGCCTCACACACTCTGCTCGCCGTGCTCGGCCTCGACACCGACGACGCCGCCAACCTCACCGAGATCACCCTGCGCGCCGAGGCATTGCAAAGCCGCGCACGGGAACTCCCGGCCGGGCGGATGCGGGCGCTGATCGACGAGCTGCTGATCACCATCAACGAGGTGTTGCTCGGCGGCCCCGCGCTCGCCGACGCCTACCTGGCCTCGGTGCGGGAATCGGTGGGCGCACACCTGCGGCCCCGTATTCGCGCCGCCATCCTCGTCGAGGATCGTCTGCACCCCGACGACCGGCAGTACATGCTCGAAGAGGCCCGCGACCTCGGCCTCGGCACCCGGGATGCGCGGCGCCTCATCGACGAGATCACCCGGGAGTTCGGCGGCGAGGTGGACACCGAAGCGCCGCCACCACCCCCGACACCGACACGACCGGCACCGGCACCGGCACCAACACCCACACCCACACCCACACCCACACCGACACCGCCCCAAGGTGATTGGCAACGGTCCCTCCGATCCGCGCGTCAGGCACTGCGCAAGGGCAACCTCGACGATGCCCGCACACGATGCGATCAGGCCCGCTCCTTCGCCGGCGACGACGACGCCGCGCGACGCCAGATCGACGCCGTGGCCGACGAGATCGCCCGCGCGTCACGTACGCCCGCAGCACCAGCTCCCGCGACTCCCCCTGCCCCGAATCCCCCTGCCCCGACTCCCCCTGCCCCACAACCTAATCCCGCCCACACGTCCGCCACACCACCGACGGCCGCGCCCGACACCACCCCCGCACCACCGTCGAATGTGCACGCGGCCTTCGCCAACGGGGCGGTCGTCGTCGCGTGGGAACCGTCGCCGACGCCCGGTGCGACCTACCGCGTCACCCGTGTCGATCGCACCGGCCGCCGACAGGTGGTGGGCCGCACCGCGACCACCGAACTCGAGGACGGCGGCACCCGCCCGTCGGAGGGGCTGCCGAGCTACGAGGTCACCGCCTCCGTCGACGGGATGCACTCGGCACCGGCGGTGTCGTCGGCCGCGGCGAACCCGCCCGCCCCCACCCACACCACACCGACCACCCGCACACCCCCGTCCCGCATCCCACCACCACCCGCACCACCGTCGCCGGCCCCACCGCCGACCCTGTCGCCGGCCGCCACCGCCGCCGATCTCCCCGACATCACCGACGTGGTGGTGACCGGTGACCTGCTGACGTTCACGTGGCCGCCGGGTGTCACCGAGGTGATGGTCGTCATTCGGTCGGATGCACCTCCGGAGAATCCGCAGGACCCGGCCGCGGTGAGCAAGAAGGTCACCAACACGCGATACGAGATCGACGGCGGCTACCGGATTCCGGGCTCCGCCGCACGTCCCGCGCATATCGCCGTCGCGGCCTGCCAGCGTGTCTCGCCGGACACGCTGGCCGTGGCCGCGCACTTCGGCCCGGCGGCACGCGCACGGCTCTGAGTTGACCGCCGCCCCGCGTTCACCGCGTTTCGCTAGGCTGGGCCACACTCAAATCGGACATCAGTGATCATCGAGGATTCGACGAAGATAGGGGTCGAGGGACTTCCATGGGTATCGACTACACCAAGCGACCGAAGGCGCAGCCTGCGCCGCAACCTGCCGCACAACCGTATCCGGCACAACCTGCCGCACAGCCGTATCCGGCACAGCCGGGCCAGCAGCCGTATCAGCAACCGCCGCAGGCACAGCCGTATCAGCAGCAGCCACCGGCCGCACCGCCGGTCTCCCTGTCCAAGGTGACGCTGACCAAGTCGGCGCCCAGCGTCTCGCTGACCAAGCAGGGATCGGCGACCGGGCAGGTGCGGATCAACCTCAACTGGACCTCCAGCAAGGGCGGACTCTTCCGTCGCGCGGCCGGCGTCGACCTCGACCTGGCCTGCATGTGGGAGTTCACCGACGGCAGCAAGGGCATCGTGCAGGCGCTCGGCAACGCCTTCCAGGCGCCGTACGAGGGCCGCCCGATCATCTGGCTCGACGGCGACGACCGCTCCGGGGCGAACACCGGCGGCGAGAACATGTACATCGACCTGTCGGCGTCGAATCAGATCCGCCGCATCCTGATCTTCGCCTACATCTACGAGGGCGCACCCAACTGGGCCGCCGCCAACGGCGTGGTCACCCTGTTCCCGGCCAACGGCCCGCAGATCGAGGTGCATCTCGACGAGGCCGATCAGAGCGCGATCTCGTGCGCCATCGCGATGCTGGAGAACCGCGGCGGCGAGCTCGTCATCAACCGTGAGGTCCGCTACATCCGCGGGTCGCAGTCCAAGGTCGATCAGGCCTACGGATGGGGCCTGAACTGGAAGGCCGGCCGCAAGTAGCCCTCCCCCGACGCACCCCGGCAGTTGTGCCACCGCTCACACCGGGGTGCGTCGATGACCACCGATCACGTAGCGTGAGCGGTTGTCATCGCACTCAATCGGGGGATTGTGCACTGTGTCTGCTGTTGGTTCGTCTGTTCGTTTCTCTGTTCGTCGTTGTCTCGCTTGCGCTTTCGCGCTCATCACGGTGGCCGTCGGGGCAGCGCTGATCCCGGGTCCGGCGCATGCGGCGCCCGATCCGTTCTACGCCACGTCGCCACCGGCACCCGACGCCCGCCTCGGCTCGATCGTGCGGATCGAACCGACGTCCGGGGCCGGCATCGCCGAGAAGGTTCCGGGTACCCGCAGTTATCGGCTGCTGTATGTCACCACCGGCCCGCGCGGGGGCCGCACCACCGCGAGTGGCTCGTTCTTCATCCCGCCGGACACCATGACCGCGAGCACACCCGACGGGCACCGCTCCCTGATCGGCATCGGGATCTCCGACGAGAGCATGGGCGCCTACTGCCGGCCGACCACCACACTCACCCGTGATTCCGTCCTCGACCGTGCCGTCGGCATCGCACCGGTCAACTCGACGGTCGCCTCGCTGCGCGCCGGGCACGCGGTGTTCGTCGCCGACCTCGCCAGCGACGGCGTCGCACCGGCCCCGACGTTGCTGCCCCGGTTCGACGGGCACTCGATGCTCGACGGCCTGCGGGCCGCCCTGCAGATCCCCGGGTCGGGACTGACCGCGTCGAGCACCATCGGCATCTTCGGGCCGTCGGGCGGTGGCAGCCAGGCCGCCGCGGTGTCCGCCGAACAGGCCGCGACCTACGCGCCGGAACTGCACATCCCGGCGATCGTCATCGGGCAGATGGTGCCCGATCATCGAAACTTCATCCGCGCCAACGACGGTGGGGTCGGATCCGGTTTCGCCCTCGCCGACCTGCTGGGCCTCGAGGTCGGGCATCCCGAGATGCGCATCGACGAGAAGCTCACCCCGGTGGGTCGCGGCATCGCCGAGGTCTTCCGCTCCGGGTGTGCGACACCGACCTACATGACCCTCGGCGGGGTGCCGCTGAGTGCGCTGTTCCTGCCGGGCCATTCACCGTACGACGACCCGGACTTCCAGCCCGCCTTCGCCGCCGCGGCGCTGGCGACGCCGACCTCACCGACACCGACGGCGGCACTGCGGATGACGCGCTGCGACTCCAACGTGTCACCGATCGCGGTCACCCCGGTGGACGATCTGCGGCGTGCCGTGGACACCTATCGGGCCGCGGGCGTCGAGGTCAGTGATCGAGTCGCCGCGTGCCTGGGCGGTCCGCGCGATATCTACGCAGCGGACCTGCCGTGGCTGTTGGCCCGCGTCTGAGCCGCCGCAGGCTCGCCACCGGATCCCATTGCGCGCCAGGGCGTCCCCGGGTGATCGGGTACCAGGCGAGACCGATGAGGACCGACGAGGCGTGCCCGATCCCGGTGAAGGTGATCTGCTCGGCCAGCGGCAGCCCGTAGACGAGCGCGACGCCGGCGAGGTACACCCACCGCCAGGGCCGCACGATCCGGTAGGCCAGCACACCCACGATCGCGGCCAGGAAGTAGCTGACCCCGACGTCGAGCACATTGACCATCGACGGGCTACGCAGTCCGTCGTCGATCGCCCGGTCCAGTGCGCCTTCGCTGAGGAAGGTCGCGATGACGTGGGCGCTGAAACCGACGACGAACCACCGCACCGACCCCAGCCATTGCTCGGCGGGCCGGTGAAACACGAGGAACAGGATCAGGTACGGGAACCACCACTGTCCATCGATCCAGAACAGGCTCGCGACGAGGACGTGGAAGGCCTCCAGCGGATCGCTCGTGAGGTTCGCGATGTTGGTCGAACGGTCACCGAGGACGTCGTCGAGTTCTCTGGGGGTCAGCGAATGCTGGATGGACGTGGTGACGAACAGGATGATCAGCCAGCCGAACGTCAGCGGGGCGCCGCGGACCTGCCGCCACGCCGCGCCCGCGACTCGCCTCGGCCATGCGCTCACGTCTCACCCCGCAGATCACATGCGGGCAGGTCCCCGGAACGCGACACGGGCGATGAGACCGACGACCATCACCACCGCCCCGGCGATCGCCGCGATCACCGACCACTGGGTGAGGTCGTCGGCGAGGGCGTCGGTGGTCAGGCGTACGACGGTGTTGTCCGACCCGGACGAGGAGACCTGCCGGTCGACGATGGTGGTGGCGTTGAGCGCCACCAGCCAACACGCCAGCGCGGCCGGCAACGCACCGATGCCCAGCCAGATCAGCACGGTACCCCGACGTCGCGCGATGATCAGCGCGAGCAGTCCGGCGACCACCGCGACCGCCACGGAGACGTATCCGATGGTGGTGATCTGGGTGCCGATGAGGTGATAACGCCCGGCCTCGAGGCCGCGCTCGGTCATCTCCACCTGGATCGGACCGTCGACACTCACCGTGAACGGCAGGTTGGCGCCCTCGAGTGCCCGGTTGACCATCGCGGTGATGTCCAGTTGCATCGTCTGGTCGGCCGAGCCGCTCGGCGCCGGGTCGAAGAGCCAGGCATGTTCCTGGCGGACCAGGTCGGTGAAGTCCGCCGGGAACTGCGGGCTCTTGGTGTAGTTCTCCGCGACCGGCGCGATCACCGCCGACGCCCCGGGGAAGCTCACCCGCGAGGACACCTGCGCGGTGATCTCGTCGGCGATGTAGTCCTGGACCTCGGCGTCGTGGGCCAGCGGCGCCACGACGGAGACGAAGCCGTCGTCATCGACGATCCGCTGCGACACCCACATCGAGGGCAACGCGACGACGATCGCGGCCATCGCGATCAACGTCAGCAGGGCACTGAGAAACGTTCGCACCGGGACGAGGCTACCGGTCGGCGCGGACCGTCACCGACGGGCGCACGCCGCGTCACTCATCGACGAGGTCACGTGCCCGCCCGACGATCCGCGGGTCCGGGGTGCCGACGAGTTCGTGGTTCTTGCCCTTGTACTCGAACAGGCTCAGGACGTGGCGCATCGCGTTGATGCGGGCACGCTTCTTGTCGTTGCTCTTGACCACGGTCCACGGGGCGATGTCGGTGCTCGTCTTCTCGAACATCGCCTCCTTGGCCGCGCCGTAGGAGTCCCACTTGTCCAGCGACGCGAGATCCATCGGCGACAGTTTCCACTGCCGGACCGGGTCGATCTGGCGGATGGCGAACCGGGTGCGCTGCTCGAGCGGGCTGACCGAGAACCAGAACTTCACCAGGTTGATGCCGTCGTCGACGAGCATCTTCTCGAAGGCCGGGACCTGATCCATGAACTGGTCGTACTGCTCGGGTGTGCAGAAACCCATGACGCGTTCGACGCCGGCGCGGTTGTACCAGGACCGGTCGAAGAACACCATCTCGCCGGCGGCCGGCAGATGCTGCACGTACCGCTGGAAGTACCACTCGGTGGACTCCCGCTCCGACGGCTTCTCCAGCGCGACGACGCGGGCGCCACGCGGATTGAGGTGTTCGTTGAACCGCTTGATGGTGCCGCCCTTGCCGGCCGCGTCGCGTCCCTCGAACACCAGCAGGTGGCGCTGCCCGGTCTGCTTGGACCACTTCTGCAGCTTCAGCAGTTCGATCTGCAGACGCCGCTTGGTCACCTCGTACTCGCGGCGGCTCATCCGCTCCTCGTACGGGTAGTCCTCACGCCAGGTGTCGACGACGTTGCGTTCGGGCAGCGTCAGGAGCACCGGGTCGTCGTCATCGTCGTCGTTGACCTCGAAGTTGGTCGTGTCATGCAGATCGACGAGCTGTTGAAGGGCCTCGCGTCCGTTCAGCTTGCTGAAGTCGGGTCCCAGGGTTTCGAGATCGGTTAACTCGGTCACCACTCAACGATATGCCGCACGCACGAACGCCGTGTATCGAAGGGGTGAACTGCAGTTCTTCGGCGTCAGTTGGGCAGGTTTCCGCCGTGTCGATTGGGCAGGTTTCCGCCGTGCAATCGAGCAGGTTTCTGCCGCGTCAATTGCGCAGGTTGATCGACCCGTATTTGAGGCACACCCGGCCGGTGGTGGAGTCGGCCGCCGCGGCGAATCCCCCGCTGCACTGCACGCCCGGGGCACCGGCGTAGGCCTGCCCGCCGACACCGCCGACGGCCACCGAGTACCCACCCGCACGTGCCTGCGCGACCGACAGCGCCTTGGGGCCGGTGGTGATGGAGTACGACGTCCCGCCGGTGGTGGCGCCGGCCAGCGCCGACGATCCGGGCTGCTGGTTGATCGCGGTGGCGCGTCCGCCGCGGTCGGCGACCGCCACCGCGGTGCCCCCGCCGGTCTCCTGTGCGCTCGCGGTGCTGCCCGCAGCGGCCCGCGCGCCACATCCGCTGGTTCCCTGAATGCGTTGCACCTCATGGCCATTCGAGGCCTGGCAGGTCACTGCGGAGGCGTCACCGCCACCGAGATGCATTCCCCAGATCACGCCTGCACTCCCCGCAGCCACCACCAGTGCACGCGCTGTCAATCCGTGGAATCGCACAGTGAATCGGCCTCCTCGCCGTATCGGATGTGTTGGACCAGATGGCCAGACTTCGCTCAGCCTACTCCCGCTGTACCGCCCGCCGATCGGTGCCGTGGTCACGGAACGACAACGTTTGGCCACATCCGGGCACGCGCGTCCCGGCCGATACGCCAACGGGGCCAGTCGATACGAAATCGACTGGCCCCGTTGGCAAATGGAGGAAACTCAGGCCTTCGCGCGGCGCTCCGACTCGGCGGTCAGACCCTTCTTCGCCGTCTCGACCGCGGTCTTCTGCCCGCGCTTGACGATCAGCCCGGGAAGTTTGACCTTGAGGTCGATCTCCAACTCGAACTCGACGTGGGCACCGTCGCCCTTGGCCGTCACGGTGTAGATGCCCTGCTGCTCGGCGAGCATCTTCGATTCGACCAGAGTCCACGCGCAGGTGTTGTCGGTCCAGGTGTAGGTGACGGTCTGATCGTCGTTGATGCCCGCCGCCGACACCGTCATCGTGACCTGCTCGGGTGCGCCGTCGTCGTGGGAGGTGACGATCGAGGCCGCCTTGTGCGGTGCGGACCAGTCGGGCAGGGATTCCACGTCCAGCAGCACCTCCATCACGACCGACGGGGGCGCAGCAACATCGAACTCGGTTTTCGCAGTGACAGCCATGTGACAGAACCTACCCTTCAGGCCTCGCGATCGACGAGTTTCAGCGGCCACGCCTCGTCGGGGATGTCGCGCAATCCGCAGGCGACGTCGGTGACGGTGAACCACCCACGGAAATGCAGGATCTCGCCGATGACCGGGTTGCGGACGGTCGCGTCGCACCGGAACCGTTGGTGTTGCTCGTCCCACCCCTCGATGTACTTCATCTGGGAACGGAACAGACCCCGCATGCCGACCTTGGGCCCGCGACCCAGCCACCGCAGGGGGCCGCTCTCCAGCAGCAGTTCACCCGCGGCGGTCACCGACGGTTCGATCGGATAGAGCAGTTCGGGACCGTCGCCGAAGTAGTCGACGAGGCCCGATGCCCCCGACACGAGCAGGGAGTTGAGTTTGCGTGATCCCGACGTGTAGTCGAAGGAGCGCAGGACCGCCAGACATTCGCGGCCGAGTTCGTCGCGGTAGCAGTAGTGGCCCTGGGTGAAGGGGACCATCCGGCTCGACTTGGACGGCAGTGCGTTGCGTTTGCCGTAGTACCAGAAGAACGGCGGCGGCAGCGCGGAGGTGATGTACACCGACTCGAGGATGCCGGTGCCCATCTGGGCGACATTCGAGGTCGAGTCGATGCTGTAGCGCCACGCCACGTTGGGGTGCAGTCGGTCGAAGTCGGAACCGAGGGCGTCCTGATAGACGGGCGTCACGAGGACACCACCTCCTCCGATGTGATCGGCGCGACAGTCGTTGGCGAAGAACCTACTACGCCGCATCCGAACACCGGAGTTCGAGGGGTTTGTCCGGGTGTATCCGGGGGCGGGCCCGCTACGGCCGGGCGGCTCCGTCACACAGTCGGGCCAGCTCCCCGATCACCCGGTCGAGCGGTTCGACGCTGCGCTGGGTCTGACACAGTCCGACGGCCCCTTCGATCGCGGAGACGACGAGAATCGCCAGCGAGTCGGCGCGGTCGGGATCGACGCCCTCGGCGACCAGCCGGGTGGCGATGAGCCGGATCCAGTTGCCGAAGATCTCCTCGGCCTCGTCGGCGACGGCCGGCTCGGAGCGGCGGGCGAGGCCGCCGGCGAGCACCGGACATCCGAATTGGTAGTCGGTGTTGACCAGCATCCGACGCCACACGTCGCCGACCCCGATGACGGCCTCGGCCGGGGAACCCGGATGCTGCGATCCGATGCGGGTGGCCACGAACTCGCCCGCGTAGCGGACGGCCTCGGTCATCAGCTGCGTCTTTCCGCCGGGAAAGTGGTGATAGATGGAACCACGCGGAGCCGAACTCGCCGTGATGACGTCGCCGATCGAGGTGGCCGCCACACCGTCGCGACCGATCAGGTCGGCGGCGTGCACCACCATCCGCTCCCGCGGTCCACGCTCCCGGGTCGCGGTCGTGAGGATTTCGGTGGACTGGTCGTCCATCGAGCATCAGCTCCTATGCACACCTTCATAATCACGCTGCTTTATGCAACCATACATAATCATGACGACGACGAACACTCCCGACAGCGATCCCGCGCAACTGTCCGGACTGGAGTTGCTGCGCGCCTGGCAGTTCGGCTCCGACGAACGACCGAGCATCGGCCGGCTGCTCGGCATGCGACCGGTCCGCATCGACGAAGGCGACGTCGAGTTCGTGGTGACCCCCAAGCCCGACTTCTCCAATCCGCTCGGCACCGTCCACGGCGGCATCTGCGCCACCCTCCTCGACTCCGTCATGGGCTGCGCCATCCACACCACCCTGCCCGCCGGCGTCGGCTACACCACCCTCGAACTGAAGGTGAACTACATCCGATCGGTCCCCCTCGACGCCGACGACCTCACCGGAATCGGCACCGTCATCCACGTCGGCGGGCGGACCGCCACCGCCGAGGGCAAGGTGTTCACCGCCGACGGCAAGCTCGTCGCACACGGTTCGACGACGTGCATGGTGTTCCGCTGATCCGGTGTTCCGCTGATCCGGGCTGCTGTCGCGGTATCAGCCGCGCAGCGGGGTCCGCAGCCACGGACTCCCCGGATCGGTGAGCAACCGACCGAGCACCGGGCGGGTGCGAGCGCACGATTCGTCGGCGAGTTCGATTGGGCGGGTTCCACTCTCGGCGGACGCCAGCGCCCGACCCCACTCGAAGGCGACCGCGAAGTCGTTCCAGTCCGGGTAGGCCGCGGCGGCGCGCTCCCCCAGCGACAGGACCAACTGGTGAACCCAGTCCTCGTCGCCGAAGCCGACGTGCAGACACATGCGCGCGAGTTCGACGCACTGACCGATCTCCCATGCTGCCGTGGTGATCGGCACGGCGAGCGGTAGCGCACGGGAACCGGTGGCCACCTGCACACAGGTGGTGATGCGGTGGGCCGGGATGTGGGGGTGATGGGCGGCGAACGCCGACAGCTGCGCCGGATCGACGCGAATATGGTTGCGTGGCAGTCCGTTCGGCGCGATGAAACCGAGGACGGAATCGTAGTCGGGAGTGATGAGGCCCTCGGCGATCGACTCGACCATGTCGAAGGCGGTCTGCGAATCGGTGACCGCCCAGGACTTTCGCAGCGCGCGGCGGATCGCGCGCGGCGTCTCGTGGATCTCCAGGGCGTCGACGGCGTCGGCGCCCGAGGTCAGTGCGAAGTAGGCACCGCAGGCCAGGCCACGGCGTTGCTCGGGGGTCAGTGGTCGGCCCGCCCAGCGGATCGGCGACCCGGGCTCACCCGGGGTGGCGTGCTGCTGGAAGAGGTTGTGCGGGAGGGCGTTCTGTGGGGTGGGGTTGTGCGGGGTGGGTGCGGTCGAGATCGGGAGCGGGAGTGGTGTCGCCACCTGAGTCGGAGCATTGTATGAATTCTTCAGGGGCACAAAGGCATCGGCATCACTCAATGCGGCGGTGAGCGCGTCGGCGAAATCGGCACAGCAGGCGAACCGTTGTTCCGGCCGCTTGGCCATGGGCCGCGCGAAGGTGCCGTCCACCGCTCGCGGGACCTCCGGGCACCGCTGCGACGCGAGCGGCTGTGGCGTGCTCACGTGGTGATGGACCGCGGATGCGAGATTCGAAGCGGGAAAAGGTGTTGTGCCGGTGAGCATTTCGAATGCTGCACAGGCCAGCTGGTACTGATCGGCGGCCGCGGTGATCTCCTCGGTGGCCAGCACCTGTTCCGGCGCACAGTACGCCAGACTGCCGACCAGCAGACCCGTTGCGGTGAGCGACATCTGCGAGTCCTGTGGCTTGGCGATCCCGAAGTCCGCCAGATAGATTCGTCGTCGGCGGTCACGCGTCACCAGGATGTTGGCCGGTTTCACGTCGCGGTGGAGCAAACCCGTTTCGTGCGCGTGATCGAGTGCATCGGCGATCGCGGTCACGATCTCACCGACCAGGGTCGGCGGCAGCCGGTGCGCCGGGTTCTCGCGGAGCATCGATGCGACGTCGGAGCCGTCGATGTAGGCCATCGAGATCCAGAGCCGCCCCTCGGATTCGCCTCGGTCATACAAGGGAACGATGCTCGGGTGCAACAGGCCGGCGGCGATGTCGGCCTCGCGGTTGAACCGTTCGCGGAAGGTGACGTCGTGCTGCAGCGCCTGCGCGAGGACTTTCACCGCATCCTGCCGCGGCAGACGGGGATGCTGGGCGAGGTAGACCTCCCCCATACCGCCGACGCCGATCTGGCGGAGGATGCGATAGCCCGCGCATTCGTCACCCACCGCCAACGTCGCCATGACGGTAGAGAGTACCCACTCGCGTCCACTCAGAAGGGTGGTGGTGCGCCGTCATCGGGAACGACGGGGTATCGCTTCTTGCGTCGTCGTGGGCGTGGCGGGTTCAGCGGGTCCACGCCGTCGGTGATGCGGGCGCGGTTGCGTTCGCGTTCGCGGCGACGCCGTTCGTACTTGGCGGCGAGCCGATCCCGGGTACTGGTGGGAATCACTCCCGGTTCCCGTGATGTCGGTGGTGCGGCCGGTGGGTCGGCGAACCGGTAACGACGTAACCCGCCGAAGAAGTCTTCGAGGGTTTCCGCCGGCCCCGGAATGTTCAAGCCTTCCGGGGTGGTGAAAATCGTGACCAGCCGACCGTTCTCATCCCGGTACTGGTCATCGAGCCAGCGGGAGTGCGTCTTCTGCAGGTGATGTCCCCGGCACTTCGCGTTGAGTCCGTCGGGGGTGGTCAGCCCACCGAGTTCGGGATGCTCGTGGTCGTATTCGTGCACGTGATCACAATCCCCGTCGAACGCGTTTCCCCGGCAGGCGGGGATCACGCACTCGCCGTGGCGAATCCGGATGAATGTGTCCAATGCCGTTGACAGCCGGTACGGATCCGACGGCAACGCCGACGGGAGTTCGACGTCCTCGGGATTGACGCCCTTGGGCACCAGCCGTCGGATCGTGGTCGGGAAACGGCTGATCAGATCGAGGACCTGCTCGGGGATGACCGCACCCTGCCCGACGAGGTAGCCGAGGTTGCCGTCGATCGGCGTCTCGGCGGCCGATTCGGTGTCGGCAGAGGATGATTCGCTGCCGGTTGACGCGGTGTCGGATTGGTCGGTGTCGGTCGCCGCATCAGGACGCGGGTCATCGGCAGCAGCGCTCTCCTTGGGCATCGACATCCGCGCCATACCCGCGCGGGTATCCGCGGTCGGCTCCCGCTCAGTGTCGGGTCCGCGTGCGGGTTCCGCGGCGAGTTCCGTTTCGGCAGTTCCACTCTCCTCGTCAGAGCTGCCCTCCTCGAGCAAGGACATCTGCGCCACACCCGCATCGGTGTCGGCATCCGCATCGGTGTCGGCATCCGCAGTCGACTTGGGCTCGAGAGCCGGTTCGGCCTTCGGTTCCGAACGCCGGGACTGCACCACCGATTCGGTTGCACCACCCCCGGATTCGCGGTCGGCGGCAGAACTCCGCTGTTCCTGCTGATCTTGTTCCTGCTGTTCTTGTTGTCGTTGGCGTTCCTCGATTGCCGCGGCGGTGGTCTCATCGGCGATGACGTGCAACACGATCTGCACATCCGGAATACAGCCGGGTTCCGGAATGTCGGCCGGGCAGTCCTCGTTGCCGCAGTCACAGGTGAACTGCGTCCCCGACAACAACGAGTACATGGCATCGGCCTGACGTTGCCGCCGCGTCCGCGGATCCTTCCGGCAGGCGCAGTCGGCCAGGGCCGCGATCGTCTTCTCCGCGATCGTGATGTGTTCGGCGGACATGGTGCCGGTGATCTCCCCGGTCCCATCGCCCTCAAAGTGGACGAACACAGCCCGCTTGTCCAGGTTCCGCTTCCGCGGTTCCCGCACCGCATCCGGAGCATGCTGGAAGACAATCTTGTCGACCATGTCCCGCAAACTCGTCGCCGGCCACTGCCCAGTCCGCTCGAACAACCGCTCCGCGATCGCCGCATCCACCAGCGCGGTGTTCGGATGCATCTCCGGTCCCGGATCGAGCAGGTTGGTGCGATCGATCAGCGTCCGGAACTGACTGTGACTGATCCGCCCCTCCCGCAATGCCCGCCCGGTCTTCGGCAGCCGGGTGGCCATCACGATCGCCTCATCCAGCATCCGCCGTGTCGTCACCATCGCCAGATTCCGGGTCCGGGAGATGTGTTCGGCCGCGATCTGCGCGTACTCCGCCGACTCATCCAACGGGCGATCGGTCAGACACCTCACCACATACGCGGTGAAATACGAATCCAGCCACGCCATATACGAACGACACCGATCCAACTCGGTCATCGCCACCAGTACTTCGTTGATCGAATGCTGATCCAACCGATCCGGATCCACCCCGAACAGAAACTCCAGCGGCAACCCCGGCCACGGCGACGGCCCCTGCTTCAGCAACGCATCGCGCACATCCCCACGAATCCGCGCGCTCCATGGAATGGTGCTCACCCTCGCCCCCTCGAACAAGATGACCGTCGAAGCTCTCTTCGATCTGACCATCATTGTAGAGACGGGCACCGACAAAACCGTTCACGCCGGGAACCGGCCCCGGAATCTGCGGATCGACAAACCTGTGGGGATGGAGGCTGACCACCACATGCCCGGGGCGGTGTCAGACCGAGTAGCGCTCCCGTAGTGAATTCTGCTGCGACTCGTCGATACCCAGACCCTGCGCGAAGTAGCCTTCGATGTCGCCGTACTCCTTCGTCACGGTCGCGAAGGCAGTGTCGAGATAGACGGCGTCGACGCCCAGGATCGGCAGGAGGATGTCGGGATCGCCGCCCTCGGCCGCGAATTGGTCGAACAACGGCTTGAGGGCGGGAACAAGGCGGTCGTTGGTCAGCAGGTAGTCGTGGTAGACATCCCCTTTGGACACACCCATCAGGGTCAGAAACGACGCCGCAGCCCAGCCGGTGCGATCCTTGCCGGTGGTGCAGTGGAACAGTGACGGCTCGGGATGCTCACCGAGCAGCCCGCGATAGAACGTCCGGTAGCCGGTCAGTGCGCTCGGAAGATTCACCAGTTCGGAGTAGGTTCCGGAGATGAGTTCCTGGGCCTTGCCGCCCTTGAGTTCCGCGGTTGCCATCGCCACGGTCTTGGGGTCGGAGAGGAACTTTCCGATGTTGGCCGGGATGGCCATGCCGGCGTCGGCAAGCACGTCGAGGTGGACGTCGGTGACGTCGGGGAGATCCGGGTCCGGCAACGCCGTCCGCTCCACGCTCGACCGCAGATCGTAGATGGTGCGCACGCCGAGCTTCTCGAACTCGGCGAGGTCGGCCGACGCCATCGAGGAGAAATCGGTCGACCGGTACAGCATTCCGGTCCGGACGCTGCCGGCGCCGGCGGGATAGCCGCCGAGGTCACGGAGGTTGGGCAGGGTCGAAATCGGACTGGGGGCACCGGGTGTTGTCGTCACGATCCAATCATCGCAGCGCGGTGTTCGGGTCAGTGGGTTGGAGTGGGATCCGCTCGCGCGATGTCACAGATCCGCTCCGGCTGTTGACACGGAGTTGTCGCCGCCCGGCACCCATCCGCGCCGACCCGCCGGACTCGGTCGGCCCGACAGCCGCATAGTGTTCGGATATCCTGAACACCATGCCCGGGTCCGACGAGTCCACCTCCGCCCAGATCGGCTGCCGCATCCGTGCGGCACGAGTCGCCCGCGGAGTGTCGCTACGCGAGTTCGCCCGCCGGCTCGGCGTCAGTGCGGCGACCCTCAGCGCCACCGAGACCGGTGGCACCGGCATCAGCGTCGACCGTCTCGCAGCCATCGCCGACGCACTCGGCGTGGCACCCGGCGAACTTCTCGGCATGCAGTCGCACACCGTCGAAAGTGAAATGACCACAACCACTCTCGATCGTTCCGGTCCACTGCCCCGCTGGCGCTTCTACGAAGGGCCCGACGTCACGGACCCGGTTCTCGCCGCGGCGTTGCGGTGCATCGTCGAGCGCGGCTATCACGGATGCTCCATCCGTGACATCGCCGAGAGCGCCGGGTTGTCGATCGCGTCGCTCTACCATCACCACGCGAGCAAACAAGCCATGCTCGTGGCCCTGTTCGACCTGGCGATGACCGACCTTCTCGATCGCGTCGGCGGCGCTCGCGACGAGGCGGGAGACGATCCGGTCCGAGCCCTGCGCCTGATGACCGAGAGCCTGGTGCTCTATCACAGCCACCGGCGCCGACTGTCCTTCCTCGCGTCCACCGAGATGCGCAGTCTCGTCGAACCCGACCGCCGGCGCATCGCCGATCGGCGCACCTCGCTGCAGCGAATGTTCGACGTGGAGGTGGAAAACGGTGCCGCACAGGGACTATTCCTGGTCGCTCGCCCGCGTGAGGCCGCACGCGCGGTGGTGGGATTGTGCATCGCGGTGGCCGACTGGTTCGACCCGGAGGGCTTATCGACTCCCGAGGAGTTGGCAACCACCTACGCGGGCTACGCCCTCAACCTGATGGACGTGCGTCGTCCGTAGGACGAAGTGTTCGGATATTCCGAACGCTCTGCCACGTCTTTCCGGGCAGTCCGGACCCACTGTCGCCGTATGCACCGGCTATTGACAACGACTGCCTGGTTGGCCACCCTGAGGTGACCGATCGATCGTTCGCTTTCGCGGCGATCGGCCTCGACCGACGAGAGGACCTCATAGTGAGCACACCGTCCACCCTGCACGGCCGCACCGCGATCATCTCCGGCGGAAGCCGTGGCATCGGCGAGGCGATCGCCGTGCGATTGGCGCGGGCGGGGGCCAACGTCACGTTGCTCGCCAAGACCGCGGAGCCCCATCCAAAGCTGCCCGGGACCATCTACACCGCCGCGCAGGCGATCGAGGAGGCCGGCGGAGCGGCGCTGCCCATCGTCGGCGACGTTCGGGACGATCAGCAGGTGGCCGATGCCGTGGCGCAGACCGTTGACCGTTTCGGCGGCGTCGACATCGTCGTCAACAATGCGAGCGCGCTCGATCTGACCGCCACCGAGCAGATCGACATGAAACGCTACGACCTGATGCAGGACATCAATGCGCGCGGATCATTCGTGTTGGCCAAGAACGCGATTCCGTATCTGCGCAAGTCCGATCACGCACATGTGCTGACGCTGTCGCCACCGATCACGCTCGACCCGCAGTGGTTCGACTCGATCGGGACGGCCTACACGGTGTCCAAGTTCTCGATGACCCTTGTCGCGCTCGGTCTGGCCCGCGAGTTGGCCGCCGACGGTGTCGCGTCGAACACCCTGTGGCCGCGGACCACGATCAGTACCGCCGCGGTGCGAAACATCCTCAGCGAGAAGCTGATCGAGCGCAGCCGGAGCACCGAGATCATGTCCGACGCCGCGTACGCGATCCTGTCGAAGTCGCCGGACACGGCGACCGGCCAGTGCTACATCGACGACGATGTCCTTGCCGCCGAAGGCGTCACCGACTTCTCCCGCTATCGCACGGTCGACAGCGATGACGACCTCGAGTTGGACTTCTGGATGACGCGGCGCTGACCATCGTCTCGCAGATTCCGGGGCCGGCGTGGGTACCGGCTCCGTCACGAGTCGGCGTCATCAACGCCGGGGATCGCACACACCCCGTCGACGCACACGGCCCCCGACTGGCCCAGCATCTCGAATGCCGGTGTCGGCGGCAGTGTTTCGTCGTTGGTCGTCTCGGTCCGGTCCGGTGTCTCGTCAGGCATCGACGTTCTCCTGAGCCGCCTTGCGGAGCACGTCGGCGAAGGTCTCCGGTGACTGGGCACCGGAGACGCCGTATCGCCCGTTGATGACGAAGAACGGGACGCCGCTGATGCCGTAGGCGCGGGCCTGGGCGATGTCGGCGCTCACCGCGTCGGCGTATTCACCGGATTCAAGCGAGGCCGTGACCTGCTCCCGGTCGAGGCCGATGTCGGCGGCGAGGTCCGCGAGGTCGCCGATGCGTCCGATGTGGCGTCCCTCGGTGAAGTAGGCGCGGAACAGGCGCTCGACCATGTCGAGTTGTCGGCCCTGCGCCTTCGCGTGATGCAGCAGTTCGTGCGCCTTGAGCGTCTTGGTGTGCTGGAGGGCGTCGAAGTCGTAGTCGAGTCCCGACTCGGCGGCGATCGCGGTGACCTGGGCGAGCATCTGCTCGACCTGTGCGCGGGGCATTCCCTTGTACTCGGCCAGGAACTCGATCTCGGTGCCGTCGAAGTCGACGGGCGTGTCCGGGGCCAGCTCAAAGCTGTGGTAGGTCACCACGACTCGATCAGAGAGGCCGGAATCGGCCAGTCCCGCTTCGAATTTGCGCTTCCCGATGTAGCACCACGGGCAGGCGATGTCGGACCAGATGTCGACGGAGATGGGGTCACTCACGATGCTTGTCAACGCGGAGTCCTGGTCAGCAATTCCTCGGCTCATCCGACCAGGAATACGTCGCGGAGTCGGTCCTGTGTGTCGGCGTCTATGCCGAGTGCTTCGGTGAAGTAGTCGTCGATGCCGCCGTACTGGATGGCCACCTCGTCAAAGGCGACGCCGAGGTATGTCGGTGACACCCCAAGCAGCGGGCGGAGCAGGTCGGCGTCGCCGCCGGCGGATTCGAATCTCTCGAAGATGCCTGCCATCGTCGGCAGGAACAGGTCATTGGTCGCGAGGTAGTCCCGGTAGACCTCGTCACGATCGACACCCATCAGGCTGAGGAAAGCCGCTGCGGCCCAGCCGGTGCGGTCCTTGCCGTGGGCGCAGTGGAACAGCGTGGTCGGCCCGGCCAGGAGACCGGTGAAGAAGGTGCGGTACGCGCGCTTCGCACTGGGCAGATTCACCAGCTGCCGGTACGCCCCGATCATGCGCTCGACGCCACTCCCCTCGGCCAATCGCGCATTGGCCGTCGCCACCGCCTCCGGATCATCGACCAGGGCGTCAAGATCGGCGGGAGCGCCGTCGTGCGCAGCGTCGGCGAGCACGTCGAGCAGCACCCCGGCCGCGTCACCGATGACCGGGTCCGGCGCGGCGTCGGCCTCGACGGGCGACCGCAGGTCGACGATGCTCTGCAATCCCAGATCCACCAGCACCGCCCGGTCGGCCTCGGATGCCTTGTCCAACGCTGCGGATCGGAACAGTCGGCCGGTGGCGACCTTGCGTCCGTCGCTGGTCGTCGGGCCGCCGATGTCGCGGAAGTTGGGGACTGTGGGCAGCTGCAGCGGTTCACTCACACGTTGATTGTGCGGGGTGAGTGGGGATGCGGTGAATTGGGCTGGTGATGGGGCTCGTCACAGCCCGGTAGCCGTACAGTGGCGGACATGTCCGACCTCGCGTTTTATCGCATCGCGTCCGCTGTCGCCGTCGACGACGACATCTTGCCCGAGTCGATCGCCCGGGCCGGTGACATCGAAGAGGCGATCTTCTGGCTTCTCGCTCAAGCGCGCAAGGAGGGTAGGCGGCTGCCGGATGAGCAGGCGCAGCGGATCGTCGCAATGTTTCCGCGACTGACAGATGCCGTTGCGGACGTGCGGATCCAAACACGTGCTGTCTGAGTTCGTTCTCGTCGTTTGATCCTCTCGGCACTGATTCGACGAAGGCCCACATGCTCGGGTGGCGAGACTTCGGTCGAGTATCTTTGCGAGCGTTCCGATTTCGACAATCAATCCGGTCTGCGACTACGGCCTCTCCAGACTCAGCGTTCCGCGTGCGTCCATCTCGTCGCGACGATGACACGTTTGCGCCCGCCGACTACCCGGCGTGTAGGTCGCCAACGAGGGCACGCTGGATTCGTGGCCTGCGGCTCATCCCGCAGCTTGCGCAGGCCGGCTGCGTCGAGCCCGCCGGACTCATCCCCGCGTCCGCGGGGAGCACGTGCCGTTAGTTAGACAGCACGATGCGTGGGGTGTCGGGCTCATCCCCGCGTCCGCGGGGAGCACAGGAGGCCGCGCATGTTGGCTTTGTCGTCGGTGGGCTCATCCCCGCGTCCGCGGGGAGCACTGACCGCGACCAACCAGGGGGCCTGCGCCACCAGGCTCATCCCCGCGTCCGCGGGGAGCACCTCGCGCTGCAGAATCTGAACGGCACGAAGGTGACCTCATCCCCGCGTCCGCGGGGAGTACCTACCGACTCATCTAGGCCGCGTTTCCCGCCCGGGCTCATCCCCGCGTCCGCGGGGAGCACAAGCGCAGCGGGGCGCGTAACGGTAAGGGGCAGGGCTCATCCCCGCGTCCGCGGGGAGCACTCATCGGATACTTCGGCGCGATGCAAGCCGCCGGGCTCATCCCCGCGTCCGCGGGGAGCACGTGGGTGTGGGTGCTCCGACGTCCCGGATGCGGGGCTCATCCCCGCGTCCGCGGGGAGCACATGTCGTTGTGCTGCAGCGTGTGTGGTCGGGAGGGCTCATCCCCGCGTCCGCGGGGAGCACCTCACTCGGTGGCTGGTGGCGACGGGGACTCGGGGCTCATCCCCGCGTCCGCGGGGAGCACGAGCGCGGGCCTCGTCTTCGAGCTGTCGCGGTTGGCTCATCCCCGCGTCCGCGGGGAGCACGCGTGCAGAGGCCCCTTCTGCGTCGACATCGAGGGCTCATCCCCGCGTCCGCGGGGAGCACACACCTGCGGCGTGGTCCATCGACGACCACCGGGGCTCATCCCCGCGTCCGCGGGGAGCACATCTGGGCACTCTCCACCCTCTGCGCACTCGGAGGCTCATCCCCGCGTCCGCGGGGAGCACTGGCAGAACATCCGGGCCTCGATTGACGCGGGGGGCTCATCCCCGCGTCCGCGGGGAGCACTACGCCGTAGGACGAAGCAGTCAGCGGCCGCCGGGCTCATCCCCGCGTCCGCGGGGAGCACGACAGGGGGCTCAGATCCTCACCGGCCTCGGCGGGCTCATCCCCGCGTCCGCGGGGAGCACTTTGGATGGGGCGCCGCGGTTGCAGGAGACGTGGGCTCATCCCCGCGTCCGCGGGGAGCACGGCGCTGCTACCGCTACGGGCAGGCGAGAGTTGGGCTCATCCCCGCGTCCGCGGGGAGCACTTCTCGACCTGTGGACCTGTGACCACCTGCCGGGGCTCATCCCCGCGTCCGCGGGGAGCACTGACGATTCTCTCGGTCATGCTGCTCCGACTCGGGCTCATCCCCGCGTCCGCGGGGAGCACGACCACGTCGTCGACTCGATCATCGGCCCCGAGGGCTCATCCCCGCGTCCGCGGGGAGCACTCCGCCCCGGTATGGTCGACCACTTGATACCAGGGCTCATCCCCGCGTCCGCGGGGAGCACTTCGTCCAAACTGGGGATGCTGATGTGCCGGTGGGCTCATCCCCGCGTCCGCGGGGAGCACGCCGCATCCTCCGGGCTGATCACGATCTTGCCGGGCTCATCCCCGCGTCCGCGGGGAGCACTCGACACCAAGACCCAGATCGAAGTCGCCCAAGGGCTCATCCCCGCGTCCGCGGGGAGCACGCAGCAATCAACCCCCGTGCCACCGAACACCAGGGCTCATCCCCGCGTCCGCGGGGAGCACGCATTCCTCATCCACACCGAGGAGCATTCGGCGGGCTCATCCCCGCGTCCGCGGGGAGCACCTCGCCTTGTGCGATGCCACGACTGTAGGCGCGGGCTCATCCCCGCGTCCGCGGGGAGCACGTGAAGTAGTACACCGCCCTGATCGACGGCGAGGGCTCATCCCCGCGTCCGCGGGGAGCACGGATTGCCGTATGTCGAGAACACCGCGCCAGGCGGCTCATCCCCGCGTCCGCGGGGAGCACGGGCCAGGGTGGCCGTAAGGGTTAGCACCACCGGGCTCATCCCCGCGTCCGCGGGGAGCACAGCAGATGCGCAAACGGCGGAATCACCGTCGCGGGCTCATCCCCGCGTCCGCGGGGAGCACGTCGACTCGGCGTTCGACTACTTCGACATCGGGGGCTCATCCCCGCGTCCGCGGGGAGCACTTCTGGCCCGACCCGTTGCCGTTGAGGATCTGGGGCTCATCCCCGCGTCCGCGGGGAGCACGCGGGGCGGTGGTCGCACTCACCCCGATCACAGGGCTCATCCCCGCGTCCGCGGGGAGCACGCACTGCGGGTGCGCTGGGTGGCGTTTGCCGAGGGCTCATCCCCGCGTCCGCGGGGAGCACTCGATCTCGGCGAGGCGTTTCGCCGCGGCCGAGGGCTCATCCCCGCGTCCGCGGGGAGCACGCTGTCGGCGCCGACGACGCCCTTCCGGAGCAGGGCTCATCCCCGCGTCCGCGGGGAGCACCGGGTGGTGCCGGAGTCGCAGTTGGCGCGCGAGCGGCTCATCCCCGCGTCCGCGGGGAGCACATCGGCGGGATGGAGATGTACGACCACAATCCGTGGCTCATCCCCGCGTCCGCGGGGAGCACAGGAGCCCGCGGCGGTTGGCTTTGTCGTCAGTGGGCTCATCCCCGCGTCCGCGGGGAGCACGATGGAGCTGGCCCCGTCGTAGTCGAGGGCGCGGGCTCATCCCCGCGTCCGCGGGGAGCACGGACAGCGGATCGGCGACAAGCCACTCAAGGAGGGCTCATCCCCGCGTCCGCGGGGAGCACCACCCCCTCGAGTGCCGTCCCGAGCTTCGTGAGGGCTCATCCCCGCGTCCGCGGGGAGCACGTAAGGCACCTGATATGGTCCGCGTCGACAAGGGGCTCATCCCCGCGTCCGCGGGGAGCACTGCGGACTCCAATAGCAGGTCTCGATATGCTCGGGCTCATCCCCGCGTCCGCGGGGAGCACGTGGTGGTGGCTACTCGGTAGGGGCTCATCTCGGGCTCATCCCCGCGTCCGCGGGGAGCACGCACACGCCACCGGGGGTCGTCGTAGGTAGTCGGGCTCATCCCCGCGTCCGCGGGGAGCACTGGAATTATCTGGCTTACGAACCATTGAACGAGGGCTCATCCCCGCGTCCGCGGGGAGCACTCGTCCACCCAGGCATCACCATCCTGAGACAAGGGCTCATCCCCGCGTCCGCGGGGAGCACCACGTGCGATATCGTTCACGATATTTTCCTTTGGGCTCATCCCCGCGTCCGCGGGGAGCACAAAGTCCGCCATTAGGTCACGATTGAGTAACGGGGCTCATCCCCCCGTCCGCGGGGAGCACTCGCCGCCCGCCCCGCACCCCCAGGTGTAGACGGGCTCATCCCCGCGTCCGCGGGGAGCACGAGGCCGCCGCAGCCGAACTCTCCCGCGGCCTGGGCTCATCCCCGCGTCCGCGGGGAGCACATCACCGGGAGATCGGCCAACGGTCCGAGGTCGGGCTCATCCCCGCGTCCGCGGGGAGCACGACACTCACGTGCAGCGCGCGATGAAGGCGACGGGCTCATCCCCGCGTCCGCGGGGAGCACGCAGGTGAGCAGCAGTAGCCGGGACGCGGGGACGGCTCATCCCCGCGTCCGCGGGGAGCACCACTTCACCAACGGCCAAGGCTACGTCGACACGGGCTCATCCCCGCGTCCGCGGGGAGCACGTGCTCCCGTATCGCCCGAATCTGGACCGCCCGGGCTCATCCCCGCGTCCGCGGGGAGCACTCGTTCACACCGGGCGCCGACTGGCCTCCGCAGGGCTCATCCCCGCGTCCGCGGGGAGCACCCGGCGGTCGTGGTTGCGGCCGTGGTGGTCACGGGCTCATCCCCGCGTCCGCGGGGAGCACCCCACGTCGACATGTCCAGTCCGTCAAGCCAAGGGCTCATCCCCGCGTCCGCGGGGAGCACCGCTGGACTTTCCATCGGTCATCCATGGACTCGGGCTCATCCCCGCGTCCGCGGGGAGCACCGCACTGGCCGTCGCGATGAGGTTCACGGCCGGGGCTCATCCCCGCGTCCGCGGGGAGCACATGGCAGTCAGTGCCTAATGTCGACTCTAGACGGGCTCATCCCCGCGTCCGCGGGGAGCACCAGCGTCCCTGGTCGTCGCACCCCGTGCCGGAGGGCTCATCCCCGCGTCCGCGGGGAGCACTTATCTCGACTCTGATCACAATGTCATGTTTCGGGCTCATCCCCGCGTCCGCGGGGAGCACTGGCCGGCCATCGGTCTCTGGGGTTCGATCGAGGGCTCATCCCCGCGTCCGCGGGGAGCACTGCCAGCCGCGCGCCTGCGGATCGCGAAATGCGGGCTCATCCCCGCGTCCGCGGGGAGCACTCGGGGATTCTGCGGGAGCGTACCTGGTCGTGGGGCTCATCCCCGCGTCCGCGGGGAGCACTTCGCGATCGTCTTCCCCGCATTCGTCACCACCGGCTCATCCCCGCGTCCGCGGGGAGCACGAAACGCTGCTACCTGCGTCAACCCCCTGAGGCGGGCTCATCCCCGCGTCCGCGGGGAGCACCAGAGCCTGCGAGCGGGGAAACCATCGGACACGGGCTCATCCCCGCGTCCGCGGGGAGCACCGGGCGAGGGCCGCCGACAGCAGGCCGTGCTTGGGCTCATCCCCGCGTCCGCGGGGAGCACTCTCCGATGTGAGTTCGTATTTGGTCATGGCTGGGCTCATCCCCGCGTCCGCGGGGAGCACGCCCTCGACACCCGGTTCGTGAAGGCCTCCGGGGGCTCATCCCCGCGTCCGCGGGGAGCACGCCGGGGTATCATCGCTGATCCACGGGATCTCGGGCTCATCCCCGCGTCCGCGGGGAGCACTCGATCAACTCCAGGCGGGTGATGTCTGCCCCGGGCTCATCCCCGCGTCCGCGGGGAGCACTGGTGGCGGACACAGCAAAGTGGGCGAATATGGGGCTCATCCCCGCGTCCGCGGGGAGCACCACCGACGCCGACCACCCGACTCCACGATCGTGGGCTCATCCCCGCGTCCGCGGGGAGCACCCCGCGGGGAGGACCCAGCGGGGGGTGAGGCCGGGCTCATCCCCGCGTCCGCGGGGAGCACACATTGACCACTGCGACCGGGCGTGCCATCGCGGGCTCATCCCCGCGTCCGCGGGGAGCACTTGATCCCGTTGAACGCGGGCAGGATTGCGTTGGGCTCATCCCCGCGTCCGCGGGGAGCACCGTTGGCAATCGCGCTCAGGATGGTGCCCAGCGGGCTCATCCCCGCGTCCGCGGGGAGCACGCCCTGATCGAACACACCGGCCTTGTCGACGAGGGCTCATCCCCGCGTCCGCGGGGAGCACGCGCAGTTCGCACCCCGCCAGCCACTCGCCGAGGGCTCATCCCCGCGTCCGCGGGGAGCACTTCACCGCCGACACGAACACCGTGACCGGGGTGGGCTCATCCCCGCGTCCGCGGGGAGCACCCGAGTGACGGCCTTGATCTACTGACCGCATCGGGCTCATCCCCGCGTCCGCGGGGAGCACTCCCACATGCCGTCGCCGTGCAGGGTGTGGGTGGGCTCATCCCCGCGTCCGCGGGGAGCACCAGCAGCGCGACATCTGGATGGGGTTCGCGCAGGGCTCATCCCCGCGTCCGCGGGGAGCACCCGAGCGATCGGCTCCCGATGACGCAGCCGGGGGGCTCATCCCCGCGTCCGCGGGGAGCACCCGAGCGATCGGCTCCCGATGACGCAGCCGGGGGGCTCATCCCCGCGTCCGCGGGGAGCACGCCATCCACCCCCGGACTTGTTGCCGAATTTTGGGCTCATCCCCGCGTCCGCGGGGAGCACATCGCGACCTGGGTGGTGACCGACGCCATGTAGGGCTCATCCCCGCGTCCGCGGGGAGCACTGCGACGTCGCGCCGGCCACCGCCTGCATCGAGGGCTCATCCCCGCGTCCGCGGGGAGCACGGCATCCTGCCTTAGCTGCTTTGTGATTCTCGCGGCTCATCCCCGCGTCCGCGGGGAGCACGCGCGCACGACCGGCTCGGGAGCGCGGAAGGTGGGCTCATCCCCGCGTCCGCGGGGAGCACCTCGCCAACACACACTCCGGTGCCTGGTTCGCGGGCTCATCCCCGCGTCCGCGGGGAGCACTACCTCGCGGAATCGGAGATCACCGACGAGGAGGGCTCATCCCCGCGTCCGCGGGGAGCACTCGGCGGACTACCTGCGCAATCTGCTGCCGGAGGGCTCATCCCCGCGTCCGCGGGGAGCACGAAGACTCCTAGTTCCTTGGTCGCATCCTTGAGGGCTCATCCCCGCGTCCGCGGGGAGCACGCGAGGTACTCGTCCCACGCCTTCTGCTTCTCGGGCTCATCCCCGCGTCCGCGGGGAGCACGCCCGACACGTTGCCGATGACAGGAACGAGCTGGGCTCATCCCCGCGTCCGCGGGGAGCACACCCTCGAAAAGCGCGTAGACCGGACTGTGGAGGGCTCATCCCCGCGTCCGCGGGGAGCACGCCCTGCAGCCACCACCACCGCCGGACCCGCAGGCTCATCCCCGCGTCCGCGGGGAGCACCCGACCATGCAGTGCCGGCAATAACCGCGCCCGGGCTCATCCCCGCGTCCGCGGGGAGCACCACCGTCAGATCCACCGCCGTGCCACCGAGACTGGGCTCATCCCCGCGTCCGCGGGGAGCACTGAACCTCAATCTGCTTATTCGTGGGCACCGAGGGCTCATCCCCGCGTCCGCGGGGAGCACCGCAGCGTCGCTGCACCCTCACTCACGAGCTCGGGCTCATCCCCGCGTCCGCGGGGAGCACAGCAACTCGCGCAACGCCTTCTCGGTGATGTTGGGCTCATCCCCGCGTCCGCGGGGAGCACGCGCTCGCCGCCACGTCGATGGTGCCGCAGCACGGCTCATCCCCGCGTCCGCGGGGAGCACGGTGTCGTAGCGGGCGATCGACTGCGGGCGGAGGGCTCATCCCCGCGTCCGCGGGGAGCACGGGTCGGTGCTGTCGGCATGAAGGAGCCCTCGGGGCTCATCCCCGCGTCCGCGGGGAGCACCCTCGGCAAACAGCAGCTCGCCGAGCGGGTGGGGGCTCATCCCCGCGTCCGCGGGGAGCACCCGGTGGAGGCGCCGTTGACTCCGCAGGCGGCGGGCTCATCCCCGCGTCCGCGGGGAGCACGACCTGAAATGGGTCCAGTGCTGGTCGAATCCGGGCTCATCCCCGCGTCCGCGGGGAGCACGTCGGCACGGACTGTCTCCCATCCGTCGCCTAGGGCTCATCCCCGCGTCCGCGGGGAGCACGCATCAGGTGATCGGCGCACGGGTCGACCGGGGGGCTCATCCCCGCGTCCGCGGGGAGCACAACGACACCGGCCAGATCATGGTGCGGATCCCGGGCTCATCCCCGCGTCCGCGGGGAGCACAACCCGTCATCGACAGCGTTCGGCGTTGGCCAGGGCTCATCCCCGCGTCCGCGGGGAGCACGATGGATGAGCTGCCGTCGTAGTCGAGTGCGCGGGCTCATCCCCGCGTCCGCGGGGAGCACAGCTGCGTGCACTGCTGGAGGTGGAGTCGTGAGGGCTCATCCCCGCGTCCGCGGGGAGCACGTGTGATGCCCGAGAATACCCAGGCTGTCCGAGGGCTCATCCCCGCGTCCGCGGGGAGCACTGGGGTAGTCCGACCGGACGAATCGAACCCATGGGCTCATCCCCGCGTCCGCGGGGAGCACTCCACAACAGTCCTGTACGACCGACACCGACAGGGCTCATCCCCGCGTCCGCGGGGAGCACACACGTTCGTGGTCGCGGCGATTGACGCGGGTGGGCTCATCCCCGCGTCCGCGGGGAGCACTTGTCCGTGAACTTGACGAAGCTGTCAACGTCGGGCTCATCCCCGCGTCCGCGGGGAGCACTGCGGCTGCGTCACCCCGAGCAGGGGACGGTGGGGCTCATCCCCGCGTCCGCGGGGAGCACGTTCGGCGTCCTCGTCGCTGATCCCATGCTTCGGGCTCATCCCCGCGTCCGCGGGGAGCACAGTTGTCTGGATCGACTCATGACCTAGGTGCCGGGCTCATCCCCGCGTCCGCGGGGAGCACGAGACCTCAAGAACACGATCAAAGACAGCTCCGGGCTCATCCCCGCGTCCGCGGGGAGCACATGATCGCGTTGTACGCGGCCGAGTAGAAGTAGGGCTCATCCCCGCGTCCGCGGGGAGCACTTGCGGCGGAACACTTCGGCGCTGGACAGGTCGGGCTCATCCCCGCGTCCGCGGGGAGCACGCGGTCGGCCACCTCACTGGCCGACAGGTACCGGGCTCATCCCCGCGTCCGCGGGGAGCACTCAACTCGCCGACATGTTCCACACCCCGAAAGGGGCTCATCCCCGCGTCCGCGGGGAGCACCAGATCCTATCTGCGCAGATTGGGCCGATACCGGGCTCATCCCCGCGTCCGCGGGGAGCACGTCGCAGGCGTCGGCGGCGATCGGAGTTTCGGGGGCTCATCCCCGCGTCCGCGGGGAGCACCTGTCGGGACTGCGGTGGCTGTCTGACACGGTGGGCTCATCCCCGCGTCCGCGGGGAGCACGCGTAATCCCAGGGAGGTGCCATCTTGGTCGAGGGCTCATCCCCGCGTCCGCGGGGAGCACAATCTCGGCGGGTGTCCAGTTGTCCCAGGCGAGGGCTCATCCCCGCGTCCGCGGGGAGCACAATCTCGGCGGGTGTCCAGTTGTCCCAGGCGAGGGCTCATCCCCGCGTCCGCGGGGAGCACGGGCAGGTGCAGCGCGATGTTGCCGTCAGGGCGGGCTCATCCCCGCGTCCGCGGGGAGCACGCTAGCGGATTATCGCCTTTGGCTTTCTGGCGGGGCTCATCCCCGCGTCCGCGGGGAGCACACTTGCTGAGCAGTAAGAATAGCCCCGATCAGGCTCTCGTTCGTTCAGACTCTCAAGCCGACGATCCGTCGTTTCGTCGCTGCATCTTTCGCGCCTTACGATATCGACTCGCCTTGCTCCAGCCGGCCCGCGGCCGGGCTGCGCCTTCCAAAGACTCACCGGTGTGGGGCCGCCGAACCAACCGCACACCATCGATGTCCACTGGCTGCCAGTCGTATCGGTGTACGAGAAACTCAAGTCGCTGCTCGTTCTGAGCGGGAAAGACCATCACTGCGCGCCCGTCCTTCACAAGTTCCTGCACGCGCGCCCACACCAATTCACGAACTCGTCGATTGAGTACTCCCACGAACACTCCTGGGCTGATCTCCAACAACCAGCGCGTCAGGTGTCCTCTCAACCCGGCGGGACAGGCCGTCACGATGAGAACTACCACGGCACCTCATACTCGTCGTCACCATGACTCTGCCCGGCCGCAATGGCTTCGCCCCGGTCATCCCAAAGGTAGACCACGTCTGCGTCGTAATCAGAGACCTCGGCGTCGTCACCGACCAACAGCTGCTTCACATCAGCAGCACAGCGCGGCAACAGCTTTGCTGCGAAAACGGCGTCGCGGACTTTCCTCCGCGTCACCGCGGGAACGTCATCCAGCTCTTCGGCGGCAGCCACGTCGAATGCGACCGGAATGGCAATCTCGGCCTTGTACAGATCAGCAATGTCATACACAAAAGACCGGTCGTGTCCGGTGTGCACGAAACCCAGCCCAGGCGAACACCCAAGCGCCACGATCACGGCGTGCGCCACACCGTACAGGCAGGTGGTGGCAGCCGAAAGTGCTTGGTTAACAACATCCGACGCTGCAAAGTCGTTGGGATCGTAGTCACGGCGCTTCCACTCGACCCCCGTTCTTTCTGCGTGCTCTCGATAACTTCGCCGGACTCTCGCACCCTCTTTCCCACGCAACTGTTGCATGGTGAGCGACGAGGTGTCCTCTTCAGGGAACCTCATTGCGTACATCTTGCGTGCAACGCTCAGCCGCGCGTCTCGATTGCTCACCGCTCGCGCTTGGGCATCCAGTAGCCGACTCGAACGCCCGAGCGGCCTCCCATGTGCGTAGTAGCGGACGCCGTGCTCTCCTACCCAGACCGTCGTCGAACCGGACTCCGCCAGCAACACCATTGCCTGATGTGTGACGCGAGTCCCCGGCCCCAGTAGCAGCGCCCCGATCGTCGCCGCCGGAATGTGAATCACTCCGCGGTCGTCTGTGGCTGTGATCGCATTGTCGGCGCGATGCACCGTACATCGTTCAAGGTAAATGAACGAGAGACGATCCGCCACCCGCACGAGTTCAGTGGGCCGCACCGGCGGCGGCCCAGGTACTGAGCCCACTAGACGCGGGAGCCGTTATGCGCCAATGTCATCAGGCCGCAACCGTACGCCTTCGCACGTCCGATCCCGTTGACCAATGACTGGCGCAGCAAGTCAGAATCTGACACAACGAGCACTCCTTCGTAGGTCGCGAAACCGATTGTCACAGAACCCGTGTCACGCTGCGTACCTCGCGACCTGCCGAACCGCATCGTGCCGCGCTCCACAATTCTCAGCGCCCGATCACCCGAACCGTCGTCGGGGATATCAAACCCGCGCGATTCGGCACGTTCGATCAGCCACGCCAACTGGTGCTTTTCGGACACGTGGGCGACTGGTTTGGTATCGCTGTCCGCCTTCTTCCTGATGCTGTGAACGGGGTTCGCGCGCAGGCGAAAAGAGTACCGGTCACCTTCACGCAGGTTCTGCAGAACAGGAAGGTAGCTCCGCGTTTGCCACATGTTCCCCGTCTGCCATCCGGCCTGCTCCACCACATGACTCAGATCGGGTTCGGTAGCGCTGACGATGTACAGATACGTTTCATCTCTGGTCGGAGAGTCCACTCGCCATAACGCGCGCGATTGCTCGGACGCTTCTTCCTTTGGCGGAAAAGCTGATTCGACAGCAGCATGCATCGCTTGCGGGTAGGAGAGCAACTTGCCGGCACCGCGCCGTCGGCGGTTGATGGGCATCTTTGTCAGATACATCAGGCACCACCGAGGATTGCCATCGGATCGTGGAGGTCTCTGCCGTCCGCGTTCTCCACGGCTACCCAGCGCTCTTCCACATGCCGCCACGCGTACTCGCGCCGCCTCGGATCGAAACTGACAGGGACGTCGCGTACGGTATCGCCACTGCCTGGACGTCCGTCCACTACAATCCGTAGGCCTACCGTCTTCCCTTGCTTGCCCCGGTAGTCAGCGGACGCCTGCCAGGGCGTACTTTCAAGAACCCTTGCCATCGGGGCATCACTCACTTCCAAGAACAGCGGCCGGCTCGGGGGGCATGACCGCCTGCCGAGGTACAGCGGATACGCGGGTCTCTTGATCGCGTCGGACAGCGATTGCACCAGTTCCTTTTCGCCCTCGACCGCCGAGACGAAGATTGCGTCGGCAAGGTAGTAGCGATTCGACAACGGCATCGTGCGCTTCCCGTCAAGACTCCTCGCCACCTGAAAGTCCCGCATCAGTGTCCCAGGCTGATCAATCCGAACGCCGAAAGACAAGCCGAGGAGGTGCTCAATGCTCTCCGTACGCCGAATCCCTTGCGCCGCAGCCAGTAGGCCAAGGACACCGCTCTTCGTAGGTTCAGGCCTCGTCTCACGGTTCGTGAAGCGGCTCGCTGCTCCCCAGGCCTGCATCGGGCCCGCAAGGCAGATGGACAGCGTGGTCATGCCGATGCGCTCAGCTCTGCGAGCACGGAGTCTTCCACGCGAGCAACCAGCTCGCTCAACGCCAAGGATTCACCGAGAGCTGCAACTTCAAGCGCTGCGTCTCCGACGCCGGAGTGAAAGGTCGCTCGCGCGGGACCGTAGACGCCCGAGATCTCGGCCTCTCGCTGGACCAGCTTCTCAGAAGCGAGCGACACTGCTCCCCGATCGAGTGTCGGTACCACAGCCTGCTCGAACGCCCCGACAAGGTTCACGGGCTGATCATCGCGGATGGCGACCACGACAACCTCCGGTAACGTCCGGTTGGCGAACGTGTTCTGTTTGCCGGTGGGCATCGAGCGCACAAAGGACTCCAGAAATGTTGCGGCAGCTCGTGCAGCAACAGCGGCGTCACCCAGATTGGCCTCTAAGCCTTTCACATTGACGGTCGCGTAGCGGTACAACGTGGAGGAGTTGAACTCGATGGTGCCGATCATCCCTGCGCCGGTCTCGTGCTCGGACTGGACGAAATCGTCCACGGCGGTGAAGTAGTCAAACTCTTGCTCGACCGCCTGCACACTGATGGCATGCGCGACCTGCACCGACGCGTCCACGTTCAGCTCAGCGTCGTCGGCAATCATCCGACCGAAGAGCGCAACATCGATACTGTTGTCGGAATTGACGATCGCCTTAACGTTCTTCTTATCGAGATCACTCTCACCGTCGACTGAGGCCAGCGCCAGTTCGGCGAGTGAATCCAGTTGCGTAGCACTCAGAAACAGTAGGTATGTGGACTCGTCGGCCTTCTTCGGCTCATTCTTCGCCACCTTCGGAGAAGTCATCTTGATGCCCGCAGCAGTAAAAACCTTGGAGGCCAGAGCATTTGCTTCCGCTGCATCGAACCCCTCCCGCCGAGCCGCGATCCGACGACCGAGTAACTCGGCGACCCTTCTGGTGCGATAGCCGATGTTGCTGTCGTCGAAGCCGTCATTGAAGTGCTTCCGCGTGGCTCGCTTCCACGCCTGGCTGGATACTCGGGCCCGACGCGTTCCGCCAAAGATGGCAGTTTTCGGACTGCCGGTGTCGTCACGGTTGATGTTGCTCGGTGGAACCGATTGGAGGACATGGATATCGATGAACATGGGTGTGTCAGCCTTCCGTGGTGTGAGTTGAGTGTGATGAATCCTCCGAAGCGCGCTGCTCGCGCTTCGGTTGCCGGACGAAGTCGCGTCCCCACTGCAGGCGAACCGATTCTGCCCACCGCCCACCGCGATAAAGAGCGGCAAGATCATCTGTGAGACGACCGTAGTCCAGGGCTACTGGAGGATCCGCAGACTTCAGCAACGAGATCATCGACCGCGCATGACGTTCGACACCCGCTTCGGTATCGGCGAGCGCGATCGCCTGCAATCTCTTTCGGATCGCAGGCTCGTCGTCCGGCACTCCAATCAGCCGTCGCGCAGCATGTCCCATCGAAACGTCTGCCACGTGCACCGGTACACGTCGTCCTTGTTGGTGGAACGCGTAGAGACCGACAGCAATACACACGGCACGTTCGCGCGGAGTTGCCTGTTGATCCGATGGCGTCTCCGGGACGAGTGCAAGGGTGTCGTCCCACACCTCCGGTGTGGTACCCGGCTCCCTGTTCAATGACTGTCTCAAGCGCGCCAATCGGCCGAGTATGTCAGTGTCTCGCGCGTCGCTCAGGTACCTGCGTTGCAGCGACGACACCGACCCATTGACGGCTCTACCCAGATCAGAGAGCCGCTGGAACTGCCTCTCACCCACCGGCTGTGTCATTGTTGTCCCTTCCTATATTGGCGAATGCCTCTGGCAGTTCACGATTCAGTGACGCCCGAAAGCTTGACTCCGCCTTTGGCGCATCGATCCACCTCGGATTGCCTTTGTTGTCCTTCACCGATCGCCCGATGAACGCCGGCCGTCCCGCGTCGCGGACCAAGTGGTCGGCGAGATCTCTGGCGATCCGATACAACTGGCGATGCCAACCGCCAACCAGTTGATCCAGGTCGGCATCATCGCCAAGTGCGACCACCCATCGGCGAAACGGTTGGTCGGCGGCAGCCATGAACTGCATCATGGCTCGCTGCCGATCTCCATCGCCCTCGCCACCCGCTGCAATGGCCAGATCACGAGCAAGGGAACCGAGCACGCGGGACACCCGTTCGGCTGTGTCGGCTGCGTCGCAGGCCCGCCGCCGAAGCTCGTAGGAGGAGAGGCCGGCGACTCGCATACTCAGGGCGTCGTCGATACTCGCTCCGATCACGCTGGCCTGGCTGTCGTAACGCAATCCGTATACGTGCGCGACGATCAAGTCATCGGGATCGATGAGTTCTTGCTGCGCAAGGTAATCAATCCATTTAACGACCCCCGGAGCGTAACCCGCCCCACTACCCCGCGAATAGTCGTCGACATCCATGAGCAGGCCCTCGATACCTCGCCACACGGCTCGGTCCGGATCGAAAGCGCGCGGGTAGAAGCGAGGATCTCCTGACTTCTTGGACTGGATCTCGCTGTACCGCCACGGCGACCACAGCTCTGTGGCGAAGCGATTGAACGGCTCGATGCGATCGCCATTGCCGATGACCACACCAACTGCTCGGTCGGCTTCATAGCGAACGTGGATGCGGCGACTCTGCCAGGTGAGCAGGTCAAGCGGCCCTCGCGGTTCGTTGTCCGATCGAGGAAGAACATCAAGTTGTTCGCGCTCCCACACTGGCACGTCACCATCGGTGATTGTTGACTCGCCGCCGACCACGAGCGCGAGGCTCAAGAGAAGTGTTTGTGCGACCGTGCGCCCCTCGATGAGCACGCCCCCCAGTTGGCCAACCCATGCAATCCCGATGGGATACCCTCTGCCACCCGTGGTTCTGGGATCACGTTTGTCTCCGGTCTTGATTCCGGATGGGTCGTATGCCTGTGCATGCACGATCCACCGCGCGGCCTCGGCGAGCGACATATCGGCAGCGCCGCTTCCAGCCCTCGTCGTGAAGTACTGGAACTTCGCTGGCACATCGCTGACGAGAAGGCCGATGGATTTCATTGCATTGCCCGATGATTGGAAGTCAGACACCTGGTAGAAGGGTTGCTTAGAATCCAGGAGGTCGAAGCGCGAGTGCACTTCCGCCAGGTAGGCCGAGAGTTCTTCGGTTGGGAGCTCCCCGACTTGCCACAGTTCCTGCCACCGATCAGGTGGCCACTCTCCCCAGTTGACAGCGCGCCGGACCACTGCCAGCAGCAGCCGGGCGATGGCGAATTGTTGAGTAGGCAGATCACCGCCGATTCTCGAAAGCCGGTGTGCCGACGCCAACAACTCAGATATGGAGTACTCCCTGGTGTCGCCGCCAAGGTCGGTAGCGATGATCCACGGTTCATCGATTAAGTTGAACGACTCGATCACGTCAGTGTTCGACCTTTTCATGTACGAGCCCTTCGATGTCGTCGTAGCGCAGAAGGTAATCCTGCAACTCAGTCATGTTCTCCGCGTTGAGTTCTAAGACCAGTTCGCCTGCGAGCCAGCGAGATTCCTGCCACCCCGGGTACATCCTCTTCTCCAGCTCTTCGATCGTCTTTTCTGTCACGTTGCCGTTGATGCACAATGCACGTGGAAGGCGAACCGCTGAGCCGAGGACCTTGCGCGCCACCCTCGTATCTGGTTCGTACTCGATCTCCACTGGATCGCCCCCGCACTGCGGCAGTAGGAACACCGCGTTTCCGACACGGCGAGTGACCAAGACTTCGATGCTTTCTTCGGTGTCACGCACTTTCGCGAATCCTGCGGGGTCGTCGACATCTCCGACGTTCACATCCAGCCAGTCGAGCAGGCTCTGCTTCTTCGCCGGACCGCTGATCCGCCACTGCTCGGCACGGTGTTGTTGCGCGCCCACGACGCGACGTCGTTCGTCATCGGCCGCTGTCAGCGCGGCCCGCCAGTCGTCGGCTACCTCGATCTGCTCCGCATAAGCACGTTCGACGAGGACTGGAATATCTCGCGGGACCGCAATGACCGATCGATCGCGAAGAACGGCCGCGGACCTCAACAGCCTTGCCTCCCCGTATACGCTTCGCGACCCTCTCTCGAACTCAGGTGGACCGCCCGACCATTCACTGACCGCAGTGACCACCAGTCGCGGGTGCCCGTGGGAACCACGATTGGCACGAGCGTGCCGATGCAGCCTACCCAGACGTTGCAGGATCAGGTCGACAGGCGCGAGATCACTGATCATCAGGTCGAAGTCCAGATCGAGAGATTGCTCGATCACTTGCGTTGCGACCACGATAATGCGCTGGGGCCGTGAGCCGTCGCGACCCAACTGAGCCACCAGTTGCTTCTCGAGCGCCGCTCGGTGGTGCTGGACAAATCGTGAATGCACCAGGACCACATCGTCGCCAAACTCTTGTCTCAGTAGCCGAGCTGTGGCCTGGGCCCGGCCGACCGTATTCCGAATGATCGCGAGACATCCTCCGTCGTCGACGTTTTCGTGCACAAAGCGGACCAAGACGTCATCCTCGTCGTCGAGTCGCTCCAGCGACACCTCGACCGATGGGCCGGCATCCACACGGTAGCTTTGGCGACTGGCGCCGATCGCGCTGACCACCGGGTAGTCGGTGGTGTCTGCGAACTCACCCAACCCGTCCCACCCCCTTCCCCGTTCGTATGCCTGGGCAAGCGCGAGTCGCTGTGCAGGTGGCAAAGTGGCCGATAGCAAGATGACTGGCACGCGATACGCCGCGAGCCATTCGAGTACTCGGACCAAGTACACCCGCATGTAGTCATCAGCGGCATGGACCTCGTCGAGTATCACCACCTTGTTCGCCAGGGCGAGATGCCGCAGCACCACATGCTTGGCCTTCAAACCGGCGAACAGCACCTGGTCGATGGTGCCGACGACGAAGTTGGCGAGCATCGATCTCTTCCGTCCGAAGAACCACTGGTGCGCAACGACTTCGACACCACACTGGCCAGACTGCGAATGCGCTCCCGAGTCGACGTCTGTCAGTCGCGGACGAAGCCTCGTGAAATCTTCATTCAGATATGCCTTTCCATGCGCCAGAGAGATACTCGTGACCAGATCAGGACCTTGATGGCGTAGCCACTGGTGTACGCGATCGAACATCGCATTCGAGGTGGCCATCGTCGGCAGTGCCACAAATACTCCCGAGCATCCGAACCGAGCACCGAAATGTTCTGCCGCCGCGAGTGCCGCTTCGGTCTTGCCAGAGCCCATCGTCGCCTCGACGATCAGCATCCCCGGCTCGGACATGGCCCTTGCCGCGTCAACGACCGCTTGTTGCATTGGGTTGGACGACGCCCCGGCAGGCAGATCAAATCGTTGAGTGAGCAACTGGTCCAGGTTGTCGATTGGACGGGCGCACCATGGCTCGGGTAGCGCCAGCAGATCCCACGCAATGGCGGCAGCGTGCTCGGACTCCGACCGATCCGACAGCGGGAACAGGTCGCTACTCGCGATCCAATCGCACATGATGACGAAACCTGTCCACAGGACTTGTGCCCGAGCCGACAGTGATCGATCACGGAGTTTTTCGAGTACTGGGCCGGCATCAAGTTCTGGATCTCCTGACGTTCTTGTGGGTGGGTTACGGCCAGGGCAGTTCGGGGCAGGCGCCGCCGCGGGTGAGTTCGGCCATCGCTATCAGCGCTTCTGGCGTGTGGAATCCGTAGGCCCGCTTGGT
>NZ_JBDZDJ010000029.1:0-58446 GCF_040049135.1 Gordonia sp. VNK1 | reverse complement strand
GTAGGTAACTCATTGACCACTACGCGATGGCCCACCTCCAGCCGTCACGACACGCCGCAACAGGGCGTCCTGCCGTGGCTGACGTCAGGCCCGAAACCCCACCACTCCAGGGGACTTACCCTTGTCGGCGGCGCGGATCGGGCACGCCGTGTACGACGAGATGCTGCTCTCGGGTCACATGACCAACGTTCACACCACCGGCGCCGTCGACAAGTCCGCCACCGGCAAGGTATCCACCACCCTCGGAGTGTCGGTGCCGCAAGCCACCGCGTGGATGACGCTCAGCTTCCTACTCTCAACGCTCCCGACGGTCACCGCGGCGTTCCTGGACGGTGACCACTCCCTGGAACGTATCCGCATCATCGCCGACGAGATCGCGTCCTGTCCGACGACGATGTGCGTGCGTTCGCCGAAACCCGTGCGCTGCAACTGGCCGAACGTAATCAGGCTGATACGACATTGCGGGATCAGGTCGTCGAGATGGTGATCGCGCTGGATCCCGACGGTGCCGCGGACCGTCGTGAGGAAGCGGCCGCACGTGATCAGAATGTGCGGGTGCGTCGGGATACCAACGGGCACTGCAGTATCTCCGTCTACGCCCCGGGCGAGATGGGTGCGCATCTGGCGGCGCGGATCGCGAAGATGATCAGCGAGCGGATCTGCTCGCGTGATCCGCGTCGTCAGGGTCAGGTACAGGTCGCGGCGTTCGCCGAGATCCAGGGCCTGCCGGGCGCGTACCTGTCGTGTGAGTGTGGTCGGGGTGACTGCTCGCGGGCGGTGCCGTTGCCGGAGGAGCCCAGTGGCCTGTCCGACCTCGACATCGATGTCGACTACGACGCGACTGATCTGTCCGACGATGTCGATGCTGAGTGCGGTGGGGCTGACGAGATCACTGAACCCGAGGCGGCCGACGATCCCCAGTCGGGCGCTGACGTCGCCGCCGACGTGACCGTCGATGCCGAGATGATCACCGACGACGCTGGCTGTGCGGCAACGGATACCGTCGAGGCGCAACCCGACACCGACACCGATTCGCAGTTGTCGCTGTCGTTGATCACCGATCCGTCCGGGCAGCGGGAGGCCCGGTTGGAGTACTTCGGCGTGGTGGACGACTCCCACGCCAGAGCACTGATCAGTTCGGGACAGCTCGTCACCGTCAGCGAGTTTCCGACCCTGGACATACCCACCATCAACACTGCCACCTCGCTGGATCGGATACCGGCGGCGTGGCGACGCCTCGACGATCCGTTCCCCGCGGCACCGATTGACCCGTCTGGTCATGGCGGGTATCTTCTCCCACCCTCGGGTGCGTTGACGTATCGGATACCGGGGTGGTTGCGGGAGAAGATCATCGAGTTGGATGGCACCTGCCGGTACCCGCATTGCGGACGTCCGGCCAGTGAATGTCAGATCGATCACCTGGTGAAATTCGTGCACCAGGATCCGATAACCGGCGGCTGGACTGTGGAATTCAACCTCATGCCGTTGTGCACCCCGGATCACCAAAGGAAGCACATGGGGTTGTTGCTTCCCACCATGTTGTCCGATCGGGCGGTCATCTGGCGCGACCCGGTCACCGGCGAGACCATCACCACCTATCCGCGGTAGGTCCCTACCGTCGGGTGGTGCTGCGCTGCAACCGTTTTCCAGCTCCATGTTGCGTGGTCTCGACACGCCACGGGCTCGCAAGCTCGCACGAGGCGGCTCGACCGGCGGGTGGGTGGTGCTGTGCTGTGATCGGGTTCCAGCGTCGTGTTGCGTGGTCTCGACACGCCACGGGCTCGCAAGCTCGCACGAGGCGGCTCGACCGGCGGGTGGGTGGTGCTGTGCTGCAATAGGTTCTCGGCATCGGGTTGCGTGGTCTCCTTGCGTTGAGCTCCGTCGAAACGACCTCGGCAAGCTCGGCCCGGCGGACACGCCACGGGTGCGCAAGCTCGCCCGAGGCGCCTCGACCAACGGGATGGGACGCTCGACCCGCGGATGAGTGCTCGACTTGCGGGTGGTCAACTCGATCAGCGACGTACCGTGTAGCGGGGAATCGCGCTCAGCCGAGACCACTCTCGCGATCCCGGAGGTCGCGCAGCTGACGCGCCTTGACCAATGCCGCGGACCGGCCCTTCCGTTCGGCGATCGCGTCGAGTCCTGGCCACGTCACCGTTTCGATCGGTGCCAGGCCGCGTCGGTGGGCCTCGGCGAGAAGTGATGCCACGCCGAGAGATACGTCGAGAATCCCGTTCAGCCATCGTGGCGTCGGACCATCCATGGCGCCGGCTGCGCGCACCGATTCGGTGAGGACCGGCCACAGCGTATGCAAGGTATCCGGCGACTTGTCGATGACCTTGGCGATCTTCGCCGGGCTCACATCGGGTGAGGTGAGCATCGAGCGCATGGCCAACCGAACCGAATCCGCGCCAAAGCGACCGAAGTTGATCATCCACCACACCGCGTAGGTGTCGGCGTATGAATTGCACAGGTGACTCAGTGCAATCGCCACCATCGACACCGTCAGTGGCGGTGGCGGACTCGACTTCGTCGGCGGTGAGTCGGTCTTGGACTCTCGATCACGCCAGCGGGACACTATGATTCGCTCGGAATCGGCATCCCAGTGCAGCCACGCCGAGCGAGCCGTTGCCTCGGCGATCGGGTGCTCCACACCGGATGCCTGTCCCTCGTGCTGCAGCGGGTAGAGCCAGGTGGTCGGCATCCGGAAGGTGCTTCCGGGAAACTGCGGATACGTCAGCAACACCTTCATGGCCCGCCGGGTGGTGGTGGCGCCTTCCTCCCACACCACCGTGATGGTCGCGCCGTCGTCGATGGCGGCCGGTGGCGCGATATCGGGTGACCACACGTCGTCGACGGTATAACTGCCGAATCGCGATGCGGGTGCCGCGGGCTCTGGCGGTCGCGGCGAGGTGATCATCTCCGGCAGCGTCCCGACGACCGTTCGAGCCGCGGCGACCGCGACCCCGGAACCTTTGCGAACGGCCAACTTCCGCACTCCCGGCAGTGCGAGAGAATCGGCGGGGGCGGTACCGCCCGCGACAGCGACGCGCACCGACGGCAGCAGCGCGGCGAGGGTGTCGACGACGACGTCGGTTCCACTGAACACTCGTGTCGCTTCGGCGGCCACTGCGGCGAGATCGTCGAGGATCGGCCACACGACACTGAGGAGGCCGTCGTCGGCGAGTTCCTTCAGGGCTCGTGCGAATGCGGCCACGTTCTGCGGCGTCTCGAACGAGTCCAGGAATCGGACCTCGGCCACACCGGGCCGGAGGAGTCCCCGCGCGAACGCATCGAGCACCGCCTGGTGGGCATCGGCCGCAGCGCGCGGATGCGGATCACGTTGTGCGCCAAGCATGTTGATGGATGCGCCCGGTGGTAGAGGCGAACCACGACGGGCAAGCTGACGCAGGATCTCACCTTGACCGGGGTCGGCCTCGTAGTCCCAGCCGACCGAACCCATAGCCGCGTCGCCCCATGTCGGAAACTCCCAGAACTTCCGTGAATAGCTGTATCGATCGCCGAAGCGCCCATAGAGATCGGTCAACGCGGCCGGCACATGCACATTGCCCGGATGCCACCGGCCCTGCTGCATCACCATCGCGGGCTCGGGGATCGGCTCGTCGACGTACGCACCGACGATCTCGCCCGCAGACCGCGAGTTCTGTTTCCCGCGATGGTCGACGACAGCAACACCGCTCGCCCGCAGGTCGGTCGAGAGCTCCGAGGTCACCGTTGCAAGATCCAGGCGAGTCAGTGCCAATGCCAGGTCTTCCTCGGACGCCGAAACATCATGCAGTGCATAGCTGGTCATCCGGCTCAGCAGATCGGCCGCATCGATGCGGAGATCATCCCAACTCGGCTGCGACAGCACGCACGGAATCTCGCCGAGCCGGCACACCACCGCGTAGTCGCGGGCCTGGGTGAAGCCGTAGGGCTGGTAGGCCTTTCGCGGCAGTTGCCCCTGTCGCCACTCGCTGATCCACGCCAGTCCGAGGCGTTCCGAGTCCCGCACCCCGCGAACCGCGGTGCGCGTTGCCTCGAGGTCGTCGCTTGCGCAGGTGACCGCCAACGCCAAGAACCTTTCCAGTTCAACTGAGGCGAAATCGTGCTCGGCCGAATCCATCAGTGGACGTATCGATTCGGTCAGACGATCCGGCGTCGCGGCGCCGGCATCGAAGCGGGGGACCGTCCACACCTCGGGTGTCGGGGACCACGCAACGACGTCGGACGGAGCGTCGGCGACGTCGACCGACATCTCCCAGGCCTGTGTCAGCGCCGCAAGGGATTTCACGTCGGCCGACGACGTGGCCACCTCGGCCAGTGCTGCCGACACCTCCGCGACCGTGGCGTCGTCGGGTCGTGATCGGCCCGCGAGGGCGTCGAAGATCAGGGTGCGCAGACGACGTGCCTTCACGCCGGGCACGGTGACGGCCACGAGGTCGGCGAGTAGTTCGTCGGGCCCACTGGTGAACAGCGGCAGTCCGAGTCGCTCGATGATCTCCGGTGTCCCGGTCGCCAAAGCCGGTATCCACTGCTCGGCGCGGTCGGCGATCTCGCTGTCGCTCATCGCGAGTTCGGTGGTGAGGAACTGTGCCCACGCCGCGCGATCACCGGGGCGGCGCGCGGCATCGAGACCGACGACGGCCAGATCGAGCATCTCGTCCCGGTCGATCAGCCCGCGCGAGACCCCGGCCGCGAGAGCAGGACGCAAAGGTCCCGTCATCGGTGCGCCGACTGCCACCGCCGCGCGGGCGTGTTCGGCGAAGCGGGCGACGATGTGATCGGCGGTGACGAGCGTGGGGCCGGATCGGGTGAACTCCGCGGTACTGCGGTGCAGCGCCGCGTCGGCGTAGGCGGCCCAATCGATCAGGTAATCGACGTTGTCCGGCACCGGAAGCTCGAGATCGAGGACCAGCCGCAAGGCCACGTCCGCGAACACGGTCGGCTGATGCGTCATGGCGCGCCGTGAGCTCGTGCAGACCCGGCCGATGAATTGTGTCGCGAAGGCCGTCCCGCGGTCGGAGATCACCTGGAGCAGTGCGGCGCGCGGCACCTCGAACGGCACGATGGACGCGGCCCGCCGGGCGTCGACCCCCACCCGGATGGCGAAGATCGAGAGGCGGTTCAGGTCGGCATGGCCCACCTTGCTGATCCAGGTCCACACTCCGGAGTCGTCCTGGTCGTACACCTGCAGCGGCCCGGTCGCCAGGCCGTCGCGAGCGCGGCGCCGCTGATCGTCGGTGCCGATGTCGGCGGTGGCCAGCCGGTCGTACGGCAGGTCGGGCCAACCGAGTTCGGTGAAGATCGAGACCGCGTCCTCACGGGATTGGGCGGTCATGGCCGGCCTCCTTGCATCGGGTCATCGGGGCGCATTCCGGCGGCGATCCGCGCGGCGAGCACATGTTTGCACGGACCGCGATCACCGCCGTGACGCAGATACCAGGTACAGGTGCACCGAGCCTGCGCGACAGCGGGATTCAGGTGGACCCGGTACTCGGACACTGTCCACAGATCGTCGTGCTCGTGGGTGACCGCATGCTCGGCGACGAGCTTCCGCGCCGCCCGCAACCGCGGATTGTCGCGCTCGATTCGGTTCGGATCGTCGGGCAGTTCACGATGAAACCACCTGTCCTCGTGGGCATCCCAACCGACACGCCCTGAGGCGGCGAGAACGGCGAGCGCACCTGCTGCGCGATCGGCATCGATATCGGCCTCGCGTGCCAGGCGGGCGACGTCGATGACCGGATCGAAGGCCAGCAGGACGGAAAGCATTGCGGCATCGTCGAGTACCTGATCGCCGGCTAATGCCGCCAGCAACGATCCCTCACCGGAAAACCCGCGCCACGGCTCACTGGTCAGCCCGATCGTGAGCCGCGCTCCGGGCAACGTCACCTCGAACACCGAGGGTGCACCGTCACCCCCGTCACCGACGATCGCCCGATACGCCGTCAGCCCATCGACATGAATCATCATGCGCCGCAACACATCGAGCCGGTTCATTCCGTGCACGAAGACGCCGTCGGGCACCTCCCGACGACTCACGCGGGCGCCGGTACGATCGGCGACCACCCATCCCCGTTCGGCTTTCGCCGTCGCATGCGGCAGCGTTGCGATGAACCGTCGTGCGCGGGTGCGGTCGAGGGTGAACACCGGCCGCGCACCGTGATGAAGGTGAGCGGCGTTGCCCAGGGCGCGGACCCACCGATCGGGCATGTCCACCGGACGTTCGACGGCCGTGGCCGCCATCGTCGACGCGCGTAGCCCGCCCGAACCGACGTCGAGGTGCAGGAGGTCGGTGCGCCGTACACGGCCCAGGGCGGTGCGGGTCGGCAGGTTGATATCGACGTTGGTGGTGCCGGTGCCGATCTCGCCACCGTCGAGCCCCGAGCCCAGGACGTCGAGTCGGGCGTACACCCCATTGCACGCGGAGAACACCTCGGCGCGCAGCCGGTCGCGATTCGCGGTGAGGACCGGATCGCGCTGACTGGCCGGGGTGAACTGGAAGTAGCGGGTGCCGGTGACGTCGGCGAGGGCCAGCAGTCCCTGGGCGACCACGACCGGATGGGTGGCGAATCCGTGGAAGAAGCTCGGATCGGTGTCGAGGCCGCCGGGAACCCGGGCCGGTGCGAGGGCCAGCGCCAGTCGGTCGGCCTCGAGCGTGGACGCCCCCACGAACATGCGCTCACTCATCGCCCCGCACCATATCGGACCGGCGAGGGACCACCGCGCGACGTCATTCACGGGAACGCCGAGCGACAGCTCCCCGGCGCGACTTTCACCCACCCCGAGCAAGAAACCCCATCGCCTCTGGTCACGCCGCCGCAACTGTGGCAGACTTGTCGCCGTGATCAAGAGCTGTCAGGAGTGTTGTCAGGGCTGAGCCCGCGTCGTCGTTTTTTCACGACACAGCGGTGGCCCCCTCGCCAACCCTCCCGCTCGTTTCGATCACTTTCGAGGTTTCCTCCCATGACCGCATCGGTCCAGCTTCTCGCACCTGTTTCTGCTCCCGCCCCCAGCGCTCCGCTGTCGCTGCGCATCGCCGACTACCGCGACGCTCTCGCCGCCGGCGCCACCCCCATTGACGTGCGCAGTCAGCGCAAACGCCAGGCCGACGGCGCGCTGCTCGGTGCGATCGCCGTCGACGCCGCCGAGGCGATCGACCTGCTCACCCCGGGTTCGCCGTCCGCCCTGCGTATCGCCGCCGGTGATGCCCGTTGGATTCTCGTCTCCGACGACGGCCACGAAGCCGAGTGGCTGGCCTGGCATCTGCAGGCGCGCGGCGTCCCCGGAGCGGTGTTCGTGATCGGCGGATATCGCGGTCTGCGTCGCGCCGGGATCAACGGGCAGATCAACCAGGGTGAGCTCGACGTCTTCTCCGCCCACTGACCCGCGGGTGACCCACGCGACGCAACTTGGCCGACGCCCCGACCACCGAATACCCTCACGTGCGTGAGTGACGCCCAGACATCCCAGGCCCCCGCCTCGTCGGCCGACGAGCAGACTCCCGAGCAGCTGCGTATCCGCCGGGAGAAGCGGGAGCGGATTCTCGGAGAAGGACGCGACGCCTACCCGGTGTCGATTCCGCGCACCCACAGCCTCGCCGAGATCCGCGCGACGTACCCCGACCTGGAGGCCGGCACCGAAACCGGTGAGATCGTCGGCGTCGCCGGGCGCATCATCTTCCTCCGCAACAAGGGCAAGCTGTGCTTCGCGACGCTGCAGGAGGGCGATGGGACGCAGCTGCAGGCGATGATCTCCTTCAACGGTGTCGGCGAGGATTCCCTGGCCCGATGGAAGGCCGAAACAGATCTCGGGGACATCGTCTTCGTCCACGGCGAGGTGATCAGCTCCCGCACCGGCGAGCTGTCGGTGATGGCCGACTCCTGGGAGATGGCCTCCAAGGCGCTGCGTCCGCTGCCGGTCGCGCACAAGGACATGAACGAGGAGACCCGCGTCCGGCAACGCTACGTCGACCTCATCATGCGTCCCGAGGCCCGGCAGATCGCCCGCACCCGCATCGCGGTGATCTCCGAACTGCGCAAGGCCCTCGACCGCCGTGACTTCCTCGAGGTCGAGACCCCGATGCTGCAGACCCTGCACGGCGGTGCCGCGGCGCGCCCGTTCACCACGCGCTCCAACGCCTTCGACATCGACCTGTTCCTGCGGATCGCGCCGGAACTGTTCCTCAAGCGCTGCATCGTCGGCGGAATCGAGCGGGTCTTCGAGATCAACCGCAACTTCCGCAACGAGGGCGCCGACTCCACCCACTCGCCGGAATTCGCGATGCTGGAGACCTATCAGGCCTACGGCACCTACGACGACGCCGCGGTGATGACCCGCGAACTCGTGCAGGAAGTGGCGCAGGGCGCGCTCGGCACGCTCACCCCGACGATGCCCGACGGCTCGGTATACGACCTGTCCGGTGAGTGGACGCCGCTGTCGATGTACCCGTCCCTGTCGGAAGCCCTCGGCGAACAGATCGTGCCGATGAGTGACTCCGGCGGCACCAGCGTCGACGAACTGCTGGCGATCGCCGCCCGTGTCGGCCTGGAGATCCCCAAGGACAAGGGCTACGGGCACGGCAAGCTCGTTGAAGAACTGTGGGAACACATGGTGGGCCAACACCTTTCGCAGCCCGTCTTCGTGCGCGACTTCCCGGTCGAGACGTCACCGCTGGTGCGCGCCCACCGCAGCATCCCCGGCGTGGTGGAGAAGTGGGATCTCTACGTCCGCGGCTTCGAATTGGCCACCGGCTACTCCGAACTCGTCGACCCGATCATCCAGCGGGAACGTTTCGTCGACCAGGCGCGCCTCGCCGCAGCCGGCGACGACGAGGCGATGGTCCTCGACGAAGAGTTCTTGGCCGCAATGGAATACGGCATGCCGCCGACCGCCGGCACCGGCATGGGCATCGACCGGCTGCTGATGGCGCTCACCGGTCTCGGCATTCGCGAGACCATCCTGTTCCCGTTGGTGAAGCCGCTGCGGGACTGAGCCTGCGAGAGCGGTTCAGAACCTGCTCAGCAGCCGACGGGCGGTGAACACCGTCCCGCCGATGCCGAAAAGCAGTGCCAGCAACCCGATCCCGGCGGTCTGGATGATGTGCTCGGTGCGGGTACGACCCCGCGTCGGAGTCATCACGACCGGGTCATCCGGGCCGATGGTCTCGCGGTCGGCCGCGTAGCCGTCGGGTGCCTCGAAGGACAACTCGTCCGGCAGCGTTGGTGACGGGACAGCGGGCAGCGTGACCGTCGTCGGGGTCAGGAGAAGGTCAGGGCTGTTGCGGCCCTGCGAAACACACCGGTCGCCGGCGCCCATCGAGGTGCCGGCGCACTCATCGGGGTCGGCAAGCATCATGATGCCGAAGACGATCCCGAACACCGACCCGATCGCGATCGCGATCGAGCGCAACGTCCCGATCGAATCTGCCTTTCCCGGCTGTGCCTGTCCCGCCTCTGCTTGTTCGTTACCCCGACCCACCAGTCAGTTGTGTCACATCCGTTCACCGCGACGCAAATACGTCGCGTACCGCGTCGACCGAATCGCCGACGCGGTGCCACCGCTCGTCCGGTGTTTCCAAGGTCCGGGTTTGTCGCCGCGCCACGTCGGCAGTGGCGTCGGATGCATCCGGACCGCGATGCTCGATGCGTGAGATACGTTCGCTCTCGGGGAGTTCCAGCCATACTCCGGTGAATACGCAGCCCGCGTGCTCGGCCACATCGGCGATCGCCTCGGATTGCGTGCGCCGCCCGAACACCGCGTCGGCGATGACGCTCATCCCGTTCGCGAGGTCAAGGCCCGCCAGCCGAAACACCTCGGTGTAGACGCCGGCCCGCGCCTCGTCGGTGTAGGCCGAGCGGGGCAGCGGCTCGTCGACGGCCACCCCGGCGAGCCGTTTGCGGAGCACGTCGGTGCGCAGAATCCGCGCACCCGGGGCCGGTGCGAGATCACCGCCGACGGCCCGCGCCACCGTCGACTTCCCGGTACCCGACCCGCCGCCGATCGCGACGAGCCGCGGTGCGACGGGTTCGGTAAAGCCCAGCGCCAGAGCAAGATACGAGTTGGCCCGATCGGCGGCACCCTCGGCGGCGGCGACATGTGCACGGACCGTCGCCCGCACACCGAGGATCAGCGGCAGCAGTGCGAAGCCGTCCTCATCGTCGGCGGAGAGATCGAGGTAGGCGTTGATGACGACGTTGGCCTCATGCCGTAACCCGCGGGCCCACAGATCCATCACCAGGAAGCCGATGTCGTAGAGCACGTCGGTGGTGGCCATCTCGGCGTCGAATTCCAGGCAGTCGAACGGAATTGGCTCGCCGTCGACGACGGCGATGTTGCCCAGATGCAGATCACCATGCCCGTGCCGGACGCGCCCGGCCCGTGCGCGAGCGTCCATCAGGTCGGCGTGCGCGGCGATCATGGCGGTCAAACGGTCGGTGAGTTGTTGTGCCAGTGCGGGTTCCAGGATCTCGGGGAACACCGACATACTCGCCAGATTTCCGTCGACGACCTCCTGCAATCGGGTTGCGCCGTGCGGATCGTCGGACACCTGTGCGTCGCGGTGCATGTCGACGACGCGTGCGGCGAGGTTCTGCAGCAGGCGGTCATCGAGGGCTCCGGCGTCGGCCTGCCGGCTGAGCAGGGCATCGTCGGCGAAACGCGTCATCTCGAGAACCCAGTCGACGGTCTCACCGGGCCCATCCAGTGACGCCGATCCGTCGTCGGCGCGCCGCAGTGCGTGCAGTCCGAGGTAGATGTCGGGAGCGGTGCGGCGATTGAGGTCGAGTTCGGCGGCGAGGGCGTCGTGTCGCAGGTCGGAGGTGGAGAAGTCGAAGTAGCGCAACCGAACCGGCCGCTTGAGCTTCCATGCGCGATCGCCGTTGAGCAGGATGGTCGCGCCGTGCGTGTCGATACGGGTGGTGGGCGCAGCGGGGTCGAGGGCACCGGTCTGGGCCAGCAGGTCGGTGCTCTGGGTCTCACGGGTCCGCGCGGAAGTCACGCGTCAAGCACATCACAGGTGGGGGAGGTCGGCTAGATGACGCGTAAGGGCTCGGCCAACGCTCATTGGTAGCGTCGCTACTCATGGGGACGTGGGCTGCTGGACCGTTCGGCAACGACAAGGCGCTCGACTTCGTCGGTGACGTGGTGGATCAGCTGACCGAGCCGATCGCCGAGTTCCTGGAGTCGCCGTCGATCGACGAGACCTTCGACGAAGCGTTCGCCGCCCTAGCCCCGCTCAACGAGGTGATGGCACGTACGCCCGTTCGGCCGTGGGGTGGTGACGGTCCGTCGGCCGGCGATCTCCGCGTGACGTTCCTGCGGTGCTATGACGACCAGGTCGGTGACATGGGCGCGGGCGAGCAGTTCTCGCCCGATCAGCGGGCTGCGCTGGTCGCCGAACTCGACCGGTATGCCGGGCTCCACGGCGGATGACTGAAGTCGTCCCCGTCAGCGGTTCTCACTGGAAATAGCCGGTGAGCTCGCCTCACGGAGACGTTTGTGGGCATTCCTCGTCGGCACCGCGCTGGCACCAACTCCAGTGTGAGGCATGCGAGATACGCACGGGCATAAGGGATCAAGACCGACTGCGTCGAGCAACGCCTCGCTGCTCGACATGCCAAAAGTGGGGGAAGAATCTTCTTCCCCCACCTGTTGCTTCCTTCCCCAGCAGTTTCGTGCCGACGAGACGATTTCCGGGGGAGGAACGTTCTTCCCCCACTTTCAGCCGCTCACGCCAACTCCCGTTTGAGGATCTTCCCCGCGGCGTTGCGCGGGAACGCGTCGACGAACACCACCGAGCGCGGCACCTTGAAGTTCGCGAGATACTCACGCGCATAAGCGATCACACCGTCCTCGTCGAGGTCGGCGTCATCGCGGACGGTGAGATAGGCCCGCCCCACCTCACCGAGACGTTCGTCGGGCACCCCGATCACCGCGGATTCGGTCACCCCGTCGAGTCGGGCGAGGGTCTGCTCGATCTCGGCGGGATAGACGTTGAAGCCGCCGCAGATGTACATGTCCTTCAGGCGGTCGGTGATCTTGAGGTTGCCGCGCTCATCGATGGTGCCGATGTCGCCGGTGTGCAACCAGCCGTCGGCGTCGACGGTCTCCGCGGTGGCCTGCTCGTTGTCGAGGTAGCCGCGCATCACCATCTTCCCGCGGGCGAGGACCTCGCCCTTATCCGACAGTGCGATCTCCATCCCCGCAAACGCCCGGCCGCAGGTGTTGGCGACGGTCTCGTCGTCGTCATCGGGGGTGCAGGTCGAGACGAATCCACTGGCCTCGGTCAGGCCGTACGCGGTGATGACGGTGTCGACGCCGAGATCGGCCTGGATCCGTTCGATCAGGACGACCGGCACGATGGCCGCGCCGGTCACCACCAGCCGCAGCGATGAGAGGTCGAGGCCGTCGCGGGCCGGATCGTCGAGGATGGTCTGGAAGATCGTCGGTGCCCCGGGGAACACGGTGATGCGCTGGGCAGCAACCTGTTTCATCGCCTCACTCGGTAAGTAGACGGCCAGCGGATACATGGTGGTGCCGAACAGGGTGCACGGCAGGATGCCGGCCTTGTAACCGAAGGTGTGGAAGTACGGGTTGACCATCAGATAGCGGTCATCGGGGGAGAGTCGGCCGTTGGCGCCCCAGGCATGTGAGCCGGCGAGAGTCTGCTGATGTTCGGCCAGAACACCTTTCGACTTTCCGGTGGTGCCCGAGGTGAACAGAATGTCGGAGATGTCGTCGGGCGCAACCGCTTCGGCTCGGCGTCGTGCCTCCGCCCGGGTCTCGTCGGTGGTGCGGGCCAGGAAGGCGTCCCAGTCCGCAACTCCGTCGAGGGGTTCAGCGCCGGCCGAGAGCGGAATCCGCACGACCACCTGGGGAAGCGCTGCGGCGTGATCCCGGATCAGGTCCGCGGCATGATCCGACCCGAGGAACTCGCCTGACACGAACACCGCCCGAGCGTCGGACCGTTCGATGACGTCGATGGCCTCGCTCGCGGTATAGCGCGTGTTCAACGGAACCAGCACCGCGCCCGCGTGATGGACGCCGAGTGCGGCGACCGGCCAGTGATGACTGTTGGGTGACCACAGTGCCACCCGATCGCCCGGCCGGATGCCCGACGCGATCAGCGCGGCGGCGACGTCGATGACCCGCTCCCGCAATTGTGCCCACGTGAGCTCGACGGGCGTGCTCCACTGGGTATCGACCAGGGCCGGACGATCCGGCCACGACGTGGCGGCCCGCGTCAGCGCGGCGGGGGTCGTCGAGACGCTCTCCATCGTCCCAACCTAGCACTTGCTTGGTGGGCTATGCTAGCGATCATGACCTCGATCAATCTGGCCGACAGATCTCTGGATCTGGGCGAATGGGCAGCTCAGACGCCCGACGCCACCAGGATCTTCGCCGAGGCGGTCCGCGACTGGCTGACCGAGAACCTCGTCGGCGACTTCGCCGACCTCCGGGGCCGCGGCGGGCCGGGCAGCGAGCACGAGTTCTTCGCAGAGCGACTCGAATGGGACCGACACCTCGCTCGCGCCGGCTGGACCTGCCTGGGCTGGCCGACCCGCCACGGCGGTCGCGGCGCCACCCTCGAGCAGCGGATCATCTTCCATCGGGAGTACGCCCGAGCCAACGCGCCCGCCCGCGTCAATCACCTCGGCGAGGAACTCCTCGGCCCGACACTCATCGAATACGGAACGCCCGAGCAGAAGCGGCGTCTCCTGCCGGGCATCGTCGACGTCACCGAACTCTGGGCGCAGGGATACTCCGAGCCGGGCGCCGGATCGGACCTCGCGGGCGTGTCGACGTCGGCGCGACTCGGCGACGACGGCCGCTGGCATCTCAACGGCCAGAAGATCTGGACCTCCCTCGCCCACGTCGCGCAGTGGGTCTTCGTCATCGCGCGCAGCGAACCCGGCTCCAGTCGACACCACGGACTGAGCTTCCTGCTGGTCCCGCTCGACCAACCGGGAATCACGGTCCGACCCATCCAACAGCTGACCGGCACATCGGAATTCAACGAGGTGTTCTTCGACGACGCCGTCACCGACGCCGATCTCATCGTCGGCGAGCCCGGCCAGGGCTGGTCGGTCGCGATGGGGCTGCTGCAGTTCGAACGCGGCGTGTCCACGCTCGGTCAACAGGTGGGCTTCGCCCGCGAACTCGAGTCCATCACCGAAATCGCCCGCACCAACGGCGCCATCGACAATCCGGAGATCGCCACCCGACTGGTCCGCGCCGACATCGGCCTGAAAGTGATGCGGGCCCACGCGCAGCGCACCCTCGATGGTGACGTCGTGTCCCAGGCGGGTGCGGCGTCGGTGGCAAAACTGTTGTGGGCCAACTGGCATCGCGATCTCGGTGCACTCGGCATGGACGTCGTCGGTGCGCCGTCACTCATCGGTCCCGGCGCCACCGTCGAAGGCCGACCCAACGACATCACCGACCCCGAACACGTCGAACTCGACGAATGGCAACGACTGTTCCTGTTCACCCGCGCCGACACCATCTACGGCGGGTCGAATGAGGTGCAGCGCAACATCATCGCCGAGCGAGTCCTCGGCCTACCGCGGGAGGCACGCGCATGACGGTATCCGACACCCAGGCCGCCCAGACCGGCCGATCGCCACTGGCCGATCCGCCGGCGGAGACACCCGGGCACGGACTCCTGTTGGGCCGCAAGGTGGTTGTCACCGCGGCCGCCGGAACCGGCATCGGCTTCGCCACCGCTCGGCGTGCGTTGCTCGAGGGCGCCGACGTCCTCATCAGCGACTGGCATGAACGTCGCCTCGCGGAGGCGCACGACAAACTGGCCGGTGAGTTCACCGACCAGACCGTCGCCCAGGCGCCGTGCGATGTCTCCGACACTGACCAGGTGGACGCGCTGATCACCCGCGCCGCAGACGAACTCGGCCGGATCGACGTCCTGGTCAACAACGCCGGACTCGGTGGTGAGACGCCGGTCGCCGACATGACCGACGACCAATGGGACCGCGTCCTCGACATCACTCTCAACGGAACGTTCCGTGCCACCCGCGCCGCACTGCGCTACTTCCGCGCCGTCGAACACGGCGGCGTGATCGTCAACAACGCCTCCGTCCTCGGGTGGCGCGCCCAACGCGGCCAGGCCCACTACGCCGCGGCCAAGGCCGGGGTGATGGCACTGACCCGTTGTGCCGCAGTCGAAGCCGCCGACTTCGGGGTACGCATCAACGCCGTCGCCCCGTCCATCGCCAAGCATCCGTTCCTCGCGAAGGTCACCAGCGATGACCTTCTCGACGAACTCGCCTCCCGCGAGGCCTACGGCCGCGCCGCGGAGGTATGGGAGGTCGCGGCCACCATCGCGATGCTCGCCAGCGACTACACCACGTACCTGACCGGCGAGGTGGTCTCCATCTCCAGCCAGCGCGCCTGAGCGCAACCAGAACCGAACCAGGAGAACAGATGTCCGCACCACAGGCCTACATCGTCGACGCCCTCCGCACCCCGGTCGGCAAACGCAATGGCGCCCTCGCCAAGACCCATCCCGCCGACCTCGGCGCACATGTGATCACCGCGATCCTCGAACGCACCGGCATCGACCCGATGATCGTCGATGATGTGGTGTTCGGCTGCGTCGACGCGATCGGTCCGCAGGCCGGCAACATCGCCCGCACCGCATGGCTCGCCGCCGGTGGGCCACTGGCCATTCCGGGGACCACCGTCGACCGCCAGTGCGGTTCCAGCCAGCAGGCGATCCACTTCGCCGCGCAGGGCGTGATGAGTGGCACCCAGGACGTCGTCCTCGCCGGTGGCGTCCAGAACATGAGCGCCATCCCCATCAGCCAGGCCATGATCGCCGGACAGGAGTTCGGATTCACCACGCCCACAGCCGAATCCGCGGGCTGGCGAGAGCGTTTCGGGGATGCGGAGATCTCCCAGTTCGCCGGCGCCGACGCGATGGCGACCAAGTGGGACATCAGCCGCGAGGACATGGAGGCGTGGGCTCTGCAGTCGCATCAGCGCGCCAAGACGGCCATCGCCGAAGGCCGTTTCGACAAGGAGAACGTGCCGCTCGGCGACTGCGTCGTCGACGAATGCCCGCGCGAGACCTCACTGGAGAAGATGGCCGGACTGGCACCGCTGGCCGAGGGGTCACGACTCACCGCGGCCGTCGCGTCACAGATCTCCGACGGCGCGTCGGCGGCGCTCGTCGTCTCCGAACAGGCACTGAAGGAGTACGGACTCACCCCGCGGGCACGCATCCATCACCTGTCGGTACGCGGCGACGACCCGGTGATGATGCTGTCGGCGCCCATCCCGGCCACCGCCTACGCGCTGGCGAAGACCGGCCTGAGCATCGACGACATCGACGTCATCGAGATCAACGAGGCCTTCGCGTCGGTGGTGCTGGCCTGGCTCAAGGAGACCGGCGCCGACCCGGCGAAGGTCAATCCGAACGGCGGCGCCATCGCCCTCGGCCATCCGCTCGGCGCGACCGGCGCCAAACTGTTCGCGACGCTGCTGAACGAACTCGAACGCACCGGCGGCCGCTACGGCCTGCAGACGATGTGCGAGGGCGGTGGCACCGCGAACGTCACGATCATCGAGCGGCTCGGCTGACACTGACAGCGCCCTCGTCAACGTTGACAGCGCTCACAGAGTCACTGACAGCGCTTTCGAAAGCGCTGTCAGTGGGGAACCGAGCGCTGTCAACGTCGAGACGAGCGCTGTCAACGCTGATGAGAGCGACACCGCAACCCATCTGAGAACACCTGTAGCCACATACTTGTGATGTGTCGCATACTATGGTGGAACGAATGGGCGTGAACGTCTCAGCGGTGCCTGCCGCGAGCCTCGCCTGAAGATCGACCAACCTGGAGGCGGCGATGACCAAACCTGCTGACGTGTCCACCAAGATCGAGGGGAACGTCTCCTCGGAGGCGCACTCGATGACCGAACTGCTGGAGATCCAGCGCGCCGCGTTCCTGCGCGACGGCATCCCGGATGCCAACACCCGCATCGATCGGATCACCCGACTGACCGCCCTGCTGCTCGACCACGGTGACGAGATCGCCGAGGCGCTGACCGTCGACTTCGGGTCGCGACCCAAGGAACTCAGCATCGCCTCCGACGTCGCGGGATGCATGATCGACCTCGCCCATCAGCGGCGCGGTGTCAAGGAATGGATGGCCGAGTCGACGTCGGCGAAGGTCCAGGGCCTGATGGGCTTCAAGCAGCGTGTCCGTCACGACCCGCTCGGTGTCGTCGGCATCATGGGGCCGTGGAACTTCCCGCTGCAGCTCACCTTCGTGCCCGCGGGATCGGCCTTCGCCGCCGGCAACCGCGTCCTGCTGCGCCCGTCGTCGATCACCGCCCGCACCACCGCGGTGATCGCCAAGTACGCACCCGACTACTTCTCCATCGAAGAGCTCGCCGTGATCACGCCCAAGCACGGGTCGGGTTCGGATTTCGCGAAGCTCACCGTCGACCACATGTTCTTCACCGGTTCGCCCGACGTCGGCAAGTCCGTCGCGCAGGAGGCCGCCAAGAACCTGGTGCCGGTCACCCTCGAACTCGGTGGCAAGAACCCGGCCGTCGTCGACGTCTCCGCCGACATCGACAAGGCCGCGAAGATGCTCGCCGATGCCCGCATGGTCAACGGCGGCCAGGTCTGCCTCTGCCCCGATTACGTCTTCGTCCCCGAGGCCAAACTCGGCGAGTTCACCGACAAGGTGATGGCCCGCTGGACCGCGAACTTCGCGACCATCTACGACAATCCGCAATACACCTCCACGATCAACCAGAAGAACTACGACCGCATCGTCGACCTGATCGACGACGCCGTCTCGCTGGGCGCGGAAAAGCGTCAGGTGATCCCCGGTGGTGAGCCGCTGCCGTCGGCCGAGCGCCGCAAGATCCCGCCGACCCTGCTCACCGGGGTGAAGGCCGGCATGAAGATCGCCGACGACGAGGTCTTCGGTCCGGTCCTGTCGGTGTACCCGTATCGCGACCTGACCGAGGCGATCAACCACATCGCGAGCAACCCGCATCCGCTGACGATGTACTGGTGCGGCGACGACAACGACAACCTCAAGCGTCTCGCCGACAACACCCGCTCGGGGTCGATCAACGGCAACGACTTCGCCCTGCACATGTTCGGGGCGGAACTGCCGTTCGGTGGCGTCGGCCGCAGCGGCATGGGTGCCTACCACGGCAAGACCGGCTTCGACACGTTCAGTCACGCACGCGCCGTGGCATATTCGTCGATGCCGTTCACCGTCGCCGAGATGATGTCGCCGCCGTTCCTGCCGCGTGACACCAAGATGGGCAACGCGCAGATGAAGCTGTGGGGCTTCTTCAACAAGCGTGCGCAGAAGAAGGTGCGCAAGTAGCGCCGGATCGCCGAAACCGACTGGGCCACCCCCATACCCAAGCGCTTGCTAGGGTGTGGGGGTGGCGCCACGTAACGGTACTTCCCGTCGCGACGAACTGCTGACGACGGCGAGCGCGATGTTCGCCGAGCAGGGACTCCGCTCGACGACGGTGCGTGACATCGCCGACGCCGCCGGCATCCTGTCGGGCAGTCTGTATCACCATTTCGACTCCAAGGAATCGATGGTCGACGAGATCCTGCGAGGCTTCCTCGATTCGTTGTTCGGTCGCTACCAGCAGATCGCCGACGCCGGACTCTCGGCCACCGACACCCTCCGGCAGCTCGTGATCGCCTCCTTCGAGTCGATCGACGCCGACCACAACGCCGTCGCGATCTATCAGGACGAGGCCAAACGGCTTGCGCCACAAGATCGTTTCGCCTACATCCGGGAACGCAACACCGAGTTCCGGAGCCTGTGGCATGCGGTGCTGACCCGCGGTGTCGCCGACGGCGAGTTCCGCTCCGACCTCGACGTCGAACTCGTCTACCGCTTCCTGCGTGACACCGTGTGGGTGGCGGTGCGGTGGTATCGCCCGGGCGGCAGCATGGGCGTCGAGCAGATCGCCGATCAGTACCTGTCGGTGGTGCTCGACGGGATCCTGCCGCGCACCTGAGCAAAGAAACTTAGGTTACCCTTCCTTTTGTTGGGCGTACGCGTTAACGTACGCGTATGACATCCACCGCGGAGGCCCCGCCGAGTCCGGTCGCCACGGCACCGGACGCCGACACCGATGCCCACGCCAGAGCCCGGGAGAACTCCGGCGCGCTCCGGGAACTGCTGGCGCCGGTCAGATCCCGGGTCAGGCTGGGCCAGTCGCTGCAACTCCTCGCCTCCGCGGCGACGGTCGTGCCCTTCATCGGCATCGTCGAACTCGGTCACACGCTGCTCACGCCCGGACCGGTCGATGAGTCACGCGTCTGGGTGATCGTGGTGATCGTCGTCGCTGGGCTCGTCGCGCGGGGTCTCTTCGGTGGCGCCGCGCTCGGGGTGACGCATTACGCGGACATCGACCTGCAGGCGATTCTCCGCCGACGCATCGTCGCCAAACTCGGACGCCTCCCGCTGGGCTGGTTCAGTGCCAACACCTCTGGAGTCGTCCGCAAGACGGTGCAGCACGATGTCGGTGAACTCCACTACCTCGTCGCACATGCGGATGTGGAAACGACTGCGGCCGTGGCGACTCCACTCTTCGCGCTGATCTACTGCTTCGTTCTCGACTGGCGTCTGGGCCTGCTCGCCATCGCGACCCTGCCGCTCTACGCGATCGCCTACGCCTGGATGATCCGCGACAGCAGCGCACAACAGGCGAAGATGAATGCGTCGCTGGAGAAGATCAGTGCCACCATCGTCGAGTTCGTGACCGGGGTGGCCGTCGTCAAGACCTTCGGACGCACCGGACGCGCACATCAGGCATTCATCGACGCCGCAGACGAATTCAACGACGACTTCGAGGGATACATCCGTCCGATGCTGCGCATCGAGGCGCTCGCCGGTGTGATGCTGTCGGCGCCGCTGATACTGCTGGTGAACCTCGGTGGTGGCTACTGGTTCGTCCGCGAGGGATGGGTCGCCCCGATCGACATGCTGGGCGCGACGCTGATCGCCATGGTGTTGCCGAGCACTCTGATGGCCGCAATGATGGCCATGCACAATCGGCAGCAGGCCGCCGCGGCAGCCGGACGCATCGTCGACCTGCTGACGTTGCCGGAACTGCCGATCACGGCACATCCCGTTGTCCCCGAGAGTAATTCGGTGGTCATCGATGCCGTGAGCTACACCTATCCGGATACGGGGCAGGGCAACGGCGTGACGGCTCTGCGCGAGGTGAGCCTCACGCTGCCCGCCGGGAGCCTGACCGCGGTCGTCGGTCCCTCGGGCAGTGGGAAGTCCACTCTCGCGACACTCATCCCGCGCTTCGTCGATCCCGATGCCGGCCGGGTCACCATCGGTGGCGTCGACGTGCGCGACATCGACCCCGAGGTGCTCTACCGGCACGTGGGATTCGTGCTCCAGGATGTCGCATTACTCGAACTGACTGTGGCGGAGAATATCCGGCTCGGGCGGCCCGATGCCTCGGATGCGGAGGTCGAGGCGGCGGCACGCGCCGGACGGATCCACGATCGAATCGTCGCCCTACCGCGCGGATATCACTCGGTGATCGGGGTCGACGCGCACCTGTCCGGCGGTGAGGCGCAACGCGTCGCGATCGCACGCGCGTTACTGTGCGATGCGCCGATCCTGATCCTGGACGAGGCCACCGCATTCGCCGATCCGGAGTCCGAAGCCGATATCCAGCAGGCGATTTCAACCCTGATCGCCGGTCGCACCGTTCTGGTGATCGCGCATCGTCTGGGTTCCATCACTCATGCCGACTCGATCGTCGTGCTCGAATCCGGGCGGATCGCGGAACGAGGCACTCACGATCAGTTGCTGGCCGCGGGCGGGTCGTACGCCGCGCTGTGGGCCGCCTGGCAACGGGGCACCGAGCCGACCCAAGAGGCCGAGTCGACCGAACAGAATGACGGAGAGACACCATGATTCGCGGATACCTGACCATCCTCGGTGACGAACGTCGCCGGTTGTATGTGGTCCTTGCCTGGGCCGTCGCCTACGGCGTGGCCCAGGGGGTGTCGATGCTGCTGTTGGTGCCGATCACCCGCGCCCTCTTCGACGGCGACGTCCACACCGCCGGAGGATGGTTGCTGCTCCTCATTCCGGTGGTCGCACTGTGCTGCGTGACGTTCTACCTGCAATCGTTGTCCGCCATGCAGATGGCCGTACACACGATGCGTGCTCTGCATCATCGCCTCGGTGACCATCTGGTCACGTTGCCACTCGGCTGGTTCACCCGAGACAAGACGGCGTCGGTCTCCCAAATAGCGGTCAAGGGAACGATGTTCGTCGGAAGCGCCGGAGCGCACCTGATGACCCCGATCATCACCAACCTCGCCGGATCGGCCACCGTCGTGGTCGGACTGTTCTTCTTCGACTGGCGGATCGGACTCACCGCCGCCATCGGAGCGATGGTGCTCTGGGGAGTGGGAATGCGTGCGAGCGCGCTGATCGCCGACGCGGAGTCGCACAACCATGACACCGCGGTGACAGTGAACGGCCGGGTCCTCGAGGTGGCGCGCCACCAGCCGACCCTACGGGCCTTCGGGAGCGCCGGTGCCGATTACCGGCCACTGGAAGACGCTCTCGAGCAACAGCATTCGATCGGTCGGTCGATGATGGGCCGATCGGTGACCGGTCTGCTGATCAACGGGCTCGCGGTACAGGCGGTCTTCACCGCGATCCTCGTCGTCGGAGCGGCACTCGCGGTCTCCGGTGACATCGAGGCGGCTGTGGTGATGGCGGTGTTCGGTCTTGCGGCCCGCTTCACCGACCCGATTTCCGAACTCGCCGAACTCGGTTCGGCGATGCGGATGTCCACCGCGGAGATCGATCGGATCACCGACATCCTGCACACCCCGGCGATGCCGCAACCCGCGTCGCCGGTCGCCCCGACCGAACGCGGGTCGATCGAGTTGGTGGACGTGTCGTTCTCCTACGACAGTGATCCGGACGACGGTGATCCGGACGACGGTGATCCGGACGACGGTGATCCGGACGTCACCGCCGGCACCGGGTCGCCTCCATCACGGGTTGTCCTGCGCGACATCGGTTTCAGTGTTCCGAACGGGTCGATGACCGCCCTCGTCGGTCCGTCGGGCTCCGGGAAGACCACGGCCACCCGGCTGATCGCCCGTTTCTACGACGCCACGGCGGGAACGGTCCGCGTCGGCGGCGTGGACGTGCGCGATCAGGACACCGCGACACTGATGGCGCAGTTGTCGCTGGTGTTCCAGGACGTGTATCTCTTCGACGACACGCTGCGGGAGAACATCCGGATCGGTCGTCTCGACGCCACCGACGACGACATATGTCGGGCGGCCGCCACCGCGGGTGTCGACTCCATCGTGGAGCGATTGCCAGGCGGATGGGAGACGCGGGTGGGCGAAGGCGGTTCGGCGCTGTCCGGCGGGGAGCGGCAGCGCGTCTCGATCGCCCGCGCACTGGTGAAGAACGCGCCGATCGTGCTGTTCGACGAGGCGACGAGCGCGCTCGACCCGGAGAACGAGGCACACGTGGCGGCGTCGATCCGGGAACTGGCCCGGGAATCCACGGTGCTGGTGATCGCGCACAAGATCTCCACCGTCCTCGCCGCCGACCAGATCGTGGTGCTGACCTCTGACGGGCGCCTCGCGGACATCGGACGCCACGACGAACTGTTGGCCCGCGGCGGGACGTACGCCGACTTCTGGCGACAGCGCAACGCGGCAGCCGGATGGACGATGGGCGTCGCTCAACCCGCGGGTACCGCAGGCTGATGCGCCGTCGACGGTAGTGTTGCCGCCGGAGAAACACCAGCGAGGCGGGGAGAAAAGCGGTGACCGAGCGATACTCGTGGGAAGCGCGACCGGGAGATGTCACACGGTCGGCGCGGATCGTCGCGCTGCGCACCATGACTCGGCCCGTCACGGCCGGGATGCAAGTCCTCACCGTCGGAGCTGCGCTGCTCGCCGCAGCGATCCTGGACGAGTGGGCCATCGCCATCGGGGCCGTCGTGTACATCGTCGCGCTGTGGGCGCTGGTGTACGTGCAGAAGTCGCGGGCCCTGCGGAAGTTGATGGCGCCCGGCATGCGCATCGATGTGGCCGTCGACGACGACGGCTTCGCGTTGACGACTGCCCTCGGGGACGGTCGCCAGAACTTCACCGCGATCGAGTCCATCGCGCGGATGGGTGGCCTCGTCTTCGTTCGATCCGCCGGTAGCGGTGACGCGCTGATCGTGCTGCCGGCGGCGGTGATGCCCGGCCACATCGACGAACTGTGGTCATTCGCGATCCGACGGGCCGGACTCATGGCGACGGGCCCGCGGCCCTCATTCCCTCCGACACCGAGCGGATTGACACCGCAACTGTGGTGGCAGGCCGCCGAGGATTCGGCCACGCAGATGACCATTGCGGCGCTGCGGTTTCAGTTCGTCCGGCCGAAAACCCTCGTCGTCACCTGCGTGTACATCGCAGTGCTGATCGCGCTGGCGGTGTGGCTGCAGAGCTGGTTCGTCCTCGCCGCTCTACCGGTGTGCGTGGCGCTCGTGATCGGGATCGCCGCCTCGCGCGCCCGGCGAATGGGTGCCGCGACGGCCGGTCCCGGGATGTGGATGGCCAGTGCATCCGGTGATGCGGAGTTCGCCATGTGGAGCGCAAGTGGCCAGTTCGCCATGCCCACAACCGATCTGCATGACATTCGCCGCCTCGGTGAGTTCGCCGTCATCCGACGGCATCGGGGTATCCCGCTGCTCGTGCCGACCGCGCTTCTTCCGTCGGGTATCCGCGCCTGACCGTCCGGTGAGCTGTGCCCCTCTTGTCGTTTACTAGGACAACCTAGTAACTTGTGATGCCGGTAACACCAGGCGACAAGGGAGTGCATGATGGCGGCGGATTTCAGCGACACCGGATTCAGTGAGGCCACCACCGCATCGATCGCCACCGCACGCGAACACTCGATCGGCGCGCTCCTGCACCGCAGCGCCCGGCGCACCCCGGACAAGACCGCCATCATCAACGGCGACGTCACCCTCACCTTCGCCGAACTCGACACCGCGGTGAACCGCTGCGCCAACGCACTGACCGAACGTGGCCTGCGCCGCGGTGACCGGCTCGCCCTCGTCAGCCACAACTGCTGGCAGTTCGCCGTGCTGAACTTCGCCGCGGCGCGGATCGGCGCCATCCTGGTACCCGTCAACTTCGGCCTCGGCGCCGACGAGATCGCGTTCATCCTGTCCCACAGCGGCGCTCGCGGCGTCGTCGTCGAGGACGCGCTGGGTCAGACGGTCATCGACGCCATCGACCGGGCCGCCGCGGTCATCGACATCCAGGGCTGGATCGCGTTGTCCGGCATGCCGGCACCCGACGGCTTCCAGGACGCCACCGAATGGATGAGTTCCGGCGACGCCACCGCTGTCGGCGTGGTCATCGGCGACGACGAGCCGGTGCGGATGATGTACACCTCGGGCACCGAGTCACGGCCCAAAGGTGTTCTGCTGTCCAGCAAATCGCTCATCTCGCAGTACGTGTCGTGCATCATCGACGGCGGCATGACCGCCGACGACGTGGAGATCCACTCGCTGCCGCTGTACCACTGCGCGCAACTCGACTGCTTCCTGTCCACCGACATCTACCTCGGTGCCACGAGCATCATCCTGCCCGCACCCGACCCGGCAGCGATCCTCGCCACCATCGAGTCGGCGCGCGCCACCAAACTGTTCTGCCCACCGACGGTGTGGATCTCGCTGTTGCGGCACCCCGATTTCGACACCCGGGATCTGTCGTCGTTGCGCAAGGGTTATTACGGTGCGTCACCGATGCCGGTCGAGGTCCTACGTGAACTGTCCCGCCGGCTGCCCGACGTGCAACTGTGGAACTTCTACGGACAGACCGAGATGTCGCCGCTGGCAACGATTCTGCAGCCACACGAACAGATCGACCGCGCCGGATCGGCCGGACGCGCCTCACTCAACGTCGAGACCCGGGTCGTCGACGACGACGGGAACCCGGTGCCCACCGGCGAGGTCGGCGAGATCGTGCACCGCAGTCCCCATGCGACACTGGGGTATTACCGCGACGAGGAGAAGACCGCGGCGGCGTTCGCGGGCGGCTGGTTCCACTCCGGTGACCTCGGCATCATCGACAAGGACGGCTATCTCAGCGTCGTCGACCGCAAGAAGGACATGATCAAGACCGGCGGGGAGAACGTCGCCTCCCGCGAGGTCGAAGAGGCCATCTATCTGCTCGACGGGGTGGCCGAAGTGGCGGTTTTCGGTGTGCCGCACCCTAAGTGGATCGAGGCGGTCACCGCGGTCGTCGTGCCCAAGGAGGGTGCACAGCTGACCGAGGAGACCGTCGACGCGCACCTCGAGTCCATCCTCGCCGGGTATAAGCGCCCCAAGTACGTCGTCTTCGCCGACGCGCTGCCCAAGAATCCCAGCGGGAAGATCCTCAAGAGGGATCTGCGCAGCGAGCACAACGACATCGCCGGGCGCTGAGGTCTTTCAGCACCGCTCAGTAGCAAGGATTCCTCGCCGCCGGCACGCACCGTCACATCCGACAGGCGGATACTCCACGGCTGTGACGATGATGACCTTGTCGTGCAGGTGTTGCGTCCTGCAGGTGTTGCGACACTGACGTATTCCTCCGGCATCTCGACCGTCGACCCCCACCGGTCGATCGCCACGAGGGTCGATCGTATGACCGACAGTCAGCGCTGACCGCTCCGGTGTCATGCCAGGATGTCGGGTCGGCGGACTTTCACGAGCTCATTGAATCGGGGAAACCATGATCGGCATCGACAACTACGTGCGATTGCTGCGGCTGATGTCGGCGGCCGACCTCGGGGACTGGTCGGAGTTTCCGGTGCGCCGGTTCCTGGACAGCCAGGAGTGGTGGATCCCCGGTGACGATGCGTACCGCACGGCGGTCGAGACGACCCCGCCATGGCTCGGCGCGACGTTGACGTCGTCGAACCGCCGAGATGGGTACACGGCGTTGGCAGTGCGGGTTGCCGACAACGCGGACAACGGCGACCTCGAACGTTGCGTGCGCGCCACCGAAACCTTCTTCGGCGAGCCGGCCCAACTGCTCGGTGGCTACGACTCGATGTCCGGCGGCGTCTTCCGGCAGTGGCGCAGACCCGACCACGGGCCGACGGGAACCACCTACTCTGTCGAGTTTCTTTCGGGCCGAATCGAACTCGCGCTCTACCCGTCCAGGGAGTTTGAGTACGAGTGGTCCAAGAATGTCGACTTCGGTGACGGTGCCAATGATGCGCCGCTGTCGCCGCTGTGGCTGGTCACCGGGCCCGGACCGCAGGAGAACCTCGGCGGCATGATGTTCCCGGGTGTACGGGTCGTCACCAACTGGGCCGACCTCGTGGATTCGATCCGTTACTCGATTCGCACGCTGGCGCGGGATCTGCGGGTCCTCGGCGACGGCATGTCGATCATCTTCGCCCCCGAAGGCCACGGCGAACGCTACGTTCGGTTCCTCATCGACGACGAGGACGGCTTCCTGTTCGCCGAGGCGGCACGCGGATGGGGCGGCCCCGACGACGCGACGATGACTGCGCTCGGCTGGACCACCCTGAACAACTATCCGGACTCCGACTGGGCATCCATCCATCCCGATCCGCTGACCGATTCCCGGATGATCGCGGAGCGGGTGGCCGCGACGCTGAAAGCCTACGGCGCGGTGCTTCCCGAGTTCGGCGGTGACGAGTCGCCTGGTCTGCTGTTGTGCCGTACCAACTTCGTGTCTGAGGGCCCCTTCGGTGGTGGGCTGTTCACCATCTACGGCATGCATGTCTCGGAAGCCGGAGGCTGAACGGTCGGCTCCTCTGCCGCCGCTGGTCGTGTCGAGGTCAGACACCCCCCGCCGGGGGCGAGCAGTGAGCTGCCGGCACCGCCGACCACGCCGAGCGGGCACCGCCGGAGGTGACGGCCGTGGTGATCCCGCAACAAGCTCGGCCAGCCGATGTCCGCCGGGTGAGGTACTTGGCGTCATCGGATCTGCATCACGTTCGTAGTGCCGACAGTCTGCTCAAGAGGCGCGGGACTCCGGTCACCGCGCGAGGTGCTCCGGCGCCCACGTGTGACAGATCGACCGGACTCACGATTGTCAGGGGACAGTCGTGGTCGTACAGGACGTCGACGAGGTGCACGAATCGTTGTGCCGGTTCTCGTCCCGCGGAAGCCAGCGTCGGAACGCCGGTCACCATCCAGGTGTCGTGGCGTTGCACAAGTTCCAGATAATCGATCGCGCCGAACGGCCGGCCGCAGATCTCGCCGAAATCCGCGGTCACAGAACCGGATTCGGCGCTACCGATAGTCGCCAGGGCACGCCCACGCACCGTGACCCGGGCTCGTTCGTGCCGGTCCGGCGTCGACGATGCGACCAACCACCGACCCGAAGCGAACCCTGTGGCGTGGCGGGCGAACTGACGGTAGTCCACACCGGTGTCGAATTCGATTGTACGGCAGGTGGTATGGATGAGATCGATGGTCGGCAGGAACTCGTGATGAAACAGCGGATGCGGCATCAGGTCGTCGGGATGGGTGTTGGAGGTGAAGATCAACCGGACGCCGATGTCGCTCGCCTGCTGCATCAGACGGTGCAGGAAGATCCCGTCCGCTCGGTCATGGATGTGCACCTCGTCGAAACACAGTACGGCGACGCCGGCGAGCAGATGATGTATCGCACCGTCGATCCCGCCGTGATCGCGGATCAACACATGCAGCGTCGCGACGAACTCGTGCCAGTGGACGCGGCGTGGGGATTTCGGTGCAAGTGCGGTCACGTACGTGTCCATCAGCCAGGTCTTGCCCGATCCGGGAGGGCCGACCAGGTAGAGCCCGGCGTCGCCGGTCAGTTCCAGAGCGGCCCGGATCTGAGATGCGTCAAGTGCGAAACCGTCTCGGCGTGAGGCGAACTCGAACACCTCGAGGCCGATCCGGGGGATCGGGGCTCGTCGTCGACGGAGGTCGAACACGCCATAACTCTATCATCGTAGAGTTTGATTACACTGTGATCCATGCCTCGTCCCGACCGTCGATTGCTCATCTCCGACGCCGCTCTCGAACTCGCCGCGTCCGGCGGGACGCATGCGCTCACCCATCAGGCGATCGATCGTCACCTCGACCTGCCGAAGGGGTCGACGTCGTACTACTTCCGCACCAGGGACGCTCTCATCGGTGCCGCAGCGGACCGACTCGTCGCCGCATCACGCCGCGAGTTTCTCGAGAGTGTCGATTCCGGGAAGTCGGCACTCGATCTGATTGCCGACTACGCGGTCACCCTCGTCACCACGCGGCGTCGCGACGTTCTCGCTCGCCAGGCACTCCTGCTGGAACCCGGTCTGCCGACCGACGTCCGGTCACGGCTGGTCGGCTGTCTCTTCTCGATGGAGGCGGCCACCTCACTCACCACGACGCTCGGCGAGCCCGAGCCGGATGTGGCTGCGCGCGAGCTGATCACAGTGCTGGAAGGTGTTGTCTTCAGCCATACCCAGGGCGTGGATGCGCGCCGCGCCGCACGTTCGCGGCGGCGAATCATCCGGTCGTTGCTCGTCGACGTCTTCCCTCGGCTTGGTGCACGATGAAGACGCGTCGTGACGTGCCCGCGGTAGGCCGACCGCTCAGCCCAACGCGCCCAGCGCCTTCAACCGTTCATGCGCCTGACCCATGATCGACTGGATGAGTTGATCACAGCTGGGCAGGTCGTCGATCATGCCGACGACCTGTCCGGAGGCGAGCACTCCGGCATTGGTGTCCCCCTCGACCAGTCCGGCGCGCAGCAGCATCGGGGTGTTGCCGGCCATGATGATCTGTTGCCAGCTGCGTTCGCCGGACCTGCGCATCGCACGGCCGTCGCGCAGCATCGTCGTCCACTTCATCCCGGTCAGTTGCTTGAACTCGTTGGCGTTGCGTGCCGCTGCCACCAGGGCTTTGACGCTGCTGCCGCTCTCCAGGGCGTCGACCAGCGGTGTGCGCAGGACGCGGTGCGGCATCCCGTCGACCTTCACCGACACGACGGTGTCGCCGAGTCCGCGATGCAGATACTCCTGCTTGACCGCATCGGGCACCGCCGAATCCGAGGTGAGCAGGAAGCGGGTGCCCATGGCCACACCCTCGGCGCCGTAGGCGAGGGCCGCGGCCAGACCGCGGCCGTCGAAGAATCCGCCGGCCGCGACGACCGGCATGTCCGAACCGTTGGCGGCCAGCGCATCGAGCACGGACGGCAACAGCAGGGTGGTCGCGACCGGACCGGTATGTCCACCGCCCTCACCGCCCTGCACGATCACCGCGTCGGCACCCCAGGACGCCACCTTGACGGCGTGCTTGGCCGCGCCGATCGACGGGATGACCACCACCCCGTGGTCTTTGAGTTTGGCGATCAGTTCCTGCTTGGGCGCCAGCGCGAATGACGCCACCTTCACCTTCTCGCGGATCAGCAGATCGATGCGTGCCGGTGCGTCGGTGGCGTCGGCGCGGATGTTCACCCCGAAGGGCTTGTCGGTCAACGACTTCGTCTTGGCGATGGCCGCTTCGAGTTCGTCGTAGGTCATGGTGGCCGAGGCCAGGATACCCAACCCGCCGGCGTTGGAGGTCGCCGACGTCAGCGACGGCCCCGACACCCAGCCCATTCCGGTCTGCACGATCGGATATTCGATGCCGACGAGGTCGGTGAAGCGGGTCGACAATGCGGCGGCGCGTCCGGCGGCACTCATCTGGAGGGCACCTCCTTGTGGCGAACACCCTTGGGGTCGAGCACATCCCGGATCAGGGTGAGCTCGCTCTCCGACGGCTCGCGGGTCGGTGGGGCGTCGGCGAGACCAGTGATTTCGAATGACGTGTTCTCCGCGACCTCGTCGGCGCTCACCCCCGGATGCAGCGACAGGGCGCGCATCGTGTGATCGGGCCCGCCGAAGTCGAAGACCCCGAGATTGGTGACGACCCGGTGGATGTCGACGTCGTCGAAGGCAGGGTTGTCGGGATCGACTTTGTCGTAACCGATTCCGGCGACGATGTCGACGGAGTCGCCGAACACCCGCGCCGTGTGCCGGGGTACCCAGTAACTCGTCGGATGGTTGATCGTGTTACCGGGTGCCCCCCGCACCCCGAACATCTGCCGCGTGGGCTTCTGCAACGCCCCGAATGCGGACAGATTCTGGTTGCCGAAGCGGTCGATCTGGTTGGCACCCATGATTACATGACGCCGACCGGACGCGACGACGTCGAACACCTTGGAGAACGGCATCCAGCCCTCGATGGGACCGGTCTTCCCGATGGCCGGGGTGTCGGCGAAGATCAGTGCCTCACCGTCGGTGATCAACAAATCGGGCTCGAAGGTCAACCGCGCCAGGCGTGCGCCCAGAAGCGGGGTCGGAGCCATTGGGGAGGCCATGATCTCGCCCGCACCACGGTAGATCTCGGCACAGGCGACGACGCAGTACTCGGCGCGGGTCACCTCGATGACCTCGGTGGGAGCGGTGTTCGCGGTGGTCATTTCGATTCCTCCGGCTTCGCGTTCTCCTGTTCGGTGCGCCATGCGGTCACCTCACGCTGATAGGTGGCCTCGTCGACGTCGAGGAAGCGACGATGAAACGCCGCCCACGTCTCGGGGTCCTTCGCCGATTCGACGTAGAACCGTTGGAACGACTCATCGCGGCCGTAGTCACCGGCAAAGGTGAAGTGGGCGCCGTTCGGAGCGTGCACCACACGGTCGACATTCATCCGATTGAGCAACAATCGTTGGGTGGGAACGGATTTGACCAGGACCTCGGTGTCGACGAGTTGATCGGTCTCCAGGTAGCGGCGCGCGGCGGCCGCACAGAACAGATCATCCATGTACGGATCGACACCGGTGTAGGCGGCGTTGCCGCGGGAGTCGGCGAGATCGAGATGGACGAACGCGGCGTCGAGTCGCAGCGCCGGCATGGCGATCAGGGTCTGGGTGCGGCCGTCGTCATCGGAGTAGGGCGATTCGACGGTCTTGAGTTCCCCCTCCCAGAAGGCGAGGACATCCGAACCGAGGCCGGCTCGGATCGGCAGGAACGGCAGCCGTGCGGCCGCGGCCTGCAGCCCGCACTTGACCATGCCCTCATCCATCTCACGGGCCTCGATGGCACCGGTGGTACGGGCGTGGGCGAACCACGGATCGTAGAACGGCGCCGAATCCAGCGAGACGAACCCGTAGTAGGCGCGGCGGACCTTGCCTGCGGCGCACAGCAATCCGAGGTCGGGTCCGCCGTAGGTGACCACGGTAAGGTCTTTCACGTCGGAGCGGGCGAGGGCCCGGACCAGTGCCATCGGTTTGCGTCGTGATCCCCATCCGCCGATGCCGATGGTCATCCCGTCACGCAATTCGCCGATGACGTCGTCGAGGGTGCTGGTCTTGTCGGTGGGTGTCGCAGTGGTGGGCGTCGCAGTGGTGGGTGTCGAATTCGCGGGTGCCGCCGTCATCTCAGGAATGTCCTGTCGTGTTGAGTGCTTTTCCGGTGGCCACGAACGCATCTCGATGCTCGTCGGCCACCCCGGCCAGGTTGAGCTCGAAGGTGTAGCCCTGCTCGAGCCGGTAGCTCGCCTTGACGTCGACCGGATCGATGTGGTTGATCGCCGACTTCGCGGCGCGGATCACCCGGGTGTCCTTCGCCGCGATCTTCTCGGCCACCTCGGTTGCGGCGGAATCGAGTTCGTCGGCGGGTACCACCCGGTACACCGAACCGAAGTGCAGCAACTGTTCGGCCGTGACGTTCTGCGCGGTGTAGTAGAGGGTGCGCATCATGTGCTGTGGTACCAGGCGGGCGAGATGTGTTGCGGCGCCGAGTGCTCCGCGGTCGACCTCGGGCAGCCCGAACACCGCCCCCTCGGATGCGACGATCACGTCGGCGTTGCCGACGAGGCCGATACCGCCACCGACGCAGAAACCGTTGACCGCGACGACCACTGGGACCGCGCAGTCATAGACGGCGCTGAAGGCGGCCGCACAACCATGATTCGCCGCGATCAGCGCATCGAAGCCGTCGGTCGCCTGCATCTCCTTGATGTCGACGCCGGCGTTGAAGCCGCGGCCCTCGGCGCGCAGGACGACGACGTGGGTCTCCGGGTGCTCACCGAGGGAGGTGATCTCCTCGGCGAGTTCGAACCAGGCCGCCGACGGCAGGGCGTTGACCGGCGGGAAGTCGACGGTGACGGTGACGACCCCGGTGGCGGTGCGTGTGGTGGTGATCGGCACGCGTGCTCCTCTCGGCAGAGCGGACTTGGGTCACCAGAACGATCTGGAGATCCAACCAAGCAAGTGCTTGGTTGTTTGGTAGGGTAGCACCCATGACGGCGACGGTGCGTGCGAGCAGCGGATTCGATCTGGGGCTGACCGGCAAGGTCGTCCTGGTCACCGGCGGTGTGCGCGGCGTGGGCCTGGGCATCGTGCGGGTCCTGGCCGAATTCGGGGCGATCCCGGTGGCATGCGCCCGGCATCGCAACGACGCCCTCGACGCGGTGGCCGGTGCCGGTTTCGCCGCCTGCGACGTGCGCGACGAGGATGCGGTGGCCGACACGCTCGCCGGGATCGTCGCCGAGCACGGTCGCGTCGACGGCGTCGTCAACAACGCGGGTGGGTCGCCGTTCGCTCTCGCCGCCGACGCGTCGCCACGATTCGCCACCAAGATCATCGAACTCAACCTCGTCGCGCCGCTGATCGTCGCGCGTGCCGCGCATGCGGTCATGCGTACGCAGGAGGGCGGCGGTGCCATCGTGAACATCTCGAGTGTGAGCGGGCACCGTCCGTCGCCGGGAACCTCCGCCTACGGGGCGGCCAAGGCGGGCCTGGACAACCTGACCGGATCGCTCGCCGTCGAATGGGCACCGCGGGTGCGCGTCAACTCGGTCGTCGCCGGTCCGGTGGAAACCGAACAGGCACACCTGCATTACGGCGACGACGACGGTGTCGCCGCGGTCGGGCGCACCATCCCGATGGGCCGGATGGCCCGGCCCGCCGACGTCGGGACCGCGGCCGCATTTCTGTTGTCGCCGTTGGCTGCTTACATCACCGGCTCCACCCTCACGGTGCACGGCGGCGGCGAGCGGCCGGCGTTCCTGGCCGCGTCCACCGCGGGTAACGACGGCTGAGGGTCGTCGGCACTCATACCTCGCGCGAAACATGCTCGAGCTTCAAGACTTTCCGGATGTCATCGAAAGGGAACAATCGTGGGTGATGCGGGATTGAACGCCGGACGGGTGGTCGTGGTGACCGGGGCCGGCCAGGGGATCGGCCGGGCGCACGCGCTGGCGTTCGCCGCCGACGGGGCGAAAGTCGTCGTCAACGACTTCGTGCCCGAGGCCGCCGAGGCCGTCGTCGCAGAGATCCGGGCGGCCGGCGGGTCTGCGGTGGCGGCACCGGGTGATGTGGCCGACTGGGAGACCGCGGCAGGCATCGTCGCGACGGCCGTCGACGAGTTCGGTGCGCTCGACATCCTGGTCAACAACGCCGGTTTCGTGCGCGACCGGATGCTGGTGTCGATGTCCGAGGACGAGTGGGACGCGGTGATCCGCGTGCATCTCAAGGGGCACTTCGTCATGCTGCGTCACGCCGCGGAATACTGGCGGGCGCAATCGAAGTCGGGTGCGCCGCGCGCCGCGCGGGTCGTCAACACCTCGTCCGGTGCGGGTTTGTTCGGGTCGGTCGGGCAGGGCAATTACGTTGCGGCCAAGGCGGGTATCGCCGCGCTCACCGTCCAGGCGGCCGCCGAGATGGGCGGGTACGGGGTGACGGTCAACGCGATCGCGCCGGCGGCGCGCACCCAGATGACGCTCGGGGCGGGCGAGGAGATGGCCGCGCAGATGGCGGCGCCGGCCGACGGCTCCTTCGACGCGATGGACCCGGCCAACATCTCGCCGCTCGTGCTGTGGCTGGCCTCGCCCGAATCCGGGTCGGTGACCGGCCGCGTATTCGAGGTCGAGGGCGGCAAGATCTCGGTCACCGACGGCTGGCAGCGTAGCGTCGAACGCGACAAGGGGGATCGGTGGTCGCCGTCGGAACTGGGGCCGGTGATCGCCGAGATCCTGGACAAGGCACCGGTGCCGATGCCGGTGTACGGCGCGCGCTGACCGGCAGGGCGCGCTGACGACGCAGGTAGCATCACCGAGTTACGTCCGGCCACAACAGATCTGGGGATCAATGACCGAGTCCGTCGAACAGTCACGGGTCGCGGCCGCCAAAGCCTACGTCGACGCGCTGGTGTCGCACGACGCATCCGGGGTGTCCCTGCACCCGGACTGCACCCGCGTCGAGTTCGGGATCAAGACCGGCCGCAACGGTCCGCACATCGCGAAGAGTCTGGAACGCGGGCCCCAGTTCCGGGTGATCATGAGGATCAGCGGATTCGAGGCCACCGTCGACGGGCACAGCGTCACCACGCGCTACTTCGTGCATGTGCGACCGAAGGTCGCGGGGCTTGCGGCGCCCGTCTCGGAGACGTTCGTCGTCGACGAGGATCTGCGCATCCGGGCCATCGTCGCCCGCTTCGGGGTGCCGCGGCGGGTGGACTGACTGCTCGCGGAGACGACGAACGCGGCCCGCGAAGGCGAGCCGCGTTCGTGACAAGAGTCGGGGTTCAGGCGCCCGGGGCGCGCACCACCATCGGGACACCCGGGAAGTAGGCGGCCATCTCCGAGCGGGACTTGCGCAGCGCCGCGGTGCCGTAGCCGTGCTTGCGGTGCTCCGGGTGAATCCAGATACGCACATCCACCTCGCCGGAGGTGAGCTCGCCGAAGACGAAGCCGACCTTCGCGTCGCCCTCGGTGGCGACCAGCCAGACGGCCTCCTCCTTCTCGACGCGGTCGGTGGCCTTGGTCAGCTCGTCGTCGAGATCACCCGCGGGGGCGCCCGAGCCGTCGCCGGCGACGCCGAGTTCCTCGGTGCGCACGGCGAAGAGATCGGCGTCGAGTTCGAGGGCGAACGGCCGCAGGTCCAGGGTGTCGCCGCTGCTGGCCGGGCGTTCGGCGAGGGTGAAGGTCAGCGCGTTGTTGAGGTCGTCGAGTTCGGCCTGATTCTTGCGGCGCTCGCTCTTGGTGAGCTGATCGAGTTTCATGTCGAGGATCGCCTCGGCGCCGAGCTGAGACTTGTCCAGTAGGGCGGCGAGAGCGGCGGCCGCCTCATCGTGATCGTCGGCCTCGACGATGGTGTCGAGGACCTCGTGGCGGCGTTCGAGCGCGGTCAGAAGGGCATCGGTGATGTCGCGGCGGGTGGTGGCCAAGTCCAGATCTGTCATGACGTCGATCCTAGTGAGCTACCGGTAAGTAGGATGTGCAACACGTTCTAGTGTTGATCTGACGCCACCCAAGGTGTATTCATGCACGTCATACGGAATTCGTGGCGGCTTTCCCTTTCCCATTTCTGCAACACGTCCTAGTCTTGGGGTCATGACTGTGGACAGCTCAGCGACCGACTTCGACCCACTGCGCACCGGAGTGCACCTCGGCGATCTGATGGTCGCTGCCCTGCGTCGGCACCGCGACCACCGGGTACTCGAGCTCGGCGACGTCGAACTGACCGGCGGTGAGATGGCCGACGCCGTCAGCCGATACGTCCAGGCCTTCGACTCTCTGGGAGCCGGATCCGGGTCGGCGGTCGGGTTGCTGGCGCTCAACCGCCCCGAAGTTCTGCTGGTGATCGGTGCCGGCCAGACGCAAGGGTGGCGACGCACCGCCCTGCATCCGTTGGGGTCGCTCGACGACCACGCCTACGTTCTCTCCGACGCCGGCGTCACCACCCTCGTCATCGACCCGGTGCCGATGTTCGTCGAACGGGCCGTCGCGCTCGTGGAACGCGTCGACAGTCTCAAGCAGGTGCTGACGCTCGGTCCGGTGCCGGAGGCGTTGTCGGCGTACGGCCGGGATGTGATCGCCGAGGCCGACACGTTCTCGCCGCGCCCGCTGACCGCGGCACCGCTGCCGCCGGATCACATCGTGTCCATCACCTACACCGGCGGCACCACCGGAAAACCCAAGGGCGTCATCGGTACCGCGTCGGCGATGGCCACCATGACGCAGATCCAGCTCGCCGAATGGGAGTGGCCCGAACGCCCCCGATTCCTCATGTGCACGCCGCTGTCACATGCGGGCGCCGCCTTCTTCGTGCCGACGCTGATGAAGGGCGGCACCATGATCGTGCTGACGAAGTTCGATCCGGCGGATGTGTTGCGCACCATCGAGGAGAAGAAGATCACCGCGACCATGCTGGTGCCGTCGATGCTGTATGCACTGCTCGATCATCCGGATTCGAAGACCCGCGATCTGTCGTCTCTGGAAACCGTGTATTACGGTGCGTCGGCGATCAATCCGGTGCGGCTGGCCGAGGCGATCGAACGATTCGGGCCCATCTTCGCGCAGTACTACGGGCAGTCCGAGGCGCCGATGGTGATCAGCTATCTCGGCAAGCACGATCATCCCGGTCCGGGGGAGGACCCGCGTCGGCTCGCCAGTTGTGGTCGGCCGTCTGCCTTTCTGCGGACCGCGCTGCTCGGCCCCGACGACGCCCCGGTCGCGCCGGGTGAACCGGGCGAGATCTGTGTCGCGGGACCGCTTCTCGCCGGCGGGTATTGGGGCCTGCCGGAACAAACCGCCGACACTTTCCGCGACGGCTGGCTGCGCACCGGCGACGTCGCCCGCGAGGACGAGGACGGCTTCTGGTACATCGTCGACCGCACCAAGGACATGATCGTCACGGGCGGTTTCAATGTCTTCCCGCGCGAGGTGGAAGATGTTGTCGCCGAACATCCCTCGGTCGCCCAGGTCGGTGTCATCGGAGTTCCCGACGAGAAGTGGGGTGAGGCGGTGACCGCGGTCGTCGTGCTGCGGTCCGATGCCGCCGCCGACGATGCGGCCCGCGCGAGTGTCACCGCCGAGATCCAGGAGTCGGTGAAGGCGCGCAAGGGTGCGGTGCAATCACCCAAACAGGTCATCTTCGCCGAATCGCTGCCGCTGACCGCCCTCGGCAAGCCCGACAAGAAGGCGCTGCGGGCGCGGTTCTGGGAGGCGTCGGACCGGGGCGTGGGCTGAGCGCAGCGTCCCGGTTGCGTTGAGTGGGCGTCCATTTCCGTCGACTGTGCGCCGTTTCGCGTTGAGTGTGCGTGCTTTCGTGTCGACTGTGCGTTGAGAGGCGGATCCGATGAGCGTGCGGGTGCCCACTCGATGAAGAACGGCGCCCACACGACGAAGAACGCCGCCCACTCGATGAAGAACGGCGCCCACTCGATGAAGAACGGCGCCCACTCGATGAAGAACGGCGCCCACTCGACGGGGGTAGAGCGCACGATACGGGCGCGGACGACTCAGGGGCAGTCGCAACAATCGCAATCGCAGCAGTCGCAATCGCAGTCGTCGCAGTCGCAGCACTCGCTCTTCCACTTGTCGCTGCAGTGATTCCAGTGGTCGGTGCAGCAGGCCCGGCCCGAGCAGGTGGTCCACACGAACGGCCCGAGGCGCTCAAGGAATCCGCGGTTGGGCCGGAAAGGTGGTGGGTACGGCCATGATTCGGGATAGTCCGGGGGTGGAAACGGGGGCCATCCGGTGGGATTGGGGTAGGCGGCCTCTGGGGAGTGGTTGTGGCACAGCGAAACAAGTCCGCGGCTACGTGAGCGTCGGGAGATGGCGCGGTGCAACCCGTCGAGGAGGACCGCCCGCAGTAGCCGGTCATCTTCGAGGCGGAGCAGTTCGTATCGACGGCGGATGGCCTTGGCCATTCGCCGGCAGTCGGCCAGTGCCGAGGCGACGTCGGTATCAGTGGCGCGCAGCGGATTGAAGACGCCTTCGGTGAGGTCGGTGTCGTAGTCGTCGATGGCGTCCAGCAGATGGGCGATCGCGCCGAAGTCGGCGCCGATCGCCGCGAGATGGTCGCGATTGCCCGGGGTGCCGGCGGCGTCGGCGGTCGCGGCGAAGACGTCGGCGCAGACCTGAGCGGCCGGTGACAGGATCTCGTGCAGATCGGTGGAACCGGATTCGATGTCGGCCTGACGGGCGAGGGTGGCCATCATGTCGTCGATGGACAGGTCCGTCGACGACGAAGATCTGGCCGCGGCGCGGTGCAGCCGCCTTGCCGCGACTCCGGCGGCAACCGCGCGGACGCGCGATCGCGGAGCCAGGCCGTGGGCCTGCTCGGCGGGAATGTCGGCGGCCTTGCCCGCGGCCAGGGTCAGGGAAGCGGTGGCGGCCAATCGAATTCCCGGGTCCGCGCCGACCATGACCTCGGCACGACGCATCGCCCGCAGTGGGCATCGTCCGGCGGTGGTCAGCTCGGCCGGCACGCTGCGCTGCGCAGCCGTGAGCACCGAGATCATCACCGCGTCGGTGTTTGTGGTCAGCCGCGAGGCCTGCCCGTGGGAATCGCGCAGTTCCAGGCACAATCCACACAGATGCGCGCGCCACAGCTCGGCGAGTTCATCGTCGAGTGTGTGGCGGCATGGTTGCAGGACCCCGAACATGGCGACATCCAATCACTTTGCGTGAACGTCCACCAGCGGAGCGGGCCGACGGGTATGTCGGATGGCGTACCCGGTCGGCCTCTCTACGCGGAGCCTCAGTGCGCCACCGGGCAGGCGGAGTAGCGGACCGGTAGCTCCTTCACCCCGTTCAGCCAGCCCGAACGGACTCGACGCATCTCGCCGACGCGTGAGATGTCCGGCAGAACGTCGGCGATCGCATCGAAGATCAGGTTCAGTTCCAGCCGGGCCAGGTTTGCGCCGATGCAGAAGTGGGCGCCATTGCCGCCGAAGGCCAAGTGCGGATTGGGATCTCGAAGAATATTGAAGGTGAACGGATCGTCGAAGACGTCCTCGTCGTAGTTGGCGGAACTGTAGAACAGGCCGACGCGCTGGCCCTTGGCGATCGGCACCCCGCCGAGTTCGGTGTCGGCCAGGGCGGTGCGCTGGAACGCGTTGACCGGAGTCGACCAGCGCAGGATCTCGTCGACGGCCGTCCGGGGCCTGCTGTCGCGGAACAACTTCCACGCGTCGGGATGGTCGAGGAAGGCGTTCATGCCGTGCGTCGTCGCGTTGCGGGTGGTCTCGTTGCCGGCGGTCATCAGCAGGATGACGAAGAACCCGAACTCCATCTCGTCGAGCGCCTCACCGTCGATGTCGGCCTGCACGAGGGTGGTGACGATGTCCTCGGCCGGATTCTTCCGGCGTTCCTCGGCCATCTGGTAGGCGTAGCCGAGGAGTTCGGCGTTGGCGACGGTCGGTTCGATGGTCTGATCGGGATCGTCGGAGTTGATGATGGCGTCGACGAGTTCGTGAATCCGCGGGCGATCGGGGATCGGCACCCCGATGAGGTCCAGGATGGCCTGCAGCGGAAGGTGGATCGCGATGTCGTCGACGAAGTTTCCGGTATCGCGTGCCGCGGCCTCCTCGACGACCCGGCGGGCGGTGTCGTGTAGTCGCTCCTCCAACGCGCCGACGGCCTTGGGCGTGAAGATCCGCGAGATGATCTTGCGTAAACGAGTGTGCTCCGGCGGATCATGGTTGATGAGAAGGGCCTTGGTGAACTCGATCTGATCGGCCGTGACGTACTCGGGTAGCCGGATGATCGCGCCGTTGGCGTTGGCGGACCACAGCGCGGAGTTCTTGGAGATCTCGCGGATGTGCTGATGCTTGGACACCACCCAGAAGCCGCCGTCATGGAATCCGCCGCCGGTGCCCGGCGCCTGGGCGTTCCACCACACCGGGGCGGTGGAACGCAGCTGTGCGAACTCGTCGAGGGGCAGACCCCGCTCGAGGAGGTCGGGGTCGGTGAAGTCGAAGCCCGGACCGAAGGGGCAGGTGGTGGCTGCGGTCATGGTTGTCCTCCCGGCGCGGATCGCGAGCCGTGCAGAAATCCGCCAAGTGATGTGTCGTGAGTCACCTCACCATACACCTATTCAAGTCCGTATGGTCAACAGATCCGGGACCCGATCAGAGTCCGACGCGCTAGGGTGAGCATCCATGGGGCGGACGGGACACGAGGGACGCTGATGCGCACACATGGATGGTCTGGTCGCCCACCGGCCACCGACGACGAAGCCGCGGCCCGGATCCTCTCGGCCACGCGGGAGGTCATCGACGAACGCGGCGAGGCGACCAAACTCGCCGACGTCGCACGCCTGCTCGGGGTCACCCGGCAAACCGTGTACCGCTACTTCCCCAGCACCGAAGCCCTTCTCGCCGCGACCGCCATCGACGCCGTCGGTGGCTTCCTCGACGGAATCGCCGCCCGACTGGCGGGCGTCACCGAACCCGACGTCGCCATCATCGAAGGTGTTCTCGCCGTCCTCGACTCCGTCGCGCAGGACCGATACATGGGCATCCTCCTGCGGCCCGGACATCAGAGTCTCCCGGTGATCGGGGAGATCACCTCCGGCGGTGCACGAGTGTTCGCGCGAACCATGGTCGATCGGATGGATGTCGACTGGGCCGGCCGCGGATACACCGACGCCGACAAGGAACTCATCGTCGAAATCGTGCTGCGCACACTGCAATCACTCATCATCGACCCCGGCGACGACAGTCGCTCCGAGGCCGGCCGTCGCGCACTACTCGACCGGTGGCTCGGTGCCGCGGTCCGGGCTATGCCGACGACCGCGGCGGCCGAGACGGCCGAGATTCGTTCTCGCTGAGATTACTTGGCACTGGGACCTCAGCGTGGTTGGCAGATGACCACCGGGATGGTCCGCTCCGTCCAGGAATCGTAGGTGTCGAAGTCCGGATACAGCTCCACGAGCTGCGGCCACAACTCATCCCGCTCGGCGGCGTCGGCGGTGCGCGCGGTGAGTTCGTGACGATCGCGGCCCACCTCGATCGTCACCTCGGGGTTATCCCGCAGATTCAGATACCACGCCGGATTCTTCGCCAAACCGCCCTGGGACGCCACGACGATGAAATCCTTTCCGCGGCGCAGATAGAGGAGTGGGGCGGTGCGGGGTTTGCCCGACTTTCGGCCCGTCGTCGTCAACAGGCACAACGACACCGGCTTGCGGAAGCCGGCACCGATGCGCCACTTGTTGCCGAGGCGGCCGCCGCTGATCCGATAGATCGCGGTGTTGAACCGCGAACCCACCTTGATCAGCTTCGCGACGACCGGCGAATCCAGTTGGTCGGGGCGGTTGTCGGCGTCCACGGATCAGATGCGTTCGAGGATCGTGCCGGTCGCCATGGCGCCGCCGGCGCACATGGTGATCAGTGCGGTCTCCTTGTCGGTCCGTTCCAGTTCGTGCAGGGCCGTCGTGATCAGGCGAGAACCGGTGCTACCCACCGGATGTCCGAGGGCGATGGCGCCGCCGTTGACGTTCACCCTGTCCATGTCGGCGCCGTGTACCTGTGCCCAGCTCAACACCACCGATGCGAACGCCTCGTTGATCTCCACGAGATCGAGGTCGGACAACGACATTCCGGCCTTGGCCAGCACCCGTTCGGTCGCCTGCACCGGACCGTCGAGATGGAAATGCGGTTCCGCACCGACGAGAGCCTGCGCGCGAAGCCGGGCCCGCGGGGTCAGACCGAGTTCCCGTGCCTTCGCCTCATCCATCAGCAGGACGGCCGCGGCGCCGTCGGAGATCTGCGATGACGTTCCCGCGGTATGGATTCCACCGTCGATCATCGGCTTCAGCGAACCGAGAGTCTCCAGTGTGGTCTCGCGCAGTCCCTGATCGCGCGTCACGTCGAGGACGTTGCCGGTGAACTCGCCCTCCTTGGTGCGTTCGGGTGCCTTGAGGCTCAACACCTCTCGATCGAAGCGGCCTTCGTCCCAGGCCTTCCGCGCATTCTGCTGACTGCGCAGGCCGAGGGCATCGATGTCGTCCCGGGTGATCCCGCGTCGCCGGGCGATCCGCTCGGCCGCCTCGAACTGGTTGGGCATGTCGATGTTCCACGAATCGGCGTGGTACGGCCCGGCCGACGTGCCGACGTTCGCGCCGAGGGGCACCGTCGTCATCGTCTCCACCCCGCAGGCGACACCGACCTCGATGGTGCCGGTGGCGATGAGGCCCGCGATGAGGTGATTGGCCTGCTGTGCCGAACCGCACTGGCAATCGATGGTCGTCGCACCGGTCTGCTCGGGTAGGCCCGCCGCCAGCCACGCCTTCCGGGTGATGTTCCCGGCCTGGCCGCCGGCCTGCGTCACACATCCGCCGATGGTCTGCTCGACGAGGGCAGGATCGATCCCGGCCCGCTCGAGCAGGCCGCGTTGGGTAAGGCCGAGTAGTTCCTCGGCATGCAGGCCCGACAACCAGCCGGCTCGCTTACCTATCGGTGTCCGCACCGCTTCGACGATCACCGGGACGCCCATGGTCATGTCCTTTCAAGGTTACCGACATCTTCGCCCAAACTAGAACATGTTTCAGTTTGAGTCCAGGCCTCGGGGCGGGGTGGAAGCCGCAGGTGGCGATGTCTCGATCATCCCTGGACATCAGTCCTGTAAACGCGGACTTGGACGGTCGCCCAAATCACAAAAGGGACGCTCGTCTGGGGCGATCGTCCAGAAAAAAGTAGAACGAGTTCTCGTCTTGGCCGGTGTACGTGTGTACCGTGGGTCACACATGAGACCGAAACCGGATCTCATCTCACGCAGGAAACGACAGGTGGTGTGGCAGTGGTCAAGACCGTCAACGTTTCCGCAGAGGAATCGTCAGCAGGCGCTTCATCTGCGGAGGGGGCGAACAGACTCGCCTTCACGCAGCAGGAGGGATGGGATTTCACCAACCCTGAGCTGCTCGAACAAGGGCTGCCGCTGCAGGAGTTCGCGGCGTTGCGCAAGACGGCGCCGGTCTGGTGGAATGCGCAACGGCCGGGCAAGGGGGGTGGCTTCCACGACGGCGGCTATTGGGTGGTCTCCAAGCACGCGCACATCCGCGAGATCTCCAAGAACAACGCCGACTGGTCCACGGCGAGCAACGGCGTCATCATGCGCTTCGACGACGACATGCCGCAGGACCAACTCGACGTCACCAAAGCGCTGCTGATCAACCACGATCCGCCGGATCACACCCGGCTGCGCAAGCTGGTTTCCAAGGCCTTCACCCCGCGCGCGGTTCAGGCACTGGAGGAGAAGCTCGACGACGCGGCACGGACCATCGTCAAGCAGGCCGCGGATAGGGGAACCGGGGACTTCGTCCACGACGTCGCCGTCGACCTCCCCCTGCTGGCGATCGCCGATCTGCTCGGCGTGCCTGAGGCCGACCGCGTCAAGCTGTTCGACTGGTCGAACAACATGATGAATTACGACGATCCCGACTTCGCCGAGGATCCGCAGATGGCGTCGGCCGAGATTCTCGGCTACGGCTACACGATGGCCGAGGAGCGTCGCCGCAATCCCGTCGACGACATCGTCTCGGTGCTGGTCAATGCCGACATCGACGGCCAGAGCCTCGACGAGACCGAGTTCGGGTTCTTCTTCATCCTGCTCACCGTCGCCGGCAACGAGACCACTCGCAACGCGATCAGCCACGGCATGAACGCCTTCCTCGAACATCCAGATCAGTGGGAGCTGTTCAAGCGGGATCGTCCGGCCACCGCCGTCGACGAGATCGTCCGATGGGCGACACCGGTGAACTGCTTCCAGCGCACCGCCAAGCGGGACACCCAGATCGGTGGGGTCGACATCGCCGAAGGGGAGCGCGTCGGCCTGTTCTACGGATCGGCCAACTACGACGAGGACGTCTTCGAGGATCCGTACTTGTTCAACATCCTGCGAGATCCCAACCCGCACGTAGGGTTCGGCGGCAACGGTGCGCATTTCTGCGTGGGCGCCAACCTCGCACGTATGGAGATCAACCTGATGTTCAACGCGCTGGCCGATCTCGTTCCCGACATCACCCGCCTCGAGGTGCCGCGCCGGCTGCGGCACGGCTGGATCAACGGTGTCAAGGAACTGCAGGTCGACTACGGGACGAAGTGACAGCCGATCCCATGACGACAGCCAAAGAGGTTGGGGCCCAGAAGGGCCCGGCGTACCTGAACATCGACCGGGAGAACCATCCGGCGGTCGTCGCCGGACGGCGGTCACGCGAGTTCGTCGAAACCCGGGACAAGCAGGCCTGGGTGGACAACTTTGCCGCCGACGCCACGGTCGAGGACCCGGTCGGACCGTCGATGTTCGACGCCGAGGGAGTGGGATTCACCGGGCATCAACGGATCTCGGAGTTCTGGGATCTGTCGATCGGGACGACGGAGAAGATCGAGTTCGTTTTCGACGAGGAGATCATCTGTGGCAACGAGGTGGCCTACATCGGAAAGATCGTGACGCACATCGCCGGTCACATCTCTGAGGCACGAGGGGTGTTCACCTACCGGGCCGACGATGGTGGCAAACTGTCTGCGCTGCGGGCCTTCTGGGAGGTCGAGAAGACGATCAACTCGGTTCGTCCGGCCTGAGCGGTACCTCTCACCCGCTCACGGTTGGCGGCCGGGTCGGTCTGATTCGGTTCGTTTCGACTGAAAGTGGGGGAAGAGTTTTCTTCCCCCACTTTTCCTTTCGTCGGCCGACGACGACCTCGGGTTGGCGTTCCGGAACCGGAATCGAACCGGCCTCGACGATGACGCATTTGCTCACCGACTCGCCGATGCTCTCGGACTGATCACTCGTCAACGGCAATGCCGTGCGGAGCATCGCGATTCCATGCCGGCGGCGCATGGCATCGACGATCGGCATCACCTCGAAGGGTTGCTTGCGGATGCGGGCCTGGAAGAGGTCCGAGTCCAGGGCGCACACGGCCTCGCGGAACGTACCGGACCGGGCGAGGACGCACACCGTCCGGCCGATCGAGGTGACGGTCACGCCGTCGATCTCGACGAAGTCGGAGTCCGGGACACGTGCCTGGTGGATCACCAGTCCCCGGGAAGCGCGTCCCACGCGCTCCGAGGTGACATGCACGGTGGTGGTGTCCTTGTGCAGCAACGGGATATCGAGAACGGTGGCCGCGGACTGCTGGCTGAGGTACCGGCGTGGGCCACCGACGCGGACCGCGGCCCGGATCATCAGCCGGTAGCGTTCGTCGCGGCGGGTGTGGTCGTCGACGTCGTCGTCAGATGTCGTGTCCGGTGCGGTGTAGCCACCCCACCAGACGCGCCCGATGCTCCCGTCGCGCAGTTCGCGTCGAATCTCTGCGTCGCTGGTGCCCTGCCGGAGTAGGTTGCGGCGGAGGAGGAGTGGGTCGTCGGACGCCGGGGTCCGGTAGTCGAAGTCGTCGGAGGCGCTCATGCGACGATGATGGACCGGCGCGCGGCGATCGACGTTCGGCCATCCACACCTGTGGACGGAGCGTCGCCGGCGTGGCCGGTATGCGGGATACTGCGCGGCGTGGCCTGCGGAAAGTAGGGGAGGAACGTTCCTCCACCAGGAATCGACGCGCCCCTCAGGAGTTCCCGGCGGAGGACAGAAAAAGTGGGGGAAGAACGTTCTTCCCCCACCTTTCGTCGACGACGATCAGCCGAGCCGACGCGACTAGTGCACCGGCTTCTCCGCGCCCACCAGCCACATCGAAAAGTACTGCGAACCACCGCCGTACGCGTGGCCGAGGGCCTTGCGGGCGTCGGGGACCTGATGGGCGCCCGCCTTGCCCATCACCTGGATGGCGGCCTCGGCGAAGCGGATCATGCCGGATGCACCGATCGGATTCGACGACAGCACGCCACCGGACGCGTTGAGCGGGATGCGCCCACCGATCTCGGTTTCATGTGCCTCGGTGAGTTTCCAGCCCTCGTTCTCCGGGGCGAATCCCAGGTTCTCCAACCACATCGGCTCGAACCAGGAGAACGGGACGTAGATCTCGGCGACGTCGATCTCCTCGATCGGGTTGTCGATGCCGCCCGCCTTCCACAGTGCCGCCGCGGCGTCCCGACCGGCCTGCGGACTCACCACATTGCGATGTGCGAAGCTCAACGGCTCGGTGCGCATCGCGGTCGCGTGAATCCAGGCGACCGGATTACCCTGGGCAACAGCGGAATCTGCGACGTCCTCGGCGCCGATCACCACCGCACAGGCACCGTCCGACGATGGGCAGGTCTCGTCGTAGCGGATCGGATCCCACAGCATCTGCGATTCCATCACGCTCTCGGCGGTGATGTCGGGCTGATGCAGATGCGCCAGCGGATTCAGTGCACCGTTGCGGCGATCCTTGGCGGCCACCATCGCACCGATGTGTTCGGGTGCTCCCGACTGCCGGATGTAGGCACGCACGTGCGGGGCGAAGAATCCGCCGGCGCCTGCGCCCACCGGCTTGGTGAAGGGCACCGGAATCGACAACGCCCACATGGCATTCGATTCCGACTGCTTCTCCCAGGCGACGGCGAGCACCCGCTGATGCACCCCGGCGAACACCAGTGACGCGGCGACATTGGCCGTCGAACCGCCGACCGAGCCGGCGGTGTGCACCCGGATCATCCGCTTGCCGACGGCGCCGATGGCCTCGGCCATGGCGAGTTCGGGCATCATCGAACCCTCGAAGAGGTCGGGGGCCTTGCCGATGACGATGGCGTCGATGTCGTCGATGCTCACCTGGGCGTCGGCGAGGGCGGCGTCGATGGCCTCGCGGCACATGCCGGCCATCGTCACATCGTGACGTTTGGCGACGTAGCGGGTCTGCCCCGTCCCGAGGACGGCCGCGCGATTGTTGTGTGCCATCAGTTCGATTCTCCTGAGTTCGCGTCGGATGCCAGGGTGACCACCATGTTCTGCTGCAGCAGTGGACCGCTCGTCGCGTGGGCAACCGCCGTTCCGACGTTGCCGCCGATGATCTCGTGCGCGGCATAGCCGATACGCTGCAGGCCGGCGGAGAACAGTGAGTTGCCGGCCAGGGTGCCGCCCGACGGATTGATGCGGACCGAATCGGGCAGACCGAGCGCGTTGCGCACGATCAGTTCCTGATGGGTGTACGGCGCGCCGATCTCGGCGATGTCGACGGCGCGACTGCGGTTTCCGAAGGCGGTGTCACCGGCGAGCGTCGTCGACGGTGACACGGTGAGATCTCGTGCGCCGAAGTTGGGGGTGTCGATCCGGTGATCCCAGCCGGTGATGAACGCCGGGTTGGCGACGAGTTCCCGGGCCCGCCGTTCGGAGGCGATGATCACCGCGGCGGCGGCGTCGGTGTAGGGCGCGATGTCATGGGCGCGAAGCGGATTCGCGACGTACTCGGCGGCGAGGAGTTCGCCGACGGAGGCGCCGGAGGTGCGGGCGGCGACGGCGGCCATGTCGGCCTCGGTCCAGGTCCCGGCGTCGATGCCGGCGCGGGCCTGCAGCGCGGCCAGCGATCGGGCCTCGGGCCACAGCGGCGCAACGGTATACGGGTCGGTCTGCAGGGCCAGGGTGAGGTCGGCGTTGCCGGCGGTGGCCTTGCCGAAGCCGTAGGCCAGCGCCAGATCGACCTCGCCGGTGGCGATCTTGACCCACGCCTCATACAGCGCCCAGGCGCCGTCCATCTCCACATGCGACTCGTTGATCGGCGGCATGGCACCGATGGAGTCGATCGCCGAGATGAACGAGAAAGCGCGCCCGGCAAGGTAATCCGACGATCCACTGCACCAGAACTCGATGTCGGTGCGGGTGATGCCGAGTTCGGCGTAGAGCTTGGCGAAGCACGGGATCAACATCTCCACGCCGTTGGTGGTGCCGTGCGTCCCGACGACGTTCGGGCCGTGCGCGAACCCGACGATCGCTATCCGGGGGAGGGTCACAGGGTGCTCCTAGATCGAGAGGTGTGCGTGTCCGAAAGGTGGTGCGGGGTCACAGGAATGCCCGATACGACTCGTACTCGGCGTCGGGCTCCCCGGTGGGCCGGAAGTGACTGATGCTGCCCAGTGACAGTTCGCGTTCGCCCTCGGGCACCCAGACCGCCTCGACACGCATACCCATCCGGACCTCGTCGGCCGGGCAATCGAGGATCAGGTGCAGGAACGGGATGTCGGTGCCGTCGAGCAGGACATAGGCGGCGACGTAGGGCGGCTTGATCCGCTGTCCCTGGAACGGGACGTTGACGATGCAGAAGGTGGTGACGATGCCCTTGTCGGACAACTCAACTCGCTCGACAGACGGTGCGCCGTCGGACGGGCTGACCTTGCGCGGCGGGAAGTACACACGGCCGGCGTCGACCCCGGAGCCGATGCGGGTGCCGTAGAGCTTGCCCGCCTTCAGGCCCTGGAGATACCAGGTCTCCTCCTCGGTGGCCGAATGCGTGATGGCGGTGGTGATGGGTGTCGTGATCACCACGTTGCCGTTGTGGGGGAGGTCGTCGTCGGAGGTGTTGGGCGCCGCGACGGCCGGGGTGTCACCCGGTGCGAAGTGGCTGATGTCGTCGATGCGGCCGGTGCGCGCGGCACGCCACACCGCGTGCACGCGCATGCCGGTGCTCAGGTCGTCGGGGGAGTCGACGCGCAGGGCGTGCAGCAGCGCGGTGTCGGCGCCGTCGAGCCGGATCAGCGCCCACGCGAAGGGGGTGTCGAACGGTTGCGGTTCGGCGGGCACCGGATTCCACGTCCACGTCGTCACGGTGCCGACGGCGGCGACGTCGACGAGGTCGGTGGTGGCCTTGCCGGTGGAGGGGTCGAATTCCACCGGCGGGACCGACACGGTGCCGTCGGAGTTCTTCGAGCCGACGATCCGGCCGTCGCGCAACCCGAGCGCGAACTGTGACAGGACCGGCCCGAGCGACCGGGTGTAGCCGAAGGTGTTGGTCAACGGCGCGGTGAGGATGGTCGTCTCCGGTTCGGGAACCGTGGCGACGGGACTCGATGGGCCGTCGTGGGTGTCAGTTGCGATGCTGCTCACACAATCGAGTAGAACACGTTCTAGTATTGGGCACAAGGCGCATGTCATCGCGCTTCTGATCGGTGCCACGAGAGGACGGCGACCATCGTGAAACTGTCGTTACAACTGGGCTATTGGGGAGCGGAACCGATCACGCACGCGCCCGCGCTCATCGCCGCGGCCGAGGAGAACGGGTTCGACTCCGTGTTCACCGCCGAGTCCTGGGGATCGGATGCCTACACGCCACTGGCGTGGTGGGGTGCGTCAACGTCACGGGTTCGGCTCGGTACCGCGGTCGCCCAACTCTCCGCCCGGCCGCCGACCTCCTTGGCGATGGCGGCGCTGACGCTGGATCACCTCTCGGGAGGGCGCCACATCATCGGACTGGGGGTGTCCGGGCCGCAGGTGGTCGAGGGCTGGTACGGGCAGCCGTTCGCAAAGCCGTTGGCGCGCACCAGGGAATACGTGGAGATCGTGCGGTCGGTGCTCGGACGGGAGGCGCCGGTGACCAGCGGCGGTCCGCACTACCCGTTGCCGTATCCCGCCGATGCGCCCGGCGCGACCGGTCTGGGGAAGGCGCTCAAGCCGATCACCCATCCACTGCGCGCCGACATCCCCATCTGGCTCGGCGCGGAGGGGCCGAAGAACGTGGCGCAGACCGCGGAGATCGCCGACGGGTGGCTGGCGATCTTCTACAGCCTGTCACTGGCCGATCAGTACGAGGAATGGCTTGCCGACGGATTCGCCCGGCCCGGTGCACGTCGCACCCGTGAGGACTTCGAGGTGGCGGCGACGGTGCAGATGGCCATCACCGACGACGTCGCGTCGGTCATCGATCGGTACCGGCCGTCGACAGCGCTCTACGTCGGCGGAATGGGCGCCAAGGAGAAGAACTTTCACGCCGAACTGTATCGGCGGATGGGTTACGGCGACGTCGTCGACGAGATCGGGAGGCTGTTCCTGGCGGGGCGCAAGGCCGAGGCGATCGCCGCCGTACCCGACGAGATGGTGCGCGAAACGTTGATCGCCGGGACCGCCGACGAGGTGCGCGACCAGATCAAGCAGTGGGAGGCCGCGGGCGTCGGCATGCTGATGGTGACCGCCCGCGATGTGGCGACCATCGAGCAGGTGGCGGGGTTGGTGTAGGCCCACTCGACGGGATGGGACGCCCACTCGACGGGATAGGGCGCCCACTCGACGGGATACGGCGCCCACTCGACGGGATACGGCGCCCACTCGACGGGATGGGACGCCTCAGCCGATGCCTGCCGTCGCCGGGATCGTCCGCTTCGTCAGCGACAGGTGGAAGTCCTTGGGCACCATGGTGAGTCGCTCGTCGACGGCCAGCTGGTAGCTCGGGTCGGCGGCCAGCTCGTAACGATGCAGGAGCCCGGCCAGAACCAGGACCGCCTCGTGCAGCGCGAACTGGCGACCGATGCACGCCCGCAGTCCCGCTCCGAACGGCTTGTAGCTGTGGGCGGGGCGCTTCTTCACGTTCTCGGCGAGGAAGCGGTCCGGATCGTAGACATCCGGGCGGTCCCACACCTCGGGGTCGCGGTGTACCAGACCGAGCATGATGACGGCCCAGTCCTGCGGTCGCATCCGGTACCGGCCGGCGATCTCGGTGTCGGCGCGGGGGCTGCGGGCGAAGGCGGGCACCGTCGGCCAGATCCGCAACGCCTCGTCGAGGCACCGTCGGATGTAGCGGAATTTGGGGACCTGCTCGAAGGTCGGCATCGCGGTCGGATCGTCGCCGAGGATGTCGTCGGCCTCCGCGCGGGCCCGCGCCAGGCACTCCGGGTTCTGCGAGAGGTAGTACAGGGTGAATGACAGTGCACCGGAGGTGGTTTCGTGCCCGGCGACGAGGAAGGTGAGGATCTGATACCGGATGTTGAGCATCGACAGTTTCTCGCCGGTCTCGGGATGGGCCACGTTGAGCATGATGCCGAGCAGGTCGTCCTGGCGGTGGTCGTCGGCGCGCTCGGCGATCACCTTGTCGAGCAGGGAGTCGATGTAGGCCTGGTGCTCGGCGTTGCGGTGGTCGAGATAGCGGGTCAGGAACCGGCCGCCGGGCGCGGTGCCGAGTCCGCCCTTGCGGCGCCCGGTTTCGAGTGCGCGAATCATCGCCGCCACAAACGGATGCTGCTCCGGCGAGGTGAACGACCCGAAGTCCCGACTGAACGCGGTGCGCGTCAGCGTCTCCATCGTCAGCTTCGTCATGTCCTGGGTGACGTCGGAATCGGTGGTGGCCCCCGAGTCGGTGGTGGCGCCGGCATCCGCGGCGCCGACGGCGCGACGATCCCAGTAGTCGAACAGTTCGCCCGCCGTGGCCGTCATCGTGGAGTGATACGACCGCATCGCCGCCTTGGTGAAGGCCGGCATCAGCAACTCGTGGGCGAGTTGCCAATTGGGCTCGTCGTTGAAGGCGGTGAACAGGCCGTCGCCGGCGTACTGGCGCAGGGCGGTGATGGCCGGCGGCAAGGCCTTGCAGAAACGGGTTTCGTCGCATAGCTCCGCGGTCAGTTCCGCCGACGCGACGAACACGAACTTCTGGCGGAAGACCTGCAGTTCGAAGATCGGGCCGAGTCTCGCGCCCCACTGCAGAACGCTGAGGATCGGATTGCGCGGATCGGACGCGCCGAGTTCGCCGATGATCGGCCGCCGCTTGGTGGGGTGCGGGAACCGCTGGCCGGACCAGTCGTTGTTCATGGGACGTCGGAGCATGTCCTAGACCCTGCCGTCGCCCAATGGCAGTGTCAATCTCTCACCGGGGTCGATCTCACCGGCGGCAACGTCACCGGACGGACAGCGCGTCGAGCACCTCGCCGAGCGTGCCGGTGGCGAGGGGGAAGGGCTGGCAGAGGGCCACCTCGTCGGCGATGCCGGCGATGCGGGCATGAACCCGCTCGGCGACCTGCACGGGTGTTCCGCGGGCGACGATCGTATCGAGGAGACCGTCGTCGATCAGTCCGGGCATCTCGTCCCATCGGCCGATCTTGGAGAGCCGATTGAGTTCCGGTTGCAGGTCGCCGTAGCCGTGCAGGTCGAGGACCGGACGGTAGGCGGGGGTGGAGCCGTAGAACGACAGGAGGCGGCGGGCGGCGGTGTCGTACTCGTTCTCGTCTCGGCCGGTCGCGACGATGATCTCGGGCATGATCGTGAACTCGGCGGCGGTGCGGCCGGCGTCGGCGAGACCGGCGGCGACCCTGGGGAGGATTGATTCGCGGACGAATCGGTCGCTGGTGAACGGCATGATCAGCAGGCCGTCGCAATGCCTCGCGACCGCGCGGGTCAGTTGCGGGCCGAGGGCACCGACCAGGATCGGGGGCCTGCCGTGCGGATTGGGTGGCGGGCTGAAGGTGGGCGTCATCAGGCGGTGACGATAGAAGTCGCCGTCGAAGTCGAGGCGGGTGCCGGTCTCCCAGCTGTCGAAGATCGCGTGGAGTGCGGCGACGAACTCGACCATCCGCCCGACCGGACGATCGAAGTCGGCGCCGAACCGTTTCTCGATCTGTGGCCGGATCTGGGTGCCGAGACCGAGGCGGAAACGTCCGTCGCTCAACAGTTGCAGATCGTTGGCCTGATGGGCGACGTGAATGGGGTTGCGGGGGAATGCGATCGCGACATTCGTCATCAGATCGACATCGTCGACCCGGGAGGCGAGTACCAAGGGGGTGAAGACGTCGTGCGGACCCTCGAAGGTGAACACGCCGCTCACGCCCGCGTCGCGCAGTGCGGTGGCCTGTGCGGCGGCACCGATCGGCGAGAAGAGCGCGGTCCAGACACGGATGGCCGAGTCGCCCACGATGTGTCCTATTCGCCGGTGAACACCGGTTTCTGTTTGGTGGCAAAGGATTTGGGCCCGACCTTGGCATCCTTGCTCTGGAACACCGAGATCCCGATCGGTGCCTCGACCTGGAAGGCATCGAGTTCGTGCATTCCTTCGGTTTCTCGGATGGTGCGCAGAATGGCCTGCACGGCGAGCGGACCGTTGGCGGCGACGGCCTCGGCGAGTTCGAGTGCTTTGTCCAACGCGGTGCCGTCGGGGACGACATGGCCGATCAGTCCGTACTCCTTGGCCTCGGCGGCGCTGATGTGGCGCCCGGTGAGGAGGATGTCGCAGGCGACCGTGTAGGGGATCTGCCGGACCAGCCGAACCGCGCTCCCGCCGAGCGGGAAGAGTCCCCAACGGGCCTCGGACACACCGAATTTTGCACTCTCGCCGGCGACCCGGATGTCGGTGCCCTGCAGGATCTCGGTGCCACCGGCGATGGCGGGTCCCTCGACAGCGGCGATCAGCGGTTTGGTCAGCCGTCGTCCCTTCAGGAGGGCGGGCAGCGACGCGGGGTCCCACGACCCGGACTTGACGGTGTCGCCAGGAGCGTTGCGCGACATGGCCTTGAGGTCCATCCCCGCGCAGAAGGCGCCACCCGCGCCGGTCAGGATCGCCACCCGGATCTCCGGATCGGAATCGACCCGATCCCAGGCCTCGGTCATGATCGCCATCATCTCCGACGAAAGGGCGTTGCGGGCCTCGGGCCGGTTCATCGTGACGATGAGGACATGCCCCCGCTGCTCGACGAGGCAGTGGGGGATGTGGTCGGTGGCGGACTCGGGCTGCGACAACGCGGTCATCTCGACCCCCAGATCGATCGATGTGGAAGAATCTCTTGCCGGAAACAGTAACACGTTCTAATTTTGACTCATGGCTTTCACCATCGGCGACCTCATCGAGCATGCGGTCGACCTCATGCCCGACCGCACCGCACTCGAGTCCGGCGACCGCGCCCGTACCTATGCCGAACTCGAGGAGCGCAGTAACGCGCTGGCCCACAAGCTTCAGGAACTCGGCGTCGCGCCGGGCGACGCCGTGGGGCTGTACAGCAGAAACACCATTGAATCCGTCGAGGCGATGGTCGCGATCTTCAAGGCCCGGGCGGTGATGGTCAACGTCAACTACCGCTACGTCGAGGCCGAACTCGATCACATCTTCAGTGACTCCGGGATGAAAGTGCTCATCCATGAGCGGCAGTACTCGCCACGCGTCTGCAACGTGTTATCGAATCGGGCCGACTATGGCGGAGCAGACCTGGCGGTCGAACATCGGATCGTGATCGAGGATGGCAGCGACGTCGACGTGACATGCGCGGACGCGGTGGCGCCGGCGATCGCCTACGAGGACGCGATTGCCGAATCGTCGACCGCGCGCGACTTCGGGGACCGCTCCAACGACGATCTGTACATGCTCTACACCGGCGGCACCACCGGGAAGCCGAAGGGCGTGGTGTGGCGGCAGGAGGACGTCTGGCGGGTACTCGGCGGCGGCATCGAGTGGTACACCGGTGAGCCGGTCACCGACGAATGGGAACACGCCAAGACCGGCGCCGCCGGCGGGCAGCTGGTGCGGTTCCCGATCCCGCCCTTCATCCACGGCGGTTCGCAGTGGGCGGTCTTCCAGGCGCTCTTCGGCGGTGGAAAAGCTGTGGTGTACCCGGACTTTGACGCTCACTCCGTGTGGGAGGCGGTCGGTCGGCACGGTGTGAACGTCATCTTCATCACCGGAGATGCCATGGGGCGCCCCATGATCGAGGCGCTCGAACAGCGTGACCACGACACCTCGACGGTGGTGTCGGTGGCCAGTTCGGCGTGCCTGTTCTCGCCGAGCGTCAAGGAACAGTTCCTCGCCAAGTTCCCGAACGCCGTCATCATCGACGCCATTGGTTCGTCGGAGACCGGATTCGGTGGACTGGGCGTCGTTGCCAAGGGTCAATCGCACGTCGGGGCGCCACGGGTCAACGCCGACAAGCAGACTCACGTGTTGCGCGAGGACGGCACCCGCGTGGAACCCGGCAGCGGCGAGGTCGGTGTGCTGGCGCGCACCGGCCACATCCCGCTGCGCTATCACAACGATCCGGAGAAGTCGGCGAAGACGTTCAAGGTGTTCCACGGGGTTCGCTACTCGATCCCCGGCGACTTCGCGCAGGTCGAGGCCGACGGCAGCATCACCCTGCTCGGCCGCGGATCGGTGTCGATCAACACCGGCGGGGAGAAGGTGTTCCCCGAGGAAGTGGAAGCGGCGCTGAAGGCGCATCCCGACGTCTTCGACACCGTCGTCGTCGGCGTGGCCGACCCCCGCTTCGGTCAGCGGGTCGGGGCGGTGATCGCGACACGCGACGATGCCCGACCGTCGGTGACCGAGCTCTCCGACGTCGTCCGAAAAGAGTTGGCCGGCTACAAATCCCCGCGCAGTGTCTGGTTCGTGGATGCGATCAAACGGTCACCGGCGGGTAAACCCGACTACCGGTGGGCGGTCTCGGTTGCCGAGGGCCGACCTGCCGACACCACCATCGAGGATGCCCGCGCGGCGGTTACGGAGACCACGAAATGAAAACCGATCTGGCGACACGCTTCGGCATCGACTATCCGATCTTCGGCTTCACGCCCAGTCAGCATGTGGCGGCGGCGATCAGCCGGGCCGGTGGCCTCGGCGTGCTGGGCTGCGTGCGGTTCAACGATCCCGACGAACTCGACGAGGTCCTCGAGTGGATGCACGAGAACACCGACGGCAAACCGTTTGGCGTCGACGTGGTGATGCCGGCCAAGATCCCCACCGAGGGAAGCCATGTGGATCTCGACGCGATGATCCCGCCGGAACACCGCGCCTTCGTCGAGCGCACCCTCGACGATCTCGGCGTCCCGCCGCTGCCCGACGGTGATCGCGTCAATGCCGGTGTCCTCGGGTGGCTGCACTCGGTGGCCCGCTCGCATGTCGATGTGGCGATGACCCATGCCGACAAGTACGGGCAGATCAAGCTCATCGCGAATGCGCTCGGCTCGCCGCCGGCCGATGTGATCCAGACGTCCCATGACCATGGTGTGCTGGTGGCGGCCCTCGCGGGTGCGAAAGACCATGCGCTGCATCATGTCGACGCGGGTGTCGACATCGTCATCGCCCAGGGTTACGAGGGTGGTGGGCATACCGGCGAGGTCACGTCGATGATCCTGTGGCCCGAACTCGTCGACGCCGTCGGCGACCGCGCCCCGGTCCTCGCCGCCGGTGGAGTGGGAAGTGGCCGACAGATCGCTGCGGCCATCGCCCTTGGTGCACAAGGTGTCTGGATGGGCACCTACTGGCTGACCGCCGCCGAGTACAAACTCGGTATGGCCGAGGGGCAGGAGGGTCCGTCGACGGTGCAGCAGGCGCTGCTGGATGCGACCTCGCGTGACACGGTGCGGCGACGGATCTACTCCGGCAAACCCGCCCGGCTGCTCAAGACCCGTTGGACCGACGCGTGGGATGCCGACAACGCTCCCGACCCGCTGCCCATGCCGCTGCAGAACATCCTGGTTTCCGAAGCGCACGCGCGGATTTCGGCGTCGGACGACCCCGGCGTCGTCGCGATGCCGGCGGGACAGATCGTCGGCCGGCTCAACGCCATCACACCGGTCGCCGAACTCATCGCCGACATGGTCAGCGAGTACGAAGAGGCCGTCGGCCGGATGACGAAGACGTTGGAGGGGTAGGAGAGTAGCCGCGCCCGGTATGCCGAGCCGCCTCGTGCGATCCTGCGAGCCCGTGGTGTGTCACCGGGCCGAGCTCTGTCGACGTCGAGACCACGCAACCTGACGCCGGAAACATATTGCAGCACAATCTCACTCCCGCCGGTCGAGGTGCGAGGAGCCCCTGGGCGACGAGCCTCGAGACCACCCAACACGGGGCTGGAAACCGATCACAGCGCAACACCACCCGACGGCAGGCCAAAGCCAGCGTCTTACCGCGGATAGGTGGTGATGGTCTCCCCGGTGGCCGGGTCTCGCCAGATGACAGCCCGGTCCGACAGCATGGTGGGGATCAACAATCCCATGTGTTTTCGCTGATGGTCCGGGGTGCACAACGGCATCAGGTTGAATTCCACGGTCCAGCCACCGGTGATCGGATCCTGGTGCACGAATTTCACCAGGTGATCGATCTGGCATTCACTGGCCGGTCGGCCGCAATGCGGGTACCGGCAGGTGCCATCCAACTCGATGATCTTCTCCCGCAACCACGCTGGTATCCGATACGTCAACGCACCTGATGGCGGGAGAAGATGTCCACCGTGCCCGGTGGGGTCGATCGGTGGCGCGGGGAACGGATCGTCGAGGCGACGCCACGCCGCGGGTATCCGGTCCAGTGAGGTGGCGGTGTTGATGGTGGGGATGTCGAGGGTGGGAAACTCGCTGACGGTCACCAGCTGTCCCGAAGTGATCAACGAACGGGCGTGGGCGTCGTCCACAACGCCGAAGTACTCCAGCCGGGCTTCCCGTTGCCCGGACGGGTCGGTGATCAACGACAGCGACAACTGCGAATCGGTGTCGGTGTCGGTGTCGGGTTGCGACTCTTCGGTATCCGTTGCTGCACAGTCAGTGTCGTCGCCGGTGATTGTCTCGGCATCGGCGGTCACGTCGGCGTCCGCATCGACATCGCCAGACAGATCAGGCGCGTCGTCGTCGACATCGATGTCGAGGTCGGTCAGACCACTCGGCTCCTCCGGCAAGGGGATCGCCCGCGAGCAGTCGCCCCGCCCGCATTCACACGACAGGTGTGCCCCGGGCAGTCCCTGGATTTCGGCGAACGCCGCGACCTGCACCTGCCCCTGACGACGCGGATCACGCGGGCAGATCCGCTCACTGATCATCTTCGCGATCCGCGCCGCCAGATGGGCACCCATCTCCCCGGGGCCGTAGACAGAGATACTGCAGTGCCCGTTGGTGTCTCGGCGCACGCGAACGTTCTGATCGCGTGCGGCGGCTTCCTCGCGACGGTCGGCGGCGCCGTCGGGATCCAGGGCGATCACCATTTCGACGACCTGATCCCGCAGGGTCTTATCGGCCTGGTTACGTTCGGCGAGTTGCAGTGCACGGGTTTCGGCGAACGCGCGGGCATCGTCGTCGGACAGGACGGCGATCTCGTTGGCGATGATGCGGATACGTTCCAGGGAGTGGTCACCGTCGAGGAATGCGGCGGTCACCGTCGGGAGTGTCGACAGCAGGAAGCTCAACGTCATCCACGCCGTCGCTTGCGGCACCGACACACCCAGGGTGGTGGATACCTTGCCGGTGGCGGCCTTGTCGACGGCGCCGGTGGTGTGCACATTGGTCTGATGGCCTGAGAGCAGCATCTCGTCGTATACGGCGTGTCCGATCCGCGCCGCCGACAGCACTTTCCGAGCGATCACTTGCCGTTCCTGGCGTTGCAGCGAGCGGGCGAGTGCGGTGGCCGCCTCGACAGGGAGGTGATCGATCATGGCCGCGTCGGCGGCGGTCATCGACAGTTCCGGTGCCTTGCTGCTGCCAATGGTGTTGGTGGCCATAATGTTCACCTCCTCTGATCGGTCGGATCAACTGAACTGAGTCAAGTGTAGCGAGGGGGTACGACAACTATGTTGGCGCGGAATCGGTTGGGGGTGAGCGCTGTCAATGTCGGCAGAGCTGTGTTCGGTTGGCGGTGACCCGGTTTCGTCGTCGGGTTGCGGAGGTCTCGACTCGGTCCTCCGCTATCGCTCCGGACCGGCTAATGGGGGGAACTACTGGGTCTGGTTGACGTGAGTTGGCAGACTTGGTGGTGGTAGCTGCTACTGGGTGAGCACTCTTACCGGCTGGGCCTCGAGAGAGAGTTCTGGGTCGAGA
>NZ_JBDZDJ010000028.1:0-59304 GCF_040049135.1 Gordonia sp. VNK1 | reverse complement strand
TCCAGATACTCCCGGACATAGGCTGTGATCTCAGCGATCGTGTAACCAGCACTAATACTCATGTTGTGAACCTCCTCCTCGGAAGTGACTCACACCCAGATTGGCATACAACGGACAGCGCTCACGTGCGCACTGACAGCGCTCGATCACTCCTCAGAGGTGTTCGACGACGTAGTCGATGCTCTCGGTCAGTTTGCTGATGTCGTCGGGGTCGATCGCCGGGAACATGCCGATGCGGAGCTGGTTGCGCCCGAGTTTGCGGTACGGCTCGGTGTCGACCACCCCGTTGGCACGCAGGGCCTTGGCGACCGCGGCGGCGTCGACGTCATCGCTGAAGTCGATGGTGCCGACCACCTGGCTGCGCAATGCCGGATTGGTGACGAAAGGTGTTGCGAATTCCGACTTTTCGGCCCAGTTGTACAGGCGTGAGCTGGAGTCGGCGGTCCGCTTGACGCACCAGTCGAGCCCGCCGTTGGCGAGCATCCACTGGATCTGGTTGTCCAGCAGCAACAGGGTGGCCAGTGCCGGGGTGTTGTAGGTCTGGTTCTTGCGGCTGTTGTCCACCGCGGTGGGCAGCGACAGGAACTCGGGGCACCAGCGATCGGTCTGGGCGATGCGCTCGATCCGCTCGATGGCCTTCGGGCTCATCAGTGCGAGCCAGATCCCGCCGTCTGCGGCGAAGCACTTCTGCGGTGCGAAGTAGTAGACGTCGGTGTCGGCGGCGTTCACCGGCAGGCCGCCGGCGCCGGAGGTCGCATCGATCGCGATGAGAGCGTCGTCGGAGCCCTCGGGCCGCAGCACCGGGACCGCCACGCCGGTCGACGTCTCGTTGTGGGCCCAGCCGATGAGGTCGACGCCACCGAAGTCGTCGGTGGTCAGGGCGGCCGGATCGGGTGCGGTACCCGGATCGGTGGAGATGACCGCGGGGGAGTCCAGGAAGGGTGCCTTCTTGGCGACGGTGGCGAACTTGGAGCTGAACTCGCCATAGGTCAGATGCAGTGAACGGCGATTGATCAGGCCGAATGCGGCGGCATCCCAGAACGCGGTGGTACCGCCGTTGGACAGCACCACCTCATATCCCTCGGGCAGGGAGAAGAGTTGGGCGAGTCCGTCGCGGACCGAACCGACGACGTTCTTCACCGGCGCCTGGCGGTGGCTGGTGCCGAAGACCGACGCGCCGACGTCGACGAGGGACTGCAACTGTTCGGGGCGCACCTTGGACGGGCCGCATCCGAAGCGCCCGTCGGCGGGCAGCAGGTCGGCGGGAATGGTGATCGTGGTGGCGGCGTCGCTCATGGGCGCAATTCTAGGGATGTGGCGGTGGCCACTGCGGGTCACCCCTGGTCTGAACGCGCGATCACGCGGCCCGCGTCCCATCCGGGTGCGTGGCACCCCGCGGGTGGGAGTGGCGGATCGATGCCTGCGGTGACGAGCAGCCAGGCGGCCACGGAGTTCGAATTCCACATCTGGGTGGTGCCGGGTGCCCGGCGACCCCAGGTGAATGCCGGGACCCGCGACGTGGCGTCGATGATCCGTTGCGCGGTGTGGTCGTCACAGGGTATCGGGCACCGCTCCAGTTCGGCGGCCAGGTCAGGGATGAGACCGTCACGCCAGCAACGGATCTCGTACCGGAAGTAGCGAGACCGGCCCAGGAATCGTAGTCCGACGGGGCCGGTGACCCGCACACCACGATCGCCCGGCGGTGCTCCCCAGACCGGCGCCTGCTCGATGACGTACCGCGAGCCGTCGGTGACGACGGTGAGTGCGGCGTGCACCGGTTGCGCGGGCCGCTCGTGGCGGGTCCGGGCGGAGACCGATTCGTAGACACGCCCACATCGGGCCACGACCCGACCACCCGCGCCCAGCGGTATCCAATGCAGTGTGACGCTCATCGTCGACTCCTCATCCATGGGGCGCCGTTCGCAGTAATACTGACCGATGTCCCGGTGCCCGACGTACTCTGCGCCCGATGCCGTTCTCGCCCCCGAGAGGAACCACATCATGACCGACGCGGTCGATCACATTGTCGACGTGGCAGGCCTGACCAAGTACTTCGGTCATTTCCGGGCGCTCGACGGCCTGGATCTTCGCGTCCGCGCCGGTGAGGTGGCAGGTTTCCTCGGGCCCAATGGTTCGGGGAAGTCCACCACGATCCGGGTGCTGCTGGGTGTGTACCGCCACGACGGTGGAACCGTGCGCGTCTTCGGCCTCGACCCGCACGCTGATGCGGTCGCCATCCATCGTCGCCTGGCGTATGTGCCCGGCGACGTCAACCTCTGGCCGCAGCTGACCGGTGGTGAGTGCATCGACGTGCTGCTCTCGTTGCGTGGTGTCCGCGTCGACAGTGGGATGCGGAAGAAGGATCTGATCGAGCGGTTCGAACTCGATCCGACGAAGAAGGCGTCCACCTACTCCAAGGGAAACCGGCAGAAGGTCGCGCTGATCGCCGCCTTGTCCGCCGACGCCGAGCTGCTCATCCTCGACGAGCCGACCTCCGGGCTCGATCCCCTGATGACCCATCAGTTCACCGAATGCGTGCGGGAATGCGCCGCCGCCGGGTCGGCCGTGCTGATGTCGAGCCACATCCTCGCCGAGGTCGAGCAACTGTGCGACACGGTGACCATCATCCGCGACGGCGCGACCGTGCAGGCGGGCACCCTGACCGAACTGCGGCATCTGCGCCGTTCCCGCGTCACCGCGGTGATCGACGGCGCCGCAACGGATCTCGCGGACGTCGCCGGTGTGCACGACTTCGCATCACGGGACGGCGAGGTCACCTTCACCGTCGACGACACCGGCCTGGCCGCGGTGACGCGGGCGCTCGCGTCGCACGACGTGCGGTCGCTGTCGGTCGCCCCACCGAGCCTGGAGGAACTGTTCCTCCACGCCTACGATGAGGAGGTGTGACGCCGATTTCCACCGCCACCTCGTCGGACGCACGCCTCCCCAACCCCCGAATCTCGTTCACCGCAAGGTATTTCAGCGGCTACCGACTGCTGCTGCGGCTCGCCGTCCGGCGTGAGCGCATCATCGCCCCGGTCACCGTGATCATCTTCGTGATCCTGGATCTCGCGACCGCGGCCTCGATCGCATCGATGTACCCGACGGCGGAGAAACGCCGCGAACTCGCCGCCGGCCCCGGCGCCAACTCCGCCTTCCGCTTCCTGCTCGGTGACACGATCCACATCGACTCGACGGCGTCGGCGGTGGTGTGGCGCGCCGGGCTGTTCATGATCGCCGCGGTCGGGGTGTGCGCCGTGTTGATGGTCGTGCGCGGCACCCGGAAGGAGGAGGAGCTCGGGCGCGTCGAGCTCATCCGCGCCGGCGTCGTCGGTCCGCTGGCGCCGCTTGCCGCCGCGGCGACGGTCGCCGCTGCGTTCAGTGTTGTTGTGGGACTGGCGATGTCGCTGGTGCTCATCCCGTTCGGCGGGGGTGGCGTGGCGGTGCTGGTGGTTTTCGCGCAGTACGCCGGCACCGGTCTGGCCGCGGTCGGGCTGGGAATGCTCACCGCGCAGGTGGCGGCGACGAGTCACATCGCCAATCTCGTCGGATCGGCGATAGTGGTCCTCGGCTACCTGCTGCGCGGTGTCCCCGACGCGACGGGAGGCTGGGCCTGGCTGCGGTGGGTGTCGCCGGTGGGCTGGGCCGAGCTGGCCGATCCCTTCGGCGCGGACAACCTCGTGCCGTTCATGGCGTCGCTGGGTCTGCTCGTTCTCGGTGCCGGATCGGCGGCCTGGGTGTCGATGCGCCGTGACCTCGGCGGCGGAATCATCGCGCCACGGGCCGGGCCCGAGGGCACCGCACGGATTCCGACGGTGGAGGCGCTCGCCGCGCGCCTCTCCGCCCCGCTCCTGCGGTCATGGGCGGCCGGTCTGGCGACCTACGCACTCGTCGTCGGGTTCATGCAGCCGTCGGTGGAACAGCTCGCCGAGGGAAATGACGTCTTCCAGCAGGTCCTCACGGCACAACCCGGTGACATCGGGCTCGGCACCGTCTTCGCGGTCACGATGTTGTCGGTGCTGGGCGTCGTCGCGAGTGCCTGGGTGGTCAATCTCGCCGAACGTCTCCGCGCCGAGGAAGCCGGCTCCCGCACCGAGGTGATCCTCGCGACGCCGACGTCACGAGGCCGGTACTTCCTGGCCTCCGCCGCGGTCGCCGCGCTGGGGCTCGTCGTCGTGATCGCCGTCGCCGCCGCGGGCATGGTGATCGGCAACGGCATCGCCGGGGGCGGCTGGGTGACACCCACCGTGCACATCGCGCAGACCGCGGCGGTGCTGCTGCCCGCGGCACTCGTCATCGGTGCGCTGGTCCTCGCCCTGTACGCGTTCCGGCCTGTGCTGGTGCACCTGGGGTGGCCGATCGTGGTCGCCGCGCTGTTCCTCGGCCCGCTGTCGGGAATGTTCGAGCTGCCCCAGTGGGTGTGCGACATCTCGCCGTTCACCCACGTGCCGCTCGTGCCGGTGGAACCGATGCGATGGCTGCCGATCGTGGTGATGGCGCTCGTATCGGCAGCCATCGTGGCCGGTGGATGGTCTCGGTTCCGGTGGCGCGACGTGGGGTGAAGCGTCAGCCGACGAGGCTGTCCTTGACCTCGAGCGCCTTGTCCTTGGCCTCGATACCCAGCCGTGCAACCACGGCGGCCCGGGCAGCCGGGTCGAGTTCGTCGATGGTGTCGGCGATCTTGTCGGTTGCCGCGTCGACGATGGTCTTCTCGCGCTTCAAGAAGACCGCCACCGCGATCACGAGGCCCAAACCGAGGACGATGAGGGCGATCTTGACGTTCTTCGACATGAGTGAAGGTCCTTCCAATCGGGGGGGGGGGGGGGTCACGGCCATCGTGTCCTGAGTTCAGCATGCCCTATCCGGCGGCGGGAGAGGTGGAGGTGCGATCTCGTGACACGCGCCGACCATTTCGGGGACGTGTTGGCATACCGGTCACTCTCCGCTGTCGGGTTGTTGCCGGCCGCATCGTCAAGATCGGGACCGGATGCCGACGAGTTTGTGACATCCGAACAATCGGGGCGTGCAGTCATGATCCACTCATAGAGGTTCGATGTATTGGTCGACAGGACCGGGAATCCTGAATTCCCGATGATTCCTGCCGCACCACGATCGAACCTTTTCTCGTGCTCACAAGGAGTGCGAGTACGGGAGAAATCCCAGGATAACTGGTCCTGGGCAATGTCGTCATCGTGGCAGTTCGATGACCCGTATTGCCGCATCATGTCTCAATTTGAGATGAGTCCGGGTATAGGGACAAAGGTCCCGAGTAAATAGACAATTTTGTGACACCGCGTCTATCATTTGGACCATGGGAGATTCGATGCCGGCCGATGCTCGGACGGTTATCCGCAACGTCAAGGTATTCGATGACATTCGTGATGGTCTCGTCGAGAATGCCGATGTCATCGTCGACGGTTCACATATCGGCGCGGTGTCGACCTCACCCGTCGGGGACGCTCCCGGTCACGGCACCGTAGAGATCGACGGAGGGGGCCGATTCCTCAATCCGGGCATGACCGATGCCCACGTCCATCTCATGGGCGATGCGAGCAACTATCTCGACTTCATCATGGGCGCAACGGGTTTGCTGTTCGTCGACGGTGCCCGATCAGTGATCTCTCCGTCTTCACCGACGCGGACAAGAACATTCCGCTGATCTTGAAAGACGTTGTCGCCGTCAAGAACTCGCTCTGAATCGACGCCACATCCCAGCAGTAGTACATCTCAGAAAATCAGCGAGCAGCGCCCGGCGCGGCCGCCATGCCGAAATGGAGACACTGACGTGACGATCTCCGAAGGGGACGATGCGGTCACCGGGCCGATCGATACCCGATCACTCGGGACCGACGTCCCCACACCCGCGGGTCAGGATGAACCCATCATCGTGGCCGAGGGCATCGGGGTGAAGGCCTCGTGGGGCCACATCTACGGCCCCGTCGACGTCACCGTCCGACCGGGAGGTGTCACCCTGCTGGTCGGTTCCGGTGGTCGTGGCCGGACCGCGTTGTTGCTCACCCTGGCCGGACGGATGAAGCCGACGTCGGGGCGCCTCACCGCGTTCGGTCGTACCAACAAGGCGCACCATCTGTTCTCGCAGGCGGCCGTCGCCGACATCGACGAGGTCGACGAGATCGAGCAGACGATTCGCGTCCACGATGTGGTGACCGAGCAGATCCGGTGGGCCGCACCGTGGTACAAGTGGGTGCCGCAATCCCGGCAGGATGATCTCGAGCGGATCTGCCGCCCGATCTTCGGGGACTACTCACTGCCGTCGATGGACGCCTACGTGGAGGAACTTCCGGAGCTGACCGCTGCACTGTTCCGGATCGCGGTGGCCAACATCCGGCGGCCACCGCTGTTGGTGGTGGGCGGGGTCGATCGACTGACCCGCGTCGACAGTGCCCACAAATTATTGCAGCGACTCGTCGAAGTGGGTCGCGACCAGACCGTGATCACCGCCGACGTCAACGGCGGATTCGCCGACCTACCACTGCGTGACGTGATCACCGTCGACAACCTCACCGACGACGAATTCGTCCGTATCGACCCCGCAGAACGGATCTGACCATGCTTGCCGCATTTTCGCCGGGCAGCGATTTCAAACGGTACTACCGGGGCCGTATGCCCCGACTCGCCCTCCTCGTCATCATCCTCATGCCCCTGATGTACGGCGCGCTGTACCTGTGGGCGTTCTGGAATCCCTTTGACGCGGTGAACAAGTTGCCGGTCGCACTGGTCAACTCCGATCAGGGTGCCACCGTCGAGGGGCAACCGCTCAAGGCGGGCGATCAGGTGGTCTCGGGGCTGATCGACTCCAAACAGCTCGATCTGCACGTCGTCTCCGAGGAGGAGGCCGCCCAGGGCGTCGCCGACGGCAAGTACTACTTCTCGATCACACTGCCGGAGAACTTCAGCTCGTCGCTCGCATCGCCGACGAGTGGGGATGCGCATTCCGCGCAGCTGATCTTCACCTACAACGATGCGACCAACTATCTGGCGACGGTGATGGGTCAGGACGCCGCACTGCAGGTCGTCGAACAGGTCGGCGCGCAGGTGGGGCAGCAGACCTTCGACATCGTCCTCAACGACGTCACCAAATTGCTGCCCAAACTCCACCAGGTGCAGAGCGGCGTCAACCAACTCAACATCGGTATGAAGCAGGCCAACACCGGCGCCCATGAGCTCGCGACCAATCTGGTGACGGCGAAGAACGGTGCCGCCGAACTCGCCGGCGGCCTCGACGAACTCAACACGGCCGTCGATTCGGCGACCACCCCGTTGCTCAATGCCCTCAACGGACAGGGTGGGCTCAGTCCCGCCGAACTGGGTGCGCTCACCAACCGGCTGGCATCCAACACCTCTGCGGCAACCGATGCCCTCAACAGTGCGGCCTCGACCCAGTCGCAGGCCTCGACCGCGCTCACCTCGGTGATCAACCAGTTGCGCCAGAGCGGCGACCCCAACGCGGCGGCCCTGGCGAATGCGCTGGCACCCGTGCAGAGCTTCGTCAGTACCCAGGGGCTCGGACCCGACGCGACGACACAACTGTCGCAGGTGCGGACCGACGCCAACACGCTCAACGCGCAGTTGTCCAACCCGCAGAGCACGCTGCGTACCGCACTCGATCTGTTCCAGAGCGGTCAGTTGCGCAGTGACGTGCAGGCGGCTCAGGCCGCTGCCGGGGAACTCAGTTCCGGTGCAAACCAACTCAGCACCGGACTGGTGGAGCTGAGCGACGGTGCCAACCAACTCGCCGACGGCACCACGCAATTGGCCGCCGGTACACAACAACTCGCGACCGGTGTCGACGAGGGGGTCAAGGCGGTGCCGTCCTGGTCGCAGGAGCAGAAGGATGCTCTGGCGAAGACCCTGGGACAACCGGTGGCGCTCAAGGAGGTCACCCTCAACGAGGCCAAGACCTTCGGCACCGGGTTCACGCCGTTCTTCTTCGGCCTGGCCCTGTTCGTCGGATCGATCATCGTGTGGATGCTGTTCAAGCCACTGCAACCGCGCCCGATCGCCCAGGGACTCAACTCGTTCCGAGTGGTGCTGGCCTCCTACGCGCCGGCCTTCTTCGTCGGATTCCTGCAGGCGAGCATCCTTTACCTGGTCGTCGTGTTCGCCATCGGTCTGCGGCCGACCCACCCGATAGCGACGTTCGGGTTCATGTTGCTGATGGTCGCGATGTTCCAGGCGATGATCCAGATGTTCAACGCCGTCTTCGACGTCGCGGTGGGACGTGTGGTGACGCTTGCTTTCCTGATGATCATGTTGACCTCGGCGGGTGGAATCTATCCGGTGCCCACCACCACCAAACCGTTCCAATACATCCACTGGGTGGATCCGATGACCTACACCGTGACCGGTTTGAGACAGCTGACGGTGGGTGGGGTCGATGACAGATTCTGGTGGGCGCTGCTCGTCGTGATCTCGATGACCGTCGTCTTCCTCGCGATCTCCACGCTGGCCGCGCGAAGAAACAGGCAATACAACATGGATCGCCTCTATCCGCCGGTCGAGGTGTAGGAGGTTCGCGACGACACGACCGATCATTGTCCGACATCCGATCATCGACCCGCTCGACACGTCTGATCCCATCTCTGGAAGGAAAGAGCAATGACCGCACAGCACACCAATGCGCGGACCACCACCAACGAGACCGAATCCCTGACCCTGAATCCGGTGTTCGTTCGTCCGGGTGAGTCGACGGAATACCCGAAGTTCACCATTCCGGACGGAATGAGTCTGCCGGAGACGGCGTATCAGATCGTTCATGACGAGGCGATGCTCGACGGCAACGCGCGGCTGAATCTGGCGACGTTCGTGTCGACGTGGATGGACCCCGAGGCGCGTCAGCTGTACTCGGAAACCTACGACAAGAACATGATCGACAAGGACGAGTACCCCCAGACCGCCGCCATCGAGGATCGGTGCTGGAAGATCATCGCCGACCTCTGGCATGTGCCGGATGTGGACAACTCCATCGGCACGTCGACGATCGGGTCGTCGGAGGCGGCAATGCTGGGTGGGCTTGCGCTCAAGCGGCATTGGCAGGCGCGCCGCAAGGCCGAGGGCAAGCCGATCGACAAGCCGAACCTGGTGCTCTCCACCGCCGTCCAGGTGTGCTGGGAGAAGTTCCTCAACTACTTCGAGGTCGAACCCCGCTGGGTACCGGTGTCGGAGGATCATTTCGTGTTCGACGGACACGAACTCGAGAAGTATGTGGACGAGAACACCATTGGTGTTGTCGCCATCCTCGGTGTCACCTTCAACGGCCTGTACGAGCCGGTGAAGCAGATCGCCGAGAAGCTCGACGAGATCCAGGAGAAGACCGGACTCGACGTCAAGATCCACGTCGACGGGGCGTCGGGCGCGATGGTGGCACCGTTCTGCCAGCCCGACCTGGAATGGGATTTCCGGGTCGATCGGGTCGTGTCGATCAACACCTCCGGACACAAGTACGGCCTCGTCTATCCCGGCCTGGGATGGATCGTGTGGCGCAACACCGACGCGCTGCCGGAGAGCATGGTGTTCCACTGCAGCTACCTGGGTGGCAACATGCCGACCCTGGCGTTGAACTTCTCGCGCCCCGGTGCGCAGGTGCTGTTGCAGTACTACAACTTCCTGCGGTTGGGACGTGACGGATACCGGGCGATCCAGCAGGGGTCGATCGACGTGGCGACGTTCCTGTCGTCGGAGATCGCCAAGCTCGGGCCGTTCGAACTGGTCAGCCACGGCGACACGATCCCAGTGTTCGCCTGGAAGCTGAAGGACGGCTACACCGACAAGTGGAATCTGTACGACCTGTCGGATCGCTTGCGGCTCAAGGGCTGGCTGGTGCCGGCGTATCCGATGGCCGACGGTCTGGCCGACTGGACCCTGCAGCGCATCGTCGTGCGTGCAGGCCTCAGCCACGATCTGGCCGTCGCGTTGCTGCGCGACCTGGAGGGTGAGGTCGCCTTCCTCGACAAGCTCGAGTCGCCGATGCCGCGCGAGGGCACCGGGTCGCACTTCCACCACTGAGTTCGGTACCCCGGAGTTCTCCATCACGGAGCTCTCCACCACGGAGTTCTCCACCACGGAGTTCCCGCCGGTTCCCCGGACACTTGTCCGGGGGACCGGCACCGAAACGGCACAAGCACCAACACGAAGGAGTGCGGGGCGACATGACCACGACGACGGAGATTGCCCGCTGGCGGCGAGCCGTCCTGGTGCCGACACTGACCAAGCAGTGTTGGGGATTCATGATCGGGTCCAGCCTGTTCGCGCTCGGATCGGCGCCGTGGATCGGTCTGTGGATGGGCGCGGCCAACGCGAACATCTGCTTCTTCATCGGCGCATGGTTCTTCACCACCGCCGGTCTCATCCAGTTGTTGCTCAGCGGTGCGGTGACGGTTCCGGTCTCCTACGCGCCGGGCACCATGGTCCGGGCCGAGTGGTTGGCCGCATCCACCCAATTCTTCGGAACCCTGATGTTCAACGTGAGTACCTCCGCCGCGCTCACCGCACACACCCTCGCCTCCCAGAAGCACCTCGTGTGGTCCCCGGACGCCGGCGGGTCGGTGGCCTTCCTCATCAGCGGAGTGTTCGCCATCGTGGCCTACACCCGGGTCAACACCTTCTGGAATCCGTCCGATGTCGGATGGTGGTCGTCGCAGATCAACTTCATCGGTTGCGTGGCCTTCGGTGTGTCGGCGGTCGGTGCCTACATCACCCCGGGCGGCGCCACCGTCGACACCGTGCTCGCCAACTGGGGAACCTTCATCGGCGCGGTGTGCTTCCTGGTCGCATCCCTGATCGTGTTGCCGCAGTGGTCTTCTGGCGACGGACGCGGTGCGGGTCCGGCCCAGGGCCTCGTCTCATCGAGTGGGAAGTGACACCATGTCTGCCGGTGATGACCACCCCGGATTGACCGCCGACTTCGTCCGGTCGTGGCAGTCGCGCATCGGTGCCTTCGATCCGCTCGGGAACAACCCGACCCGGCACATCTACCGGGCCGGACGCGATGGTCTCGCCAATTACATTCCGGCCCTGGAGATCACGCCGATCGGAGATCCGGACGACTTCGAGGAGATCGCCTACTGGCGTCCACTCTCGCAGATCCTGGTCTTCGTGATCCTGACGACTCCGCGAACCACCGCACGCACTGCCGCGACCAACCGGGACTTCCCATCGCCGTATGTCATGGCGGGAACCCAGACCCTGCCGGGCACCGGTGTGGTCCGGCAGGGGGGTCACACCTACACCTATGACGACCCGCAGGGCCTGGTCATGGTGAACAACGAGGACATCTACGCCCACACCTGCCTGGACGTCGCCGACATCGTCGGCGTCTGGATTCCGGTGGAGTTGCTGTACCCGGATCGTGGTCCGACCGTGCAGATGCCGATCATCTCCGCGACGCCTCTCGCTCGTGCGACGGCCCAATTCCTGCGGACCTTCGCCTATGATGTGGCGGTGCGTGGCGCCGACGTCGACCTCAAGGCCGAGATGGCCGCCGTCGACCTGGTGCGTTCCACCATGCTCGATCAGAGTTGCAGCGGCGGCGACGAGGTCGACCGCACCGAGCAGGTGCTGGCGAGCGCTCGCGAGATCGTCGACCGGCATTACCGCGACCCCGCGTTCTCCACCGAGACCCTGGCCAATCTCCTCCATCTGAGTCGTCGTCACCTGTATCGCTACTTCGCCGACACCGACGAATCGCCGTCGGATCTGATCGTGGAACGACGGCTGGCCAGGGCACGTGAACTCCTCGAACGCACCGAGGGGCTCGGTCTGGCCAGCGTTGCGGCCTCGTCGGGGTTCACCTCGGTGGCCACGCTGCGCAACAGGTTTCGGACCACCTACGGCGTCACCCCGGATGAGTATCGGCGAGCGAAGACGGGTCACTCCTCCGCCGATCAGACCTCGTGATGGGCGGACCCCTCCGCGGGGTCGACGGTGTCGGGCGGGAGGGCGAGAAGACGGCCCTGAACGGGCTTGCGCTGCGCAGCGGTGGGCGGGGGTTCACATTGCGCGGGCGGCAGGGACTGGCGGCCTTCCTGCCCGACCTCCGGGTCACCGCGGAGCCGGCCGATCAGTGGGCCGCGGTCATGCACTACCGCAGGTTGAGCGCCCTCGACACGTTCTCGGCGTCGTTCACGCCAAATGTGACCTCACGAACCGATGCGATGATCCGCGACTCCGCTGATCGGCGACTGCTGTTCGCGGTGTGCTCGACGGGGCCCATGGAGTTCACGATCGACGGTCTGGTGACCACCTTCATGCCGGGACAGTTGATCTCGCTCAGCGGGTCGACGCCGTTCCACTGCGAGGTGCGGGCGCGCACGGATCCGGCGGGCCTACTCATCCCGAGTCAGACCATCGGCTCGTCGTTCGATCACATCCGTCAGCCGCTCGTCCCACCCGATCGGCATCAACTGCTGACCCGTGCGACCGCGCAGTTCATCCGTCGCTTCGCCATCGACTTGTCCACCGGATCGCGGACGGTCGACCCACGCACCGAGTGGGCGGTGATCGATCTGGTCCGGTCGATGCTGGATGAGTGTGGCGGCTCCGGCCGCACGCTTGCCGATGATGCCATCCTGGTCCGGGAGGCGACGTGTCAGCTCGTCGAACGGCACTTCGCCGACCCGGAGTTCACCTCGGATGTGATCGCTGCCGACCTCTACATGAGTCGCCGACAGCTGTACCGCCATTTCGACGGCGCCGAGGCGACGCCCGCCGCGTTGATCGCCGCCCGACGCCTGCAGGAGGCGCGGCGGCTCCTGTCGGGTCCCGGGCCGATCAGTATCGACGACGTCGTGGTCCGCTGCGGCTTCACCTCGGCGGCGACGCTCCGCAACCGGTTCCGAGCCGAATTCGGTTTGACGCCAAGCGCTTTCCATGCGGCGCAGAATGCCGGGGACGCGTCCGCCGACAACCCGTCGACGCGGCGGATCGATCGCCCGGGCCGCCCGGTACTCGACGCCCACGACGAGCCGCGGAACCCCTTCGAGCGTGGCTGAGCGTTCGGCACGAATCGCGTCGTGCGGCGGTCACAATCCCGGCTTGACCAGGTCGCCCCACCCTGCCACGTCCTCGGGCCGTCGAGGCGCTGCACCGGTGTAGAGCGCGGCCGGGCGCACCAGCTTGCCGAGTCGCTTCTGTTCCAGGATGTGGGCACACCATCCGGCGGTGCGGCCGCAGGTGAACATGGCGGGCATCATGTGGGTGGGCACCTCGGCGTAGTCGAGGATGACCGCCGCCCAGAATTCGACGTTGGTCTCGATCGCCCGGTCCGGTCGCCGTTCCCGCAACTCGGTGAGCGCGGCCTGCTCGAGGGCCGCGGCGACCTCATATCGTGGAACTCCGAGATCGGCTGCGGTGCGGCGTAATACACGGGCCCGCGGGTCCTCGGCCCGATACACCCGATGGCCGAATCCCATCAACTTCTCCTTGCGATCGAGGATGCCCTTCACCAATGCCCGCGCATCCCCGGTCCGCTCCACCTCCTCGATCATCGGGAGGACGCGCGCCGGAGCGCCGCCGTGCAACGGACCCGACATCGCGCCGATGGCACCGGACAGGGCCGCCGCGACATCCGCACCGGTGGACGCGATGACGCGGGCGGTGAACGTCGACGCATTCAGGCCGTGCTCGGCCGCACCGACCCAATAGGCGTCGATGGCCGCGATGTGTTTGGGATCCGGATCGCCCTTCCATCGCGTCATGAAACGTGCTGTCACGGTGTCACATTCGTCTATGACACGTTGGGACACCGCGGGCTGGTGGATACCCCGGGCCGACTGCGCCACATAGGACAGCGCCATCACCGAGGCGCGGGCGAGATTCGCGCGGGCGGTGGCGTCGTCGATGTCGAGCAGTGGGCGGTAACCCCAGATCGGGGCGAGCATCGCCAGGGCCGCCTGCACGTCCACCCGGACGTCGCCGGTGTGGATCGGCAACGGGAACGGTTCGGCGGGCGGCAGTCCGTCGCCGAATTGTCCGTCGACGAGCAATGCCCACACGTCGGCGAAGGTGACCTTGTTCTCCACCAGGTCCTCGATGTCGACGCCGCGGTAGCGCAGGTTGCCGCCGTTCTTGTCGGGTTCGGCGATCTCGGTGGTGAAGGCCACCACGCCCTCGAGGCCGGGGACGAAGTCATCCGGAACGGTGTTGGCCATGCTGCGCGCACCTTTCTGGCACTGTCGCTGTGCCGAATCGTGCGATGCCGGGCTGGGGCATCGGTCATTCAGGCCATCGGTCATTCAGGCCATCGGTCATTCAAGCCGTCGGTCATTCAAGCCGTCGGTCATTCAGCACTGTAGGACAGCCCATCGGCCGCGGCATACCGGGGAGCGGCGGGGGTCACCGACCGCCGCTCATGCCCGGTGACGAACTCGTCCCGGGCGTCCGCTGGACCCGGCGGTGGTCACAGACGGAGGAACTCGGCGCATCGTCGCCGTGATCCTGGAGTAGCGTTCTCCGCGTGAGCGACGCTGACGGTTTTTCGGCTGAGGGTTTTCCGGCGGAAGGTTTTCCGACGGCGAGTGTTCCGACGGGGGGTATCGGGGCCGGTCGGGCGCCGATCGACCTACCCAACATGCGTGTGGGCTACGGCGGCGGAATCCCGCCCAATGTCGGCGACGGCGATCGTGCCGCCGGTGCCGACGGCGTCCGGGAGAATCTCGATCCGAGTTGGCTGCGCGGCGACCCGCCCTGGCTGGATCTGTTCCACGTCTGGCTCACCGAGGCCGTCGACGCCCGGATTCCGGAGCCGAATGCGATGGTCGTGGGCACCGTCGACGCCGAGGGTCGGCCCGCCACCCGGACAGTGCTGTGCAAGGGGGCCGACGCGGCAGGCGTGGTCTTCTTCACCGGTTACGACTCCGACAAGGGTCGCGACCTGGAGGCCAATCCCTTTGCGTCGGTGACCTTTCCGTGGATCGCACTGGAACGTCAGGTGCATTTCCGTGGTCCGGTGGTCAAGGTGTCGCAACAGGAGACCGAGGCCTACTGGCGGATGCGGCCGCGGGGCTCGCAACTGTCGGGGCTGGCCTCGGCGCAGTCCCGGCCGATCGGCAGCCGGCATGAGTTGGAGGCGCACGCCGCGCAGGTGGCCGCGGAGTTCGGCGGTGCCGACGGGAATGTGGCGGTGCCGGTGCCGCCCGCGTGGGGCGGGTACCGCGTCGAGCCGGTCAGCGTGGAGTTCTGGCAGGGCCGCGCGAACCGGCTGCACAACAGGGTTCGGCTGGATCTGATCGACGGGGTCTGGGAGGCGTCGCGGCTCCAGCCGTGACCGGGTTGCGCGTCGAGATCGCCGATTCCGTCATATCGGACGACCGGCCGTCGGCGACCGAACCCGATCGTGAGCCCGGCTAAAATACCTCGGTGCGTAGCCTTCTCGCCGACACCACCTCGCTGCAGAACCCGTATTTCCGGCGGCTGTGGCTGGCCAACATCGTCACCGTCATCGGTGCCCAACTCACCATCGTCGCGGTGCCCGCACAGATCTACCAGATCACCGGCAGCTCCTGGTATGTCGGTCTGACCGGTGTGTTCGGGCTCGTCCCGCTGGTGGTCTTCGGCCTGTGGGGTGGTGCCCTCGCCGACGTCCTGGACCGTCGTCTGATCCTGGTGTGCACCACGGTGGGTCTCATCGCGTGCTCCGCGCTGTTCTGGCTGCAGGCCGCCCTCGGCGTCGAGAACGTGTGGATCATCCTGGTGCTCTTCGCAGTTCAGCAGGGGTTCTTCGCTGTCAATCAGCCGACGCGCACCGCGGTGCTGCCGCGTCTGCTGCCCAGCGGGCAACTGCCCGCGGCACTCTCGCTGAACATGACGGTGATGCAGGCCGGTGCCATCGCCGGACCGCTCGTCGGCGGGGCGCTGATCCCGGTGCTCGGATACCCGGTCCTCTATCTGCTCGACACCCTCTTCCTGATCCCGACGCTGTGGGCGGTGATCCGGCTGCCGAAACTGCCGCCGGAGAGCGACCAGGCGCCCAAGGTCGCCGGTCTGCGGTCGGTCCTCGAGGGCCTGCGCTACCTGGCCGGACACCGCGTGCTGATGGCCTCGTTCCTCGTCGACCTGATCGCGATGATCTTCGGCATGCCACGCGCACTGTTCCCGCAGATGGCCCACGAGAACTTCGGCGGACCGTCCGGCGGCGGATGGGCGTTCGCGTTGCTGTTCATCGCGATCTCCGCGGGCGCCGTGGTCGGCGGTGTCTTCTCCGGGTGGGTGAGTCGGGTGCAGCGGCAAGGCCTGGCAGTGATCGTCTGCATCCTCATCTGGGGTGCGGCGATCGCAGCGGCCGGCGTGGCGGTCGGCTTCGCGGGCGGTGCGGCGCTGCCGATGCTGCCGATCGTGCTGGTGCTGCTGATGGTCGGCGGCGCCGCCGACATGGCCTCGGCCGCCTTCCGTCAATCGATCCTGCTCGCCGCCGCCAACGACGAGGTCCGCGGCCGGCTGCAGGGTGTCTTCATCGTCGTCGTCGCCGGCGGCCCCCGGATCGCCGACGTGCTGCACGGTGCGGCCGCGGCCACCGCGGGTGTGGCATTGACGACCGCGCTCGGCGGCGTCGGCGTGATCATCGCGACGCTGATCGCCGCGATCGCGATCCCGTCCTTCGTCCGCTATCGCGTCGGCCAGCACGCCTGAGGCTCTCAGACCGCACTGACAGCGCTCTCACCCTCACTGACAGCGCTCAACACACCGTTCACGGCGCTCAGCGAGGCCCTCGGTTCGGTGCGACCATGGGAGCCATGACTGCGACCGTCGAGTCCTCGGTGGATTCCTTCCATGTGCCCGTCATCGACATCACGGCGTACACGGCCAATGGTGATCCGGCCGATCGTGCGGTGGTGGCCGCGCAGATCGACGACGCGGCCAGTTCGGTGGGCTTCATGCAGATCGTCGGCCACCAGGTCCCGGCGGTGGTGCTCGACGAGTTCACCGCGGTGATGGACGATTTCTTCGCGCTGCCGCTCGAGGAGAAGAAGGCCTACCGGACACCGCCGGAGATCAACCGTGGCTATGCCCCGCCCAAGTCGGAGTCACTGTCGTTGAGTCTCGGAGTGGAGTCCGCGGGACGGATGAACGACTTCTTCGAGGCATTCAACGTCGGGGTGGAGGCCCGCGAGTACCCCGCCCTGGCACTGCCCGATGATCACTACGCCGACAACACCTGGCCGTCGGTCGATCATTTTCAGGCGGCGGTGTCCGCGTACTTCGCCGAGGCGCGACGGGTCGCGCGCACCCTGACGCGCATCTTCGCCGATGCCCTGGACCTGCCGCCGGAGTTCTTCGACGCCTACACCGACCACTCACTCGACGTGCTGCGGATGAACAACTACGCACTGCCACCCGGCGAGGTGGACATCGACGGAGAGCTCACCGGCATGGGGGAGCACACCGACTACGGGATCGCCACCGTGCTGTGGGCCGATCAGGTCAAGGGGCTGCAGGTCCTTGATCACCACGGAAACTGGCACGACGTGGCACCGGCCGACGGCGCGCTCCTGATCAATCTCGGCGATCTCATGGCGCGCTGGACCAACGAGCGGTGGATGTCCACGCTGCATCGGGTGAAGCCGCCGATCGTCGACGGCACCATCGAACGGCGACGGTCGGCCGCGTACTTCCACGACGGCAACATCGACGCCACCATCTCGACGCTGCCGAGTTGTGTCGGCGCCGGCAGTCGATACTCACCGATCACCGTCGGTGAGCACATCGGCGCCAAACTTGCCGGATCTCGTGCCGGACAATCCAATCCGTATGCGCAACGTGACGCCGCCCGAGTGCGACAGGCGATGGTGCGCGGCCGCGGGCAACAGTAGGTCAGTCGCCGGTGACCATACCCGGGTACGTTGCCCGACGTGCGGCGTGCACCGGGCAATAGTGAATCGGGTTGTCGCGCTCGGATTCTGAAGGAAGATTGCGCGCCGGGGTCTGCACGAGTGGTGCGTCCTTCGGGACGCGGCCGTTGACACGGTCCCACGCATCGCGTGGACGCGGGTGGCGCAGATACCGTTTCGGGGTGAGCCGGTTCATGACGAGGTTGATCGCCCTGCCCAGCAACCGGAACAGCTTCTCGTCACGTTCGGTCCACGGCAGATTCATCATCTCGCGGATCGGCTCGTCGTAGAACCCGGTGGTCAGCCAGAGGAACGCCTTCGCGTTCCGCGGCGCGATGTGCCGGTGCCAGAGCCCTTTCGGGATGAACGACAAGAACGGCGGCGGGGGCAGCGTGGAGATGTCGAGGACCGTCCGGACCGACTCGTGATCGCGAAGAACATTGCGGCACATGTGGTCCCAGTACTCGAGGAAGTCCTCGTAGGTGTCCGGTACCGGACGCATCGAGACGCCGTACTGTGCGTACCACGCCTTGGATTCCTCGAACAGTTGCCGCTTGTCATCCTCGGTCAGCCACGGCCCGAAACGTTCACACAGACGGACATTGCCGTACCAGAAGGTGGCATGCGCCCAGTAGAAGACGTCCGGGTCGAGTGCGTGGTAGCGCGACCCGTCGGGCATGGTGCCCTTGATCGTGCGGTGATAGTCGCGGACCTCGTGGCCGGTCTCCGCGACGCCGTCGGTGGCGACGGGATCGAAGATGACACCGCTGATCGGATACAACGAGCGCATCAGACGTTCCCAGCGTTCACCGAAGAAATCCGAGTGATCCCAGACGGCCTGGCCGAGTTTCGGATGCATGTTCTGCATCGATCCCGCCCACAGCCCCTGGAACATGCCGGTCCAGGTTCCCCAGGTCTCCCACGTCTTGGATCCCGGTCCCAGCGGGGCGTACTCGTCGCGCGCGGCGTCGGAGGCGGTGGCGTCGGCGACCTCCGAGGCGGTGGTGTCACTCGCGTCGGTGGCGGGGGCGGGCGAAACCTGAGTCATGAGACGAAAGTTTAGAAGCGTCTCATTGGGGTGTCAATGTGGGCGCGCACCGCCCACGGGTGTCCACAGATTCCGGGGTGGGCGTCCTCGTCAGAAGTTTTTGTCGGTGGCCGTCTCTACAATGATGGTCAGATCGAAGAGAGCTTCGACGGTCATCTTGTTCGAGGGGGCGAGGAGTGAGCACCATTCCGTGGAGCGCGCGGATTCGTGGGGATGTGCGTGATGCGTTGCTGAAGCAGGGCCCGTCGCCGTGGCCGGGGTTGCCGCCGGAGTTTCTGTTCGGGGTGGATCCGGATCGGCTGGATCAGCATTCGATCAACGAGGTGCTGGTCGCGATGACCGAACTGGACCGGTGCCGCTCCTATATGGCGTGGCTGGACTCGTACTTCACCGCCTATGTGGTGAGGTGTCTGACCGACCGGCCGTTGGATGAGTCGGCGGAGTACGCGCAGATCGCGGCCGAACACATGTCCCGGACTCGGAATCTCGCGATGGTGACCACCCGGCGGATGCTGGATGAGGCGATCGTGATGGCCACCCGCCTGCCGAAGACCGGGCGGGCATTACGTGAGGGGCGGATCAGTCACAGTCAGTTCCGCACCTTGATCGACCGCACCAACCTGCTCGATCCGGGACCGGCCTTGCATCCGAACACCGCCCTGGTGGATGCGGCGATCGCGGAGCGGTTGTTCAGCAGGCAGGGGCAGTGGCCGGCGACGAGTTTGCGGGACATGGTCGACAAGATCGTCTTCCAGCACGCACCGGACGCGGTGCGGGAACCGCGGAAGCGGAACCTGGACAAGCGGGGTGTGTTCACTCATTTCGAGGGGGATGGGACCGGGGAGATCACCGGCACCATGTCCGCGGAGAACATCACGATCGCGGAGAAGACGATCGCGGCCCTGGCCGACTGCGCCTGCCGGAAGGATCCGCGGACGCGGCGGCAACGTCAGGCCGATGCCATGTACTCGTTGTTGTCGGGGACGCAGTTCGCGTGTGAGTGCGGGCGTGAGGACTGTCCGTCGGTGATCCCGGAGCCGGGGTGTATTCCGGATGTGCAGATCGTGTTGCACGTCATTGCCGATGAGACCACCGCCGCGGCGATCGAGGAACGCCAACGACAACAAGAACAGCAGGAACAGGAGCAGCGGGAGCAGCAGGCGCAGGAACAGCGGAGTTCTGCCGCCGACCGCGAATCCGGAGGTGGTGCAGCCGAATCGGTGGTGCAGGTCCGGCGGCCGGAACCGAAGCCAGAACCGGCTCTTGAGCCCGAGTCGACTGCGGATGCCGCCACCGATGCGGGTGTGGCGCAGATGTCCTTGCTCGAGGAGAGCGGCTCTGACGCGGAGAATGGAACTGCCGAAACGGAACTCGCACGCGGACCCGACACTGAGCGGGAGCCGCCCGCGGATACCCGCGCGGGTGTGGCGCGGATGTCGATGCCCAAGGAGAGCGCTGCTGCCGATGACCGGTGTCCTGATGCGGCGACCGACACCGACCAATCCGACACCGCGCCAACCGGCAGCGAATCATCCTCTGCCGACACCGAATCGGCCGCCGAGACGCCGATCGACGGCAACCTCGGCTACCTCGTCGGGCAGGGCGCGGTCATCCCCGAACAGATCCTCGACCTGATCAGCCGATACCCCACCACGATCCGACGGCTGGTGCCCAGGGGTGTGAGTCCCGAGGACGTCGAACTCCCGTCGGCGTTGCCGTCGGATCCGTACCGGTTGTCGACGGCGTTGGATGAGTTCATCCGGATGCGTCACGGTGAGTGCGTGATCCCAGCGTGCCGAGGTAGTGCGTTCGACGGGGATTGCGATCACGTGCACGAGTACGACCACGAGCATCCCGACCTCGGTGGGCAGACCACTCCCGACGGGCTGAACGCGAAGTGCCGTGGACATCACCTGCAGAAAACGCACTCTCGCTGGCTCGATGATCAGTACCGGGATGAGAACGGCCGACTGGTCACGATTTTCACCACCCCGGAAGGGCTGAACATTCCGGGACCGGCGGAAACCCTCGAAGATTTCTTCGGCGGGCTACGGCGCTACCGGTTCGCCGACCCACCCGCCGCACCACCGACACCACGGGAACCGGGCGTCATCTCGACCAGTAAGCGGGATCGGCTCGCCGCCAAATATGAACGGCGACGCCGCGAACGGGAACGCAACCGCGCCCGCATCGCCGACGGCGTCGACCCGTTGAACCCGCCACGCCCACGACGACGCAAGAAGCGATACCCCGTCGTGCCCGATGACGGCGCGCCACCACCCTTCTGAGGTGTCGGCGTTGACGGTGTCAGCGTTGACGCCCGCGGTATCAGCGCGCCCGGAAACGAAGGAGGTCTCCGGCCACAAGCTGGGCTGCCTGCGACAGCGCCGCCGCCGTCAGCACGGCGACGACCGGATAGCCGCCGGTGACGGGATGGTCGGCGAGAAAGATCACCGGCCGCCCTCCGGGCGGGATCTGGATCGAGCCGTGCGCAACGCCTTCCGACAGCAGTTCCGGCAGTTCGGTTCGATGCTCCAGAAGTGGTGCGGCACTGGACTCCGGCCGAACCAATCGCACCCCGACGCGGTCGGCCTCGGCGCTCGCCTCCCACACCCCGGTGAAGAGGATCTCGTGGCTCACCACATGCGCATGCCGTGGCCCGGTGACCGCATCGAGTTCCACCACCTGGTGATGATGGTCGGTGCGGACCGGCGCGAAGGTGGCCGCCGGCCACGCCGACGCGGCGTTCCCGACGGGCAGGGTGTCACCGGCGGCGATGGCGGGTGGGCCCAGTCCGGACAACGTGTCGGTCGACCGGGACCCGAGGACCGCCGGTACATCGATTCCGCCCCGCACCGCGAGATAGTTCCGGCATCCCCAGGTCGGTGCAGAAATACTCAGTATCGCACCGGGTTTCACGGTGGCCATCACGCCGAGGCCGATGGGAGCATCATCGATCATGACCCGTGTGGCGGCGCCGGTGACCGCGATGATCGTCTCCCGGTCGGCCCGAATCCGCAACCCGCCCAGCGTTGTCTCGATGACCGCGGCCGACTCATGGTTTCCCACAAGGCGATTGGACAGACGTAGTGACACCAGGTCGGCGGCGCCGGACACGGGGACCCCGAGATGGGCGTACCCCGAGCGCCCGAGATCCTGGATCGTGGCCAGCGGACCGGGGGTGATGACCTCGAGTGTGCTCATCGCCGGATCTCGTCCGCCTCGAACCGGACCAGCGTGCCCGGCGCGAGGAGCGACGGTGGTGTCGCGCTCTCGTCCCACACGGTGATACCGGTGTGCCCCAGCAGGTTCCAGCCGCCCGGACTCGACCGCGGATACACCGCGCTGTAACCGGCCGCGATGGCGACGGCCCCGGAGGGGACCCGGGTGCGTGGCTCGCTGCGGCGGCGCACCCGGGTGAGGGGATTGTCGGCATCGTCGTCGGGAACCAGATAGGCGAAACCCGGGGCGAATCCCATGAACTGCACCCGCCAACGGGTGCGCGTGTGCAATGCGATCACCCCGGCAACCGTCGTGCCCACCTGTTGCGCCACGTCGTCGAGGTCGGCGCCGTCATAGCGGACCACGATCCGTACCTCGTCGACCGGATCGCCGGAGCCCACCTCATCGCGGCCCGCGCCCCGTAGTACGCGGGCGATGCCCAGCGAATCCGCGCCGGAACCCCCCTCGAACTGCACCAGGACGGTCGTCGCACTGGGCACGATCTCGGTGAGGGTCGACAGGGCTCCGGCCGAATGTGCTTGCCGGAGAACGCTCTCGGCGTGCCGTACCGCGAGGGTGGGGTCATCGTCGGCGGAGAAGTCGAGCAGCACCGCATCGGGACCCGCGGGCAACTCGTTCATGTCAGCCGAATCTAGCACCCCGGGATGGCACACTGGGTCTGCAGTGAACGGGATGGCGGGCGAGGTGAACGCGGGAGTGGCTGGATGAGAGAGATCGTCGTCTGCGGCGAGGCGCTCGTCGATGTGGTCGCCACCGGCGCCCCGGCACCGAGTGGTAGGCTGCCCGCGCTGCAACCCGCGCTCGGCGGCGGCCCGTTCAACGTCGCCGTCACGCTCGGCCGCCTCGGGAGCGCGGTGTCGTTCTGCTCGGCGGTGTCCACCGACGACTACGGCGAGGCGATCGTCTCGGCGTTGGGACGCAGCGGTGTCGGCACCACCCTCGTGCAGCGTCGCGCCGAGCCGACGTCGCTCGCGCTGGCGACGATCGGCACCGACGGGGCGGCGCACTACTCCTTCTACGTCGACGGCACCGCCGACCGCCTCGTCGCCGACCCCGGCCCGTTCGCGCCGACGGTGTCGGCGGTCTGCTTCGGCACCCTCTCGCTGGTCCTCGAGCCCGGTGCGTCCGTCTACGAGCAGGTGATGCGACGCAGCCGCGGCGAGGGTCGTCTCGTCGTGCTCGATCCGAACATCCGTGCCGCGGTCATCGACGATCCGGACGCCTATCGGCGTCGGTTCGCGTCGTGGGTGGAGGCCGTCGACATCCTCAAACTCTCCGACGAGGATGCGCGGTGGCTGGCGCAGGGTCCGCACGGCACCGGTCCGCAGGATTGGTTTCGCGCGGGGGTGAGCGTGGTCTTCGTGACGGCGGGTTCGGCGGGCATCGACGTCGTCACCGCCGCCGGGCAGTCGCGCGTCCCGGCCCGGGCGGTGACCGTCGTCGACACCATCGGTGCAGGTGACAGCATCATGGGTGCGGTATTGCATCAACTCGACCGGTGGGGTGCGTTGGCGCCGACGGCGGTCGCCGAACTCTCGCCGCAGCAGTGGGAGGACGTCGCGCGGTTCGCCGTGGAGGTGGCGGGAATCACGGTGTCGAGGCCGGGGGCAGACCCTCCGTGGGCGAGCGAGCTGCGAAGCGACTAGGTTAGGTTACCGAGAGTCCTGAAATGGACGAGTTCTAGAGATCTCGCATCTGAGCGAAGGGGTCCACGAGTGTCCGCTGAAACAGTCCCGGCCGATAAGCAAAGCGAATCGGACTCGGCAACATTCACCTATCCCGGTGGGCAACTTGAGCTCCCGATCCTGAAAGCCACCGAGGGCAGTGACTCGGTGGCATTGGGCAAGTTCCTCTCCGAGACCGGTCTGACCACCTTCGACGGTGGTTTCGTCAACACCGCGTCGACGAAGTCGGCCATCACCTACATCGACGGCGATGCGGGCATCCTGCGCTACCGCGGCATCCCGATCGATCAGCTGGCCGAGAAGTCCACCTTCATCGAGGTGAGCTACCTGCTCATCTACGGTGAGCTGCCGACCCCGTCGCAGCTCGAGGAGTTCACCACCAAGATCCAGCGGCACACCCTGCTGCACGAGGATCTCAAGCGGTTCTTCGACGGCTTCCCGCGGAACGCACACCCGATGCCGGTGCTCTCCAGCGCCGTCAACGCATTGAGCGCCTACTACCAGGATTCGCTGGATCCGAAGGACCCCGAGCAGGTCGAACTGTCGACGATCCGCCTGCTGGCCAAGCTGCCGACGATCGCGGCCTACGCCTACAAGAAGTCGGCCGGTCAGCCGTTCCTGTACCCGGACAACTCGCTGAGTCTCGTCGAGAACTTCCTCCGGATGACCTTCGGCTTCCCGGCCGAGCCCTACGAGGTCAATCCCGAGGTCACCAAGGCCCTCGACATGCTGTTCATCCTGCATGCCGATCACGAGCAGAACTGCTCCACCTCGACGGTGCGTCTCGTCGGATCGTCGCAGGCCAACCTGTTCACCTCGATCTCCGGTGGCATCAACGCGCTGTGGGGTCCGCTGCACGGTGGCGCCAACCAGGCGGTGCTCGAGATGCTCGAGGACATCAAGAACTCCGGCGGCGACACCAAGGAGTTCATGACCAAGGTCAAGAACAAGGAAGCCGGCGTGAAGCTGATGGGCTTCGGACACCGCGTCTACAAGAACTACGATCCGCGCGCGGCGATCGTGAAGAAGACCGCCGACCAGATCCTCACCGATCTCGGTGTGCACGACGATCTGCTCGACATCGCCAAGGGCCTCGAAGAGGTGGCGCTGTCCGACGACTACTTCATCGAGCGCAAGCTGTACCCGAACGTCGACTTCTACACCGGCGTCATCTACCGGGCGATGGGCTTCCCGACGCGCATGTTCACCGTGCTGTTCGCGCTCGGCCGTCTGCCGGGCTGGATCGCGCACTGGCGTGAGATGAACTCCGACCCGAGCGGCAAGATCGGCCGTCCGCGTCAGCTCTACACCGGCTACACCGAACGCGATTACGTCGGCCTCTCCGATCGCTGAACGATCTCCGATCGCGTAACGATCTCTCTGACCGACACCCACCAGACCGACGACTCAAAGGAGAGTCCCGTGACCAGTGCCGAGAAGCCCGAAGTCGAATTCCCCGAGGGTGAGGCCCCGGCCGAACTCGAGGTCGTCGATCTGATCGTCGGAGACGGTGCGCAGGCGGGGCGCGGCGACGTCGTCGACGTGCACTACGTGGGTGTCGATTTCGAGTCCGGTGAGGAGTTCGACTCGTCGTGGGATCGTGGGCAGTCGGCGCGATTCCCGCTCGAACGGCTCATTCCGGGCTGGCAGGAAGGGATTCCGGGGATGGCGGTCGGCGGTCGTCGTCGCCTGACGGTGCCCCCGAACCTCGCCTACGGACCGGCCGGGGCGGGCCACCGGTTGTCGGGGCGCACCCTGGTGTTCGTCATCGACCTGCTGGGCGTGGGATAGATCGCGACGCACACGCGGAATCGCGGCGGGTCGGAGACGGCCACGTCGGCGATTCTGTGGCTTCGACGAGATCTCCGTCTGAACGACCTTCCCCCGCTCGGCGCCGCCTTCGACGGTGCCGAGCGGGTTCTCGTCTGTTTCGTCCTCGATCCGCGGCTGGAAAGCTCGTCCGGGCAACGGCGATTGGCGTTCCTCTACGACTCGCTCCGCGAGATCGATGACAAACTCGACGGCCGGCTGTTGGTGGTGCGTGGACGGTCCGACGAGCAGATCCCCCGGCTGGCCGACGCGATCGGTGCCTCGTCTGTACATGTGAGCGAGGACTTTTCGCCGTTCGGGCGGCGCCGCGACCGCTCCGTCGAGACGGCCCTCGGTGGCATCGGCGACGGCGTCTCGTTCGAACCCCTCGGCTCCCCGTACCTGGTGTCACCGGGCCGGGTCACCAAGTCCGACGGGTCTGCCTACAAGGTCTTCACCCCGTTCTTCAAGCAGTGGCGCGATCACGGGTGGCGCAAGCCCGCCGCCACGTCGGTGCAGCACTCCCGGCTCATCGATCCCGCCGACATCACCAAGTCCGGACGAATCCGAATCCCCAAGCCGCCCACCGAGATCGATCTCCCCGCCGGAGAGGATGCGGCGCGAGAACGGTGGCAGGACTTCGTCGACGACGACCTGGCGGGTTACGACTCCGACCGCGACCGACCCGACCTCGACGTGACGAGCCGGATGTCGGCCTACCTCAAGTTCGGCAACATCCATCCCCGGACCCTGGCGGCCGACCTGGACGGCCGCAGTACCGGCGCCCGGGCGTACCTGCGCGAGTTGGCTTTTCGTGACTTCTACGCCGATGTGCTGTTCGGATGGCCGGATTCGGCGTGGCACAACTGGAATCGGCAGTTCGACGACATCGACCTGGACACCGACGCGGATGCGGAGCGTCGATTCGAGGCGTGGACGAAGGGCGAGACCGGCTTCCCGATCGTCGACGCGGGGATGCGTCAGCTGGCGCAGACCGGCTTCATGCACAACCGGGTCCGGATGGTCACCGCGTCGTTTCTGGTGAAAGACCTGCACCTGCCGTGGTGGTGGGGCGCGCGATGGTTCCTCGATCAGCTCCTCGACGGTGACATGGCGTCGAATCAGCATGGCTGGCAGTGGGCCGCGGGCACGGGAACCGATGCGGCCCCGTACTTCCGGGTGTTCAACCCGGAGGCGCAGGCCAAGAAGTTCGATCCCGACGGCCGCTACGTCGCGGCCTGGGTGCCCGAGTTCGGCACCGACGACTACCCCGACCCGATCGTCGACCACAAGGCCGAACGCGAGGAGGCGCTGCGCCGATACGGCGAGATCTGAGCGCTGTCAACGGTGACGTTTCACCGATGCCGCCGGCGGCGCGAGGCGGTCTCCGCTGACCAGCGCCCCGGCGTGCTTCACCCTGCGCAGCAGCGGTACCAGTTCATATCCGGTGATGCCGTCGATGTCCGAAAGTGTCTCGGTGACAAAGGAATAGAGATCGTCGGCATCCGATCCGATGATGTTGGCGGTCAGGTTGGCGCGTCCGGTGACCGCCGCCGCGAAGGGGATGCGGGGATCGTTGCCCAGGGCCTTGCCGACGGCGGCCAGATCGCGGGGCGCCACGGTCAGCCACAGCGCGGTACTGCGTAGCCCGATGGCCGCCGTCGCCAGATCCACGTGGAAGTAGGCGACGCCCGTCGCGATGAGGTGCTCGACGCGGCGGGTCACCTTTCCGTGGGTGCTGCCGATCGTCCGGGCCAACGAGGAATACGGCGTCCGGCCGTCGCGGCTGAGTTCGTCGATCAGGACGCGATCGGTGCGATCCGGTATCCGCGGTGACGCGGCCGAACCATCGGATCGGATCGACGTCGTCAGCAAGGCCTCGCTCTGCTCCGCGGTGAGGACGTCGCTCCACGTGTCCTGATGCTCACCCGCGCCACCGATGAAGGTGTGCAGGATCTCCGCCGACATCACGTCGAGCACCGGCGCGGTCTTGGGCAGTGTCCGGGTCAGCAGTTCGTGGGCGTGCGCGTCGGGGTCGGTCCGCAGGTTGAACGCGACCTCCCAGCCGGCGCCGTAGATCGATACCCAGGACACGTCGTCCCGTTCGGCGACGGCGTGCGCGATGGTGTCGGCACCCTCGGGGCGGCATCGCACGCGGACCAGCCACATCGGACCGGCATGTCCGCCCAGTGAGGCATTCAGTGTGACGCGCAGCAACCCGTCGCGGCGCATCCGCCGATATCGTCGCGCCACCGTCTGCTCGGCCACCCCGAGGATCTCCCCGAGTTCGCGGAACGAGACACGCGGAGAGATCTGCAGCGAACGAGCGATCTTCGCGTCGAGGTCGTCCAGGGTGGAGGAATTCAGCGCCACGCGAGAGCTCATGATCAACAATCTACATCGCGAACCTCTCGCCGTGACCGCGGGCGAACTCCTGCAGGACACTGAATCCAGCAGGCCCGCATGGCTTTTGACGTCAGGAACGGGCAATCGACGCGAAAGGTGCATTTCATGCAGAGAAAATGGTGGACGCTGGTCGTCGTCTGCGCCGCGACATTCATGTTGCTGCTCGACGTGACCATCGTCGTCGTCGCGCTTCCCGACATCCAACGCGCCCTCGGTGCGAGCTTCAGTCAATTGCAGTGGGTCACCGACGCCTATGCGCTGGCCCTCGCATCGCTGCTGCTCACGTCCGGGTCGATCTCCGACAAGTTCGGCCGACGCCGGATCTTCTCGATCGGGCTGGTGATCTTCACGATGGGTTCGCTGCTGTGCGGCGTGGCGCAGGACCCGACGATGCTGATCGTCTCCCGGGCCCTGCAGGGGATCGGCGGTGCGATGCTGTTCTCCACCTCGCTCGCCCTGCTCGCGGCGACCTTCCACGGTCGGGAGCGCGGCGTCGCGTTCGGCGCGTGGGGGGCGGTCACCGGGGTGTCGACCGCGCTCGGTCCGATCCTCGGCGGTGTCCTCACCACCGGACTCACCTGGCGGGCCATCTTTCTGGTGAACCTGCCGATCGGGATCATCGCGCTGCTGATCACCCTGCGCATGGTCGACGAGTCACGTTCGCCGCATGCGCGTCGCATCGACCGGGCGGGCGTGCTCACCTTCACCGCCGGGCTCGTCGCCCTGATCTACGGCCTCACCGAGGCCGGGCAGCGGTCGTGGACCGATGGCCTCGTCGTCGGCTGCTTCATCGTGGCCGCGCTCCTGCTGGTGGCGTTCGTCGTCGTCGAGATGCGGGTGGCCCAACCTATGTTCGATCTCTCGCTGGTGCGGACCCCCACCTTCACCGGGGGACTCATCGCGGCCTTCACGATGAACGGGTCGCTGTTCGCGATGCTGCTCTACATCGTGCTGTATCTGCAGAATTCGTTGGGCTACTCCGCTTTCCAGACCGGCCTCCGTCTGCTGGTGATGTCGGGGTGCACGATGGTCGTGGCCACCATCGCCGGTCGTGCCTCCGACGCCGTGCCGGTGCGCTGGCTGATCGGTCCGGGATTGCTGATCGTCGGGGTGGGACTGTTCGTGATGGCCGGCCTCGACGCCGACTCCTCGTGGACGCATCTGATCCCCGGCTTGATCGTCGCCGGCATCGGCAGCGGTCTGGTGAATCCGCCGCTGGCCGCGACGGCGGTCGGCGTGGTGGGAGTGCACCAGTCCGGCATGGCCTCCGGTATCAACACGACCTTCCGGCAGATCGGGATCGCCGTCGGTATCGCGGTCTACGGATCGATCTTCAGTACCCGGATCGCCTCGTCCCTGCACGACAACCCCGCGGGCGGTGTTCACGCCGCATATGCCAGTGGCCTCGACCTGCTGTTCCTCGTCAGCGGGGCCGTCGCCGTCGTCGGTGGGGTGTGTGCGCTCATCCTGATCCGGGGCAGGGATTTCGTTCCCCACGGGCCGTCGGCACCCGCCGCCGCGGGTGCCGACGCGGCCGTCACCGGGTCATCGACAGCATCTCCGACCACGTGACCCGGCTGCCGGTGCGCAGGATGGATCGTTGATAGATGCGCGCCGCACCCCAGGTGGCGATCGCGCACGCGGCCACCATCAGCAGCAACGACACGATGATCTGGACGGTGTCGGTGTCGCCGGTGGCGATCCGGATCGGGATCAGCACCGCGGAGAAGGGCGGAATCCAGGTGAGCACACTGATGAAGGTGGAGTCGAGCGCCTGGATGCCGAAGATCCCCGCGTACATCACCGCCAGCGACAGCACCGTGAGCGGCATGATGGTGGAGCCGAGTTCCTCCTGCCGCGACACCAGCGCACCGGCCGCGGCGTACAGCGTGGCGAAGAACATGAATCCGAGGACGAACCAGATCAGTGTCGCCGCGAACATCCCGATCGCGGTTCCGGCGATGGTCAGCATGCCGGTGGCGATCCCGGCGATGAGCGCGGTGGCCCCGAGGATGACCACCTGACCGAGTGCGACGATCCCGATGCCCAGGATCTTGCCCCACATGAGGTGCAGCGGTTTGACGGTCGCGAGCAGCAACTCGACGATGCGGGAGGTCTTCTCCTCGACGACGCCGACCGCGATCATGTTGCCGCCCAACATGATCGCCATGATGAGCAGCATCGAACCGACCAGTGCCACGACGATGCGTTGCGCGGTGTCGGGTGTCTGGGGTTCGGTGTCGACGGTCTGGATCACCGCGCGTGGCAGATCCGCGGCGTCGACGCCGCGCTGCGCCAGCCCGTCGGCGAGGGTGGCCTGCTCGATCGAGGACCGGAGCACGCTCGAGAGGTCTTCGGACAGACCGGTTTTGCTGATCAGCGTGTAGGAGTTGTACGGGCCGACGACGACGGCGGCGTCGACGTCCCCGGCCGCCACCTGATCACGGGCCTGCGCATCGGAATCGAGTGTCACCACCGACATCGGGGTGCCGACGGCCTCGCCGATCTCGGTGACGGTCACCGACAGTGAGCGATCCGCGCCCACCATGCCGATGCGTTCGCTGTCCTCGCCGCCGCCGCTGAACGCCTTCCAGACGATCAGCCCGACGACGATCACGAGCATCAGGGCCACCGTGCTCAGCACGAAGGACTTCGTGCGGGCGCGGGTGGAGATCTCGCGCTGGGCGATCAGCCAGACCGACGTCATGGCGCCGGCACCGGCACCGGCGCCGGCGTCTGCGGACGTGGGCGTGGGACGCGTGGGTGTGGGGGTGTTCATGCCGATACCACCTCTCGGAACATGTCGGTCAATGATGGTGTGGACGTGGCGAATCGGTGCACCGGTCCGGTGCGCAACGCGGCGGCCAGGACGGCCTGGTCGTCGATCGTCGCGGGATCGACGCGCAGCAGCGTGGTCTGTCCGTAGGCCGCCTCGAGCACCCCCGGAATCCCGTCCGCCCAGGGCGTGTCGATACCGGGTCCGGCGACCTCGAGGGTCATCCCGCCCCGTGCGCGCAGATCGTCGACGGTGCCCAGGGCACGCATCTCGCCGCTCGCCACGATGCCGACCCGATCACACAGGCGTTGCACCAGGTCGAGCTGATGGGAGGAGAAGATCACCGGGATGCCCTCGGCTGCTTTCTCTTTCAGGACGTCACTCATCACGTCGACGGCCACCGGGTCGAGACCGGAGAACGGTTCGTCGAGAACCAGGACCGCCGGATCGGCGATGAGCGCGGCGGCGAGCTGTACGCGCTGCTGATTGCCGAGCGACAGGTCGGACACGTTGTCGTCGAATCGTGCGGCCACACCGAGACGTTCGGTCCAACGTCGGGCCGAGTCCGCGGCGTCGGCCGCGGTCAATCCGTGCAGCCGGGCGAGGAATCGGAGCTGCTCGCCGACCTTCATCTTCGGGTACAGGCCGCGTTCCTCGGGCATGTAGCCGATGCGGCGCCGGGTCGCCAGGTCGATCGGACGATCACCGAGTGTGACGGTTCCGGAATCGGCGGCGAGCACACCGAGGATGATGCGCATCGTGGTGGATTTTCCCGCACCGTTGCTGCCGACGAATCCGAAGATCTCGCCGGGCCGGACGGTGAAGGTCATGTCGCGCAACGCGATCACGTCGCCGTAGCGTTTGTGTAGGCCATCGATGATCAATGAGTCGGTCATCGCAGCCCTCCCTCCTGGTTGATGGTGGACGAACCGTGCGTGGACGAATTCGGTGTGGGTGGTTCGGCGGTGGGTGGTTCGGCGTAGTCCTCGGGATCGGGGTCGGCCATCCACCAGGCGGTCAGCATCGACGGCAGGACCGCGGCGGCCAGCATCAGCGAGATCAGCAGTATCGCAACGCCATAGATCGCCTGCGGGTCGACGTTGTCGAGATTGGACAGGCCGATGAGGACGAAGTAGGGGATGAACATCAGGCTGAACAGGACGATGAAGGCGATCGAGCGGGCCGAATTGCGTTGGGCCAGCTGGATCTCGTCGAGTGCGGTGATCGGGGCGTCGCCGATCGACCCGGTGATGATGCGCAGGATGCGCTGACATGCCAGGGTCGTCGCCGCGCCGATGAAGAACGGGATGAGGAACCAGTCCGAGCTGAAGAACGCGATGACGGATCCGACGATCATCACGACCACCGCCGCCGCCTGGGCCGCGACGACCCGGCGATAGCTCTTCCGGTTACGCCAGCGGGGCAGTTGGTGGGCGGTGCGGGCGGCGAAGCGACGGTGCCGCCGGCCGCGCCACGCGTCGTAGCGCCGCCACACCGCGGGTTTCGCCGTTTCGGGAATCGCCGAATTCGGGTCGTACATCGTGCACCTCCGGGGTCGGTGGTAGCTCGTGTTCAGCGGATCGGGTCGGTCGACCGCCGTGCGTAGAGTTCGGCCGACATCGCGCCGAACTCGGTGCGGCTGAACACGGCCTCGACCGGGAGATCGAAGACGTCGCAGATGCGAAACGCCAGGTCGAGGCTGGGGTAGTGGTCGCCGCGTTCGAGTGCGCCGACCGTCTGGACGTTGATGTCGACCAGTTCGGCCAGCTGAGCCCGCGACATCCGCCGCTCGGCGCGGAGCACGCCGATGCGGTTGAAGATCGGGAGCTTGTCACCCCGTCGAACCGGACTCATAGAACCAAGTGTTGGGAAAACCCAACAGAATGTCAACCCTGTATTCCGGATCGTTGCCGAGTCAGCCGCGTCCGAGAATCTCGACGACGTTGCGCGCGGCCTCGCGGCCGGCCCGATTGGCGCCGATCGTCGACGCCGACGGTCCGTATCCGAGCAACTGGATACGAGGATCGGCGGCCACCGTGGTGGCCAGCCGTCCGGTCATGGTGATGCCGCCACCGGGCGCACGCAGATGCAGGGGTGCGAGGTGGTCCAGGGCGCTGCGGAATCCGGTGTTCCAGAAGATGACGTCGACGTCGAGATGCTCACCGGCCGGCTTGGTGGGTGAGGCAGTGGTGGCCGAGCCGCAGTCCCAGCACACCCCCGTCTCGGTGATCCGGGTGAACATCGGACGCCACGCCAGGATGCCGTCGGCTCGGGCCGCCTCAATCGCCGGGGTCGACGACAACCCGGTCACCGACACCACCGAGGTGGGTGGCAGCCCGGCGCGCACCCGGCGTTCGACGCGGGCGACGGCCTCCCGTCCCTCGTCGGCGGTGAACGGTCCCGGACGAAACCGTGGTTCGGTGCGCGAACACCAGAAGGTCTGTGCGCCAGGGGCATTGCGGGCGATCTCGATGAGTAGCTGGATGGCGGAGATCCCGGCGCCGACGACGAGTACGCGTTTCCCGGCGAACTCGTCCGGTCCGGTGTAGTCGTGGGTGTGCAGTTGCCGCCCCGCGAAGTCGGCGATCCCCGGGATGAACGGGATGAACGGCCGATCCCAGGTGCCGGTGGCATTGATCAGCGTCCGCGAATGAACCGCGCGCCCGTCGCCCAGCGTGGACACGAAGCCATCGTCGTCGCGCCCGACGCTTTGGACGTGGACGGGACGCCGAACCCGAAGGTCAAACTTCTCCTCGTAGCGGCCGAAGTACTCCGGTACCGCAGTCGCCGCCGGGTACTCGTCGCAGTCGACGCCGAGCGCCTCGGTCAGACCGTATCCGGGCAGGTCGTGGACGTGATTGGCGCCGGCCAGGGTCAACGTCGGCCACCGGAACTGCCACGCTCCGCCGGGGCCGGGTGCGTGGTCGAGGACCACATATCGCCCCGACAGACCGAAGCGTTCCAGGAAGTACGCGGCGGACAACCCGGCCTGGCCGCCACCGATGATGACAACGTCGACGTCCAGGCTGTTACGGCCGGTATCCGGGGCCAGGTCTGTCACAGGCACGACGTCATTCTGCGCCTGTCGGCATTGTTAGGATGCGGGGCGTGCTGAGAACGCATTCCCGCTGGTACGCGACAGCTGTGATCATGGCAGTTCTCGCCGTCGCCGGATGCGGGCTCTTCGATGATGGCATCGAAGATGTCTCTGATGTGTCGTTGCCGCGGCCACCCGCGGGTTTTGCGCTCACGCCACCGGGAGCAACGCTCACGTTGGGCGAGACGGCTCACGTCGCCACAAAGCAGGTCGCATCAGAACTGTTCAACAAGACCGGACCCACCACGTACTGGGCAATCGTCACGCGCCGTCCGAAGGTGGTGGACCCGTCCTTGGTGAGCTCCGGTGACGATGTCGCCCGCCAGGCCACCAAGATTGTCTGTTTCGTCTACGACGTGACTTTCTTGGGGTCCGGTGACGACGGGCCCGGCGACGGGGTCGTCATTGTTCCGCATCTGTACCCGGTAGGTGACGACGGCGGTCTCGCCAATTCGGCGGTGGTGTCGAACAATGTGTGCGATGTCGCGATCGACGATGAGGCGTCCTCGGATCTCGGCCGGCTCGAGGTCGGGAAAACCTATCCGGATGCGTGCATCGGTTTCATCGGCAAGCCGGGCCACGAGGGCGTCGAACCGACGGGGGTCGCGTTCCGCTACGGCGGCTTTGCCGGTCTCTCGAACAAGCCGGTGTGGTGGCAGTCGTAGCAGGCGGCTGTCGGGTCTCGGTTGGGTAGGCTCTGGGGTCATGATTGCAACCAGTGCAGACGGTGCGGTGACCACCATCGAGCTCGATCGGCCCGACAAGCGCAACGCGCTCAACGACGACCTTCTCGATGCGCTCGCCTCGGCGTTCGAGGCGGCGGTGGACTCCGGAGCCCGCGCCATCGTGCTCACCGGTCGTGGCAGTGTGTTCTCCGCCGGCGCGGACCTCTCGGGCCCGGTCTACGATCCGGGCTTCCTCGATCATCTGGTGGCCACCCTGCAGAAGATCGAATCGACGCCGGTGCCGGTCATCGCCGCGGTCAACGGGCCCGCCCTCGGCGGGGGGCTGCAGCTGGCGATGGCCGCCGACCTTCGGGTGATGGCGCCGGACGCCATCGCCGGGATCCCGGCGGCGAAAATCGGTGTGGCGGTGGACGAGTGGACCATCCGTCGACTGGTGTCGCTGGTCGGTGCCGGGCAGGCGGGCGGGATGCTGATCGGCTGCGATCCGCTCTCAGCCGACCGCGCCCACGCCCTCGGATTCGCCAACCGCATCGGTGATCTCACCGACGCGCAGCACTGGGCGGCGATGATCGCCGAACTCGCGCCACTGACGCTGCAGCACTACAAGCTCGTGCTCAACGGCGACGGTGCGCGTGCGGCCGCACCCGCCGAACGCCACGAGGCGATGCTACGGGCCTGGAACAGTGCCGACATGGCCGAGGGGCGCGCGGCCCGATCCGAGAAGCGCAAGCCGATCTTCACCGGAAAGTAATTCGGACACAGAGGTATTCGGGTTTCCCCACGACCGGGCGCGTGTAACGTGACCGATACCTGAGTGATCGCTGGGAGAAACACGGCCACCCTACGTTGGCGGAATCCATGTCCGATTGGGAGTCCGTCCACCAAGGAGTCAGTGTGTCCCCAGAACCCCACCATCACCACGGCGTCGAGGAGTTCACCGCCGAGATCGGTGAGATCGAGAATGCCGAGCACGGCATCATCGCCACCGGTGCCGCCGCCGCGGCCGCTCGCGAGTCCCTCGAGGACTACACGCTGCGTTTCGCGCCCCGCAGCTACCGCAAGTGGGGTCCGGGCGTGGTCGCGATCTCCGCACTCGGCGGCATCGCCTACCTCGCCGACTTCGCCATCGGCGCCAACATCGGTATCGCCAACGGCACCGGAAATGCGTTGTGGGGCATCCTGTTCTTCGCCGTGGTGATCGTGCTCACCGGCTATCCGCTGGCCTACTACGCCGCGCGCTACAACATCGATCTCGACCTGATCACGCGCGGCAGCGGCTTCGGCTACTACGGTTCGGTCCTGACCAACGTGATCTTCGCGTCGTTCACGTTCATCTTCTTCGCGCTCGAGGGTTCGATCATGGCCCAGGGCCTCAAGCTCGGCCTGCACATCCCGTTGTGGCTGGGCTATCTCGCCTCCTCGGTGCTGATCATCCCGCTGGTCATCTACGGCATGAACACCCTGGCCAAGCTGCAGGTGTGGACCACCCCACTGTGGCTGATCATGATGGTCGCGCCGTTCCTGTACCTGGTGATCAGCCACCCCGAGGCCATCGGGCAGTTCCTGGCCTTCAGCGGTGGTACCGATGCGAACAATCAAGCCGGACACGGTGTCTCGTTCGCCGGCACCATGCTGGCCGCCGGTGTGTGTCTGTCGCTGATCGCGCAGATCGCCGAGCAGATCGACTACCTGCGATTCATGCCGCCGAAGACCCCGGAGAACAAGCGCAAGTGGTGGACCGCGGTGCTGACCGCCGGCCCGGGTTGGGTGTTCTTCGGTGCCATCAAGCAGGTCGTGGGTCTGTTCCTGGCCGTCTACATCATCATGCATTTCGCCGAGCAGGCCGGCGTCGCCAACGAGCCGGTGCATCAGTTCCTGGCGATCTACGACGACTTCATGCCCTACTGGCTGGCACTGACCCTGGCCGTCATCCTGGTGGTCATCAGTCAGGTCAAGATCAACGTGACCAACGCCTACTCCGGCTCGCTGGCCTGGACCAACAGCTTCACCCGTGTCACCAAGACCTACCCGGGCCGCCTGGTCTTCCTGATCTTCAACGTCGCCATCGCGATCGTGCTGATGGAGGCCGACATGTTCAGCTTCCTCAACGAGCTGCTGAACTTCTACGCCAACTGCGGTATCGCCTGGATCGTGGCCGTCGCCTCCGACATCGCCATCAACAAGTACCTGCTGAAGATCTCGCCGAAGGAGCCGGAGTTCCGCCGCGGCATGCTCTACAACATCAACCCGGTCGGTTTCGTGTCGGTCATCGTGGCGGCCGGAGCGTCGATCCTGGTGTACTTCCACGCCTTCGGTGACAGCATCCAGCCGTACTCACCGCTGGTCGCGTTGATCCTCGCGCTGGTGCTCCCGCCGATCCTGGCGGTGGCCACCAAGGGCAAGTACTACCTGCGCCGCACCGACGACGGCATCGACATCCCGATGTATGACGAGCACGGCAACCCGACCGACGAGCGACTCCTGTGCTGCGTCACCGGAATCGAATTCGAGCGTCCCGACATGATCGCATCCGCGGTTCCGGGGCCGAACGGGGAGAAGCAGTACATCTCCTCGCTGGCACTGTCGTGCGACAAGAGCGGCAAACACGTTCTGCCGGCCCAGGATTCGTCGACGATGACCTCCGACATCCCCGTCGACACCGATTCATCGTCGGTGGATGGGTCCACGACGGCGGACAAGAGCGACGCCTGAGGCGTCATGCCGTGCGGCGATGAGTTGCGCGGCGATCGAGACGGCGACCTCGGTGGGCGTGTGCCCGCCGAGGTCGAGTCCGAGTGGGGACCGTAAGCGTCCCAACTGTTCTGCCGTCACACCCGCCTGCCGCAGGCGGGTGGTGCGGTCGGCGACGGTGCGGCGGGAGCCGAGCGCACCGACGAACCCGATGGTCGAACCCAGCGCCACGCGCAGCGTGGGAACGTCGAACTTCGCCTCGTGGGTCATCACGCACACGACGGTGCTCTCATCGACGCCGCCGTCGGCGATCTGAGCCGACAGATACCGGTCCGGCCACTCGATCACCACCTCGTGGGCCGCGGGAAACCGTGCGGCGGTGGCGAAGACGGCGCGCGCGTCGACGACCGTCACGCGGTAGCCGAGATCGGCACCCAACGCACTGAGTGCACGGACGAAATCGTTGGCGCCCACCAGGATCAGCCGCGCCGGCGGAGCGAAGGTCTGCACGAAGGTGCGTGGCCGGGAACCGGCCTGGCCCGGGTCATCGCAGTCGTCGACGCCGATGATGCCGCTGCGCCCGGTGGCCAACAGGTCGTCGACGTCGCGATCCAGGCGCAGCCATGGGCCCTGTCCCGGGCGAGACGCCAGATGCCAACGGGGCGTGGCGGTCAGGGTGGTGGCCCAGGCCAGTGGGGTCCCGGCGTCGGCGGCGGCACGGATCCGGCGCAGGTCGTCGAGGCGATCACCATCGAGTCGTTCGATGAACACCTCGACCTCACCACCGCAGGTCAGGCCGACGGCGATGCCGTCGGGGTCGGCGTATCCGAATCGTTCGACGACCGCACATCCGGTGCTCAGCACGTCCGCCGCCGATTCGATGACCGCGGATTCCACACACCCTCCCGACAGCGATCCGATGACCTCGCCCTCGGCGGTGACGACCATGGCCGTGCCGGCCAGGCGGGGCGCCGAACCGGTGGTCGCCACCACCCGTGCCAGCGCGACCGGCGAGTGCTCGAGGCGCTCGATCAACGGGGTCAGGACATCACGCATCCCCCCAGTGTGGGCGCCTCCGGTGGGACCCGCCAGTCAGCCGCCCAGAACCCGCTCGAGATACGGATTGGCGAACACCCGATGCGGATCGAATCGCTCTCGCACAGCGATGAATTCATCGAATCGCGGATACACCGACCGCAGGTACTCCGCGTCGCGGATATGCATCTTGCCCCAGTGCGGTCGGCCGCCGTGGGCGACCATGATGGCCTCGACGTCGGCGAAGTACGCCGCGGAGTCGGCGGCGTCGTCGCCGTGATAGCGGTGCACCGCGATGTAGCCGCTCGCCCGACCCGACGCCGTGGACAGCATCAGGTCATCGGCGGCGGCCGCGCGCACCTCGATGGGGAAGCTGACCCGATATCCGGTGCGCTCGATCATCGTCCGCACCTCCCGCAGCGCTTCCGGGACCGCCTCGAGAGGCAGGGCGTACTCCATCTCGCGGAACCGGACGGTGCGTGAGGAGATGAACACCTTGTCGCTCCGGTCGGTGAAGGTGCGCGCCGACAGCACCCGACCGGACACCTGGCTCAGGGTCGGTACCACCGCGGGCACCCGCGCACCCATCGCGCACATCACCCGAAATGCCCCATTGGACAACAGTTCGTCGTCGATGTACCGGCGCACCGACCCGGCGCCGGATCGTTCGACCCGACCGTCGAGTCGGGTGTTGCTCTTGGCCAGCGTGCAGCGGGTGTGCGGAAACCAGTAGAACTCGTGATGATCCTGGGAGGCGACGCGATCGAGGAAACCGTCGATCGCGTCGTCGACATCGAGGGGATATTCCTGCGCGCGGATGGAGAAGGCGGGGACGCACTGCAGGGTGAGTTCGACGACGATGCCCAGCGCGCCCAGGCCGAGGGCGACGGCGCCCAGATCGGGATCGCCGGCATCGACCGTGATCACCTCACCGGTTCCGGAAACCAGTGTGGCGGAGGTGATCTGAGTGCTGATGCCGCCGAAGCGGCCGCCCGTTCCGTGGGTACCGGTGGAGGTCGCCCCGGATATGGTCTGGCGGTCCACGTCGCCGAGGTTGGTCATCGCCAGTCCGCGATCGGCGAGGAGCCCGTGGAGCTCGTGCAGATGTGTTCCGGCCCGCAGGGTCACCCGGCGGGTCTCGGCGTCGACGGCGACGAGCCCACGCATCCCCGACATGTCCAGCTGCATCCCGGGGGCGAGCGCCACCGGCGAGAAACTGTGCCCGGCGCCAACGGCTTTCACCGTCGAACCCTCATCGGCGGCGCGGGCGACGAGGGCGGCGACCTCCTCGACGCCGGTCGGTCGCTGCACCGACGACGGCACGCACTCCACGGTGCCGCCCCCGTTGCGCCAGGTGGCGGGAGCGTGTGCAGACCCGCGCGTATCCGACCTCGTCACAGAAAACACTTCCCTTCTCCGCGGTAGGTGGGGACCACGGCGTCGACGGTGGCGGTGCCCGATGCGTCTCGGGTGATCATCGCGACGCGGGCCGATCGTTCGCAGATCTCGCCGGACTTGGTGTGCCGGAACCAGACCCGATCACCGATGGTCAGCGCCGAGGTGCCTGGCCCGTGCAGCGGGGTCTGCACCTCGCCGGCCGCCTCGGTGCCCACGTACTCCAGCCCGGGGGGCCACACCGGCCGGGGCAGACGATCCGGACCGGGCGGGCCCGACGCGATCCAGCCACCCCCGGCGCACGTCACGAAGCCCGGGGCGGGGACCCGCACGACGTCGAGGCCGAAGGTCATCGCCGGCGCCGGATGAAAATGCCGGTAGGTGTCGAACAGATGCCCGCCGAACACCCCACTGCCGGCGGCGATGTCGGTGATCGACTGATCGCGTGCGGTGGCCTCCAACGATCCGGTGCCGCCGGCATTGATGATCGCCAGGTCGGCGACGTCGCGCAGCGCGGCGACGACCCGGCCACGGCGACGCCGGATCTCGGCCATCGACGCCCGCTGCATCGCCTGGACGATCCGATTGGTGAGGGGTTTGCCGTCGACCGCATTGCCGACACCGGCGACCTGCGCCTCGTACGACATCACCCCGACCAGATCGAAGCCGGGCCGCTCGGCGATGTGACGGCCGAGGGCCAGTGCCTCGTCGAGGTCGTGAACAGGGGAGCGGCGCACCCCGATGTGGATGCGCCGGCCCAGCCGCAGCGAGGCGTCGAGGTCGACGGCCACCCGCACCGACGGCCGGGTGCCGGGTGCGGCGACGGCGTCGATCGCGTCGAGGTGTGACACCGAGTCGACCAGGACGGTGACCCGGGTGGTGGCGACGTCATCGGCGAGAAACTCCGCGAGGGCTCCGCGGCGCAGCGTCGGATATCCCATCAGGACGTCATCGATTCCGGATTCGGTTGCCAGCCACCGTGCTTCGTCGATGTCGTAGGCGAGGACGCCGGCGAATCCGGGGCGACCGACGATGTCGGCGATGACCGACCGGACCCGCAGCGACTTGCTCGCCAACCGGATCGGGACGCCACCGGCGCGGCGCAGCAGATCGGCCACATTGTGTTCGAGGGCCGCGACGTCGACCGCGATCACCGGGCTGTCGAGGCCGGCGGCGTCGACGGCGTCGGAGAAACCCTCCCAGTAGGCGGCCGGATCACGCCGCCACAACCCGGGCCGCTCCGGACCCATCTCAGTCGGCGACGGCATAGGCCATGGTCTGTCGCACCAGGTAGTCCATCAGGGTGCCGACGACGGCGTCGTCGGCCGTGCTCAGGTAGATCAGGGTGATCGAGATGAGCGACCCGACCATCACCGGCGCGATCTCACTGGTGGGATGGGACCAGCGGATTCCCGCCTGCCGCGCGGAATGGGCGAGTCCCTCGGCGGCGACCGCGTACAGGGTTTCGTACATCCGTTTGCCGTCGCGTTGCAGTTCGGGGTGATTGTGCGCGTAGATCCCCAGCGAGATGGTCGCCTGCAGGCGACCCGGATCGGCCTTGAGCATCGAGTAGAACGCGTCGAGCTGGGTGCGCATGGTGGTTTCCATCAACGCGAGCGTCGACCCGCTGCCGACGTCACCGGTGGCCTGGATGATCCGCAACATCTGGCCGATGTCGGTGGGGACGGCGGTCTCCATCACCGCGCACAGCAGCGCGGTGCGCGACTCGAAGGCGTAGTGGAAACTCGCCAACGGCATGTCGGCGTGGGCGCAGATCCGGCGGGTCGTCGCACCCTCGACGCCGTGGTCGGCGATCACCCGATAGGCGGCCTCGACGAGCGCTGCGCGGCGCTCGGTCACCGACATCCGTGCCAACGTGGTGTTCGCTTCCTTGCTCGCATGCGCACCGGCGGGATCGTCGGTGAGTGCAGGCGAGAATATTAGCAAGCGGAAGCCTGGGGCGCGTCGGTGTGTCGTCATGAGGGGACGACGCGAGGAGATGTCCTACGCTAGTTCTCGTGACGACGCCCATCGAATGGACTCCGGCGGACGCGCTCGGACGAGCGATGAGTTCCGCGGGTGCCCTCGGTGTCCGCGCGGTCGGTGCCGCCGTCGGCGGGCTCGCGTCGGCCGGGCTCGCCTCGGCCCGCGCCATCGGCGCCGATCCCGACAGCATCCGGCCCCTCGTGGTCGCCTCACCCAACTTCAACGGGGTCGCCTTCACCAACCTCGAGCCGCCTACCGCGGGCGTGGCCCCGGACTGGAAGACGATGGTCGACATGGCCCGCCGCCCGGGTCGCCCCGGAGCCGGGATCCGGGTCGAGCGACCGGTGTTCGCCGACGACCCGCGGGCGTTGGCCGCCACCTGGCTCGGACACGCCTCGGTCCTCGTCGAGGTCGACGGCATGCGCGTCCTCACCGACCCGGTGTTCTCCAAGCGGTGCTCGCCGAGTCAGACGGTCGGTCCGGCCCGCATGCATCCGTCCCCGGTCACCGTGGCGGATCTGCCCGCGCTCGACGTCGTCCTGATCAGTCACGACCACTACGACCATCTCGACATGGCCACCGTCGTCGGGATCGCCGCCGCGCAGCCCGACGCGGTGTTCGTCGCGCCGCTCGGGGTGGCAGCGCACCTGCACGCCTGGGGCATCTCCCACGGCCGCATCCGGCAGGCCGATCTGTGGGGCGCCGTCACGCTGACCGGCCGCACCGGAACCACCGTGCGTTTCGTCTGCGGACCGGCCCGGCATTTCTCCGGACGCATGTTCACCCGCGACCTCACCCAATGGGCGAGTTGGGCGATCGTCGGACCCACCCACCGCGTCTTCTTCTCTGGCGACACCGGCTACACCGAGCGGTTCGCCGACCTCGGCGACCGGCTCGGTCCCTTCGATCTCACCCTGATCGCCGTCGGCGCCTACGATCCGCTGTGGCCGGACGTGCACGTCGACCCCGAGGAGGCCGTCGCCATCCACCGGATGGTGTCCGGGTCCGCCGGCACCGACGCGGTGATGTTGCCGATCCACTGGGGAACCTTCTCGCTGGCCCGGCATGCGTGGGCCGACCCGATCGTGCGGCTGCTGCCCGCCGCCGGCCGCAACGCGACGACGGTGATGGTGCCGCAGCCGGGTGGCTCGATCGATCTGACCCACCGCCAGGGCACCGGGCTCACCGACCCGCAGTGGTGGGAGCGCTCCGCGTGAAGCTGACGAAAACCGCGCCCGGCGACCGGGCGCACATCGGTGGGCTGTCCGCCGACGAGGTCGCCCAGCGCGTCGCGGCCGGTCAGGTCAACACCATGCCGGACCGATCCGGCCGCAGCGTCGGCGACATCGTCCGCGCCAACGTGTTCACCCGCATCAACGCGATCCTCGGGGTGCTGTTCGCCCTCGTCGCGGCCACCGGCTCGTTCATCAACGGACTGTTCGGGCTGCTCATCGTCGCCAACAGCGGAATCGGCATCATCCAGGAGATCCGCGCCAAACGCACCCTCGATCGTCTCGCCATCGTCGGGCAGACCCACCCGAAGGTGCGCCGCGACGGGGTCGTCGCCGAACTCGTCCCCGGTGAGGTGGTGCTCGACGACATCATCGAGGTCGGCGCGGGTGATCAGATCGTCGTCGACGGTGAGGTCGTCGAATCCCTCGCCCTCGATGTCGACGAATCCCTGCTCACAGGTGAGGCCGACGCGATCGACAAATCGCCCGGCGACAAGATCCTCTCCGGCAGTTTCGTCGTCTCCGGGTCCGGTGCCTACCGGGCCACCAAGGTGGGCGCCGACGCGTATGCCTCGCAACTCGCCGCCGAGGCGTCGAAGTTCACCCTGGTGTCCTCCGAACTGCGCTCCGGCATCGACCAGATCCTCAAGGTGATCACCTGGCTGCTGATCCCGGCCGGCATCCTGACCATCATCAACCAGGTGTTCATCAGCCAGAACGGATGGCGCGCCTCGCTTCTGGGCATGGTCGCCGCGCTCGTCCCGATGGTGCCCGAGGGGCTGGTGCTGATGACCTCGATCGCCTTCGCGGTCGGCGTGGTGCGACTGGGCCGACGCCAATGCCTGGTCAACGAACTGCCCGCGATCGAAGGGCTCGCCCGCGTCAACGTGGTCTGCGCGGACAAGACCGGCACCCTCACCGAGAACGGGATGCGGCTGTCGGAGGTACGGGGCCTGCCGGATGACACCGCCGCCGACGCCGGCTCGGGCTGGGACACCTCCCGCGCCGAGCAGGTGCTCGCGGCGCTGGCCGCCACCGACCGCAGCCCCAACGCCAGCGTGGCGGCGCTCGCCGAGGCCTACCCGAGTGCACCCGACTGGCAGCTGAGTGCGATCGAACCGTTCACCTCCGCCAAGAAGTGGAGCGGGATGTCGTTCGTCGACGCCACCGGCGCCGATCGGGGCAACTGGATTCTCGGTGCCCCCGATGTACTGCTCGATCCCGACAGTGCCCCGGCCCGGCAGGCCTCCGAGATCGGTGAGTCGGGACTGCGGGTGCTGCTGCTCGGCCACACCGACGTCCCCGTCGACACCACCCCCGCCGACGGCGCGAACGTCCCGGGCACCCTGGTCCCCACGGCGCTGGTGGTCCTCGAACAGCGGGTGCGCGACGACGCCCGCGCCACCCTCGACTACTTCGCCTCCCAGCACGTCGACGTCAAGGTCATCTCCGGCGACAATGCCCGTTCGGTGGGCGCCGTCGCGCAGTCCCTCGGCCTCGGATCACCGGACGCCGCCGTCGACGCCCGGACCCTGCCCACCGACATCGACGACCTCGCCGACGTCGTCGAGAACGGGGTGATCTTCGGGCGGGTGCGCCCCGACCAGAAGCGGGCGATGGTGGCCGCGCTGCAGTCGCGCGACGACACCGTGGCGATGACCGGTGACGGCGTCAACGACGTCCTCGCGCTCAAGGACGCCGACATCGGGGTGGCGATGGGATCGGGCAGTTCGGCGGCCCGGTCGGTGGCACAGATCGTGTTGCTGGACAACAAGTTCGCCACCCTGCCCTATGTGGTCGGTGAGGGTCGCCGGGTGATCGGCAACATCGAGCGGGTCTCCAACCTGTTCCTCACCAAGACGGTGTACGCGGTGCTGCTCGCCTTGTTCGTCGGCGTCGCCGGACTGGCCGGCAAGATCTTCGGCTTCGACTCGCTCAGCTACCCGTTCCAGCCCATCCACGTCACCATCTCGGCGTGGTTCACCATCGGCATCCCCGCGTTCATCCTCTCGCTCGCCCCCAACAACGAGCGGGCCCGCACCGGTTTCGTCAAACGTGTTCTGCGGCAAGCGGTTCCGAACGGCATCATCGTCGGGCTGTGTGCCTTCATCACCTACGTGATCGTCAATCCCGGCGGTAAGGGAGTGGCGCTGGGCGGTGACGGCGTCGATCTCCCGCCGGCGCAGACCCAGGCCGCCACCGCGACGTTGATCTGCCTCATCGCGGTCGCGCTCTACGTGCTGGCCGTCGTCGCGCGTCCCTACACCTGGTGGAAGCTGGTGCTGCTGGCGGTATCGGTGGGCGCCTACGTGATCATCTTCGCCTGGCCGTGGACCCAGACCATGTTCAAACTCGACTCCTCGAACTGGCAGATGAACAGTGTGGCGTTCGTCGCCGCGGCGATCGGCATCGTCTGCGTGGAGATCGTGTCGCGGGTCATGCCCCGAATCATTGTTTCCGATGGCGGCGCACACCATCACGACCTACACTCGGTGGCCGCCGTGCACGACTCGACGATCAAGGAGTGATCTGATGGATCTCAAGGGACTGGTGGACAAGGCGAAGGCCGCACTCAAGGGAAACCCGAGCCTGATCGACAAGGGTGGCGACGCCGTCGACAAGGCGACCGGCGGAAAGTACGCGTCGCAGGTCGACAAGGCACAGGACGCCGCGCGCAAGGCCGTCGGCGCCGATACACCGGCGCCCGCCGAGCCCAAGCCGGCCGATCCGGGCCCCTCGGGCGAGCAGCCGAAGTAGCCTCACTGCGCCTGCGGGTGCCGGCGATAGGCCGACACCGTCGGATCGTCGCCGATCCAGAATCGCCACGCGACATCGGCGGCACGGCGGACCCCCACACGAGGCCCGCTGTGCAACCGCGCCGCGGAGATCGGCTGCACGGGTAACCGCAGTGCGACCGGCTCCGGGCCACCCAGATCGGTACCGAGATCGGCGGCGGTGATACCCAGTGCGCGGGCCAGATTGCCCGGCCCGCGGGCCAGGGCGGCGTCGGCGAGGGCGCCCCGACGTTTCCGCGCCACGTCGATCCCGGCGATCACCTCGCCCGCGCGCACGAGCACGGCCGACGCCTCACCGTCGGGGCCGGTCACCACATTCGCGCAGTGATGACCGTGGATGCGGTAGACATACAGCCGTCCGGCCGGCCCGTACATGATCTCCGATCGGGGAGTCCGCACGAATGCGTGCGACGCCGGATCCCGTGGTCCCGCATACGCCTCGACCTCGGTGATCCGGACGGTGACGCCGTGACCGATCAGCAGCGCATCCAGCAAGGACACCGCGACGAGGTCGACCGACGCCGTGGTGAGGACGTCCGGGTGCACGTGATCGCCTCCGACTGACTCTCCAGTAGGCTTGCGCACCATGGCCAAAACGAGTGACTCCATCGAGGTCGAGCTGTCACCGGAGGATACCTGGATCGCCGCGTCGGATCTGTCCCGGTTCGACGAGTGGCTGATCCTGCACGACGGCTGGCGCAGCGCCCTGCCCGCCCCGCACGAACTGCGCAAGGGCACCACGGTGACCTCCGTCGTCAAGGTCAAGGGCACCCGGGTGCGTTTCGACTGGGTGGTCGACCGGTTCGTCGAGGGCAAGGAGGTGCGGCTCAAGGGTTCCGGCAAGGGCGGGGTGAAGTCCACCCTCGACCTCGCGATCGCCTCGACTGCGACGGGGTCGACCATCACCTTCACCGTCGAACTCGGTGGGCTGCCGTTGCTGGGCCCGATAGGCAAGGCCACCGCGATGGCGGTGTCCGGTGATCTGCACAAGTCACTGGACCGATTCCGCGAGGTGTTCGCCTGAGCGTCCCGCTACACTCAGCGGGCGATTTCCACATCCTCAGGGGGATATGACGTATGGGCCGGCACAGTTCGGAATCCGCTGACTCCGATTCGGGTGAGAACTCGACCGGTCCTCGCCGGCGGGTCGATCCGCCTCCCGTCACCGGGCCGACCCCTGCGGCGAAGCCGGGCGACTCGTTCGGCTTCGACCATCGTGAGGTGAAGTCCTCCCATCGGGGCGCATGGCTGTGGGGGCTGGGTGCGCTCGTGGTGATCGCGGCGCTGGTGGCGGGTGTGATCATCTGGCGCACCGTCGGCTCGTCGGAATGCGATGACCGGCAACGTGTCACGGTCGCCGCGGATCCGACGATCGCCGCCTCGCTGCGGGAAGCCGCCGCCACGGTCTCGGCGCAGGGCTGCTACGACTACACCGTTAACGCGGTGTCCGGTGCCGACGCCCCGGGCGTGCTGACCAGTGGCGATCAACGCCCCGACCTGTGGGTGCCGGATTCGCAGACCCAGGCCCGCCGGGTGTCCACGCAGGTGCGCCAGGATCTGAACCTGACTTCCGAGTCGCTGGTGTCCACCCCGACGGTCGTCGTCGGCAAGAAACTCCCGGAACTGACCGGCTGGCAGCAGGTGATGACGCTGCCGGATCTGCGCACCGGCAGCCCGATCGTCACCAGCACGGGTGACGCGCCGATCGTCGGGGCCCTCGCCGAAGTGGATGCCGGCAAGCTGACCCAACCGGAACTGGTCAACGCCATGACCACATTGGCGGTGCAGCAGAACAATTTTCGCACGGTCAACGACAGCGAGGGTATGCGACTGAACCTCGCGAACACCTCCGACGTGCCGGTGGTGACCACCGAACAGCAGTACATTCTGTTCATGCGGACGCATCAGGGGTCGGACCTGAAGTTCGCGATCCCGGCCGACGGCACCGTCCTCCTCGACTACCCGCTGGTCAACACCGCCCCCACCGCGCGCGGTGCCGCGGCCGACGCCGCGGGCAAGGAGTTGGCGTCGGCGATCGCCGGAAACGCCGGGGAACCGTTGGCTCAGGCCGGTTTCCGTGAGCCGGGCGGGCGGGCTGCGCCCGGGGAACACCCGTACGGCACCGGTCAGCCGGTGACTGTGCTGACGCTGCGTGACCCGGCCGCCGTCGACAAGGCGCTGCGGCAATGGCAGGTGCTCGGCGTGCCGATCCGGACACTCGTCGTCCAGGACGTGTCCGGCTCGATGGAGGAATCGGCCGGATCCGGTTCCTCGACGCGAGCCGAGTTGCTCACCGAGGCGTCGCTGACCGGACTCACCCTCTTCCCGAACAACGCCATGATCGGTGGGTGGGCGTTCTCGGTCGACCGTGGACCCGACGGCCAGGACTGGGAACAGCTCGCGGCCATCAAGCGGCTCGACGCCCCCGCCGACAACGGACGCACGCACCGTGACGTGCTCGCCGCCGCGGTGAAGGCGGGTCTGGCGCCGGACAACCTCGGCGGCGGCACCGGCCTGTACGACACCACGCTCGCCGCGTTCAAGCAGGTCCAGGACACCTACGACCCGAACTACTCCAACAGCGTCATCATCATGACCGACGGACAGAACGACGACCGCGACAGCATCAGCCTCGACGACTTGCTCTCGCAGCTCAAGGAGCTCGAGGACCCGGCCCGGCCGGTGCTGATCCTGACCATCGCCATCAGCGACGACGCCGACACCGACGCGCTCAAGCAGATCGCCGACGCCACCGGGGGTACCACCTATGTGGCGACCACCGCGGACGACATCAGGTCGGTCTTCGTCAACGCCATCGCCGCGCGGGTGGAGGCGGCCGGACGGTGAGGCCGGGCCGGGGAGATTGCTGCGAGCTTTCTTAGGACCAGCTAAAAATATCTCCTCGGGGGAGGCGAAGCGGGTCCGTTTTCTCCAGAATGGGGAGCCATGACCCCAGCAATCCGGACCATGGTCCGCAAAGATGAGATCCTCACCATGACCCGCGCGGCGGGCGTGGTGGCCGCGGTCGCCGCCGTCGGACTGGCGACGGCCGCCTGCGGCAGTGACGACAGCTCCGCCTCCGACACCACCACCACCGGCGCGGCGGCCTCGGAGGCGGCGGGCGCATCGGGCACCGCATCGGACCCGGGCGCCACAACGGGGGAGTATCGCAACGGCACCTACACCGCCACCGGTCACTACACCACTCCCGGTGGTGAGCAGCAGATCGGCGTGACGGTCACCCTCGACGATTCCACGATCACCGCCGTCGAGCTCGATCGCAGTCAGACCCGGGGTACCTCCGCGGAATTCCAGCAGAAGTTCGCCAGCGGGATCGACGCCGAGGTGGTCGGCAAGAACATCGACGACCTCGACGTCAGCAAGGTTTCCGGATCGTCGCTCACCTCGGGTGGCTTCAACGATGCCATCGCCCAGATCAAGACCCAAGCCGCCGGCTGAGTGCGAGTGGGCGTTCGAGGCGCTCGGAACCCGGTGGGAGATCACCACCGATGTTCCCCTCGACGCCCACCGCCGCGACCTCGTCGTCGCCGAACTCGACCGCATCGACCGGTACTGGTCACGGTTCCGCGCCGACTCCACCGTTGCCGAGATGGCGCGCACATCCGGCCGATACACCGTCGCCGCCGAGGACCGGGCGCTGCTGGACTTCTACCGCGAGCTCTACACGGTCACCGAGGGCTCGGTGACCCCGCTGGTCCGGCAGATCCTCGACGACGCCGGATACGACGCGCAGTACTCCCTCACCCCGGCGGCGGCGATGGCCGCGGCTCCGGATTGGGATGACGTGATCGGTTGGGATGGAACATATCTCGACGTTCGAACTCCCGCTGTGGTGGATGTCGGCGCGGCCGGCAAGGGATTCGCGGTGGACCGGGTGGCGGCCATCATCGCCGACGGCCTCGATCGCTACATCGTCGACGCCGGCGGCGACATGGTGATCTCGCCGCGCGACGAACCGGTGCGCATCGCCCTCGAACATCCCCTCGACCCGACCAAGGCGATCGGTGTGGTCGCATTGGCCGGTGGTGCGCTGTGTGGTTCGGCGTCGAATCGGCGGACGTGGGCGGACTGGCACCACATCGTCGATCCCCGTACCGCCCGGCCCACCGACGATGTGCTCGCCACCTGGGTCTACGCGCCGGATGCGATGACCGCCGACGGACTGGCCACGGCGCTGTTCTTCACCGCGGCACGCCGATTGGCGGGTTGTGGCGAGCCGGCCATCCCCGGTCCGGCCGCTGCCACGCTCAGTGTGGGCAGCGATATCGCGGGATTCCGGTTGGAGCGCAATGACATCCCCACCCGCATCCCGAAGCACGTGACCATTCGCAGCAATGGAACGGTCGACCACACCAGGATTCCCGGATTGGAGCTCTACCTGTGACCCGCCTGACGCCCCGATGGCTCACGATGCACCGTGCGGTGCTGCTGGCATTGCTCGCCTTGGCCGTCGCGGCATTCGTCGTCGGAGCCGTCGACGACGACTTCGCCTATACGCCACCAGAACTGGCCTCGACGCTGGTGATCTCACTGGTGGTCAGCGGGGTGGTGACCTACCTGTGTGCGGCGATCGTACGCGTGCCGCCGAACGCGGATTCGTGGGCGATCACCGGGCTCATCCTGTTCCTCCTGATGCCCGGGGTCACCGACACCGCGTCCGCGGTGTCGGTGGTGATCGCCGCGGCGGCGGCCGCGATCAGCAAGTACGTCCTCGTCTGGCGACGGCGACTGATCATCAACCCGGCGGTCGCCGGGGCCGTGGTGTCCTACGCCGTCGCCTACGCGGGCGCGAGTCTCGGTGGGGTGCCGCTGAGTTCACCGTTCTGGTGGATCGCCGCCGAACCGCTGTTCTGGCCGATGGTGATCATCGGAGCGGTGCTGGTGACCGTGCTCCGCGAATGGTGGCTCGTCGGGGTTTTCCTGGTGGCGACGCTGGCCACCGTCGGTGTACTGGAGGCGACGCAGGGTGGTCAGGATCTGCAGTTCGTATTCGTGTCCGCGCCGACCCTGTTCCTCGCCGCGATCATGTTGCCCGAGCCGCTCACCGCGCCGACCACCCGCATCCATCGTGCGGTGTACGCGATCATCGTTGCGGTGCTGATGAATTGGCAGCAGACCTTCGAGATCACCGATTCCTACACCCTGGAGTTCGTACCGCAGATCGCGCTCGCGGTGGGGTGCCTGTACGCCTTCGCGGTGCGGCTGCTCGCCCAGCGTGGCGCCGGGCGGGTGCGCTTGGACACCACCGTCGAGCCGATCGCAGCGAACACCTACCGGATACGCGCACAGGCGTCGTCGCCGTTGGCGTTCCGGCCCGGCCAGTGGGCGATGCTCAGTGCCCCGCGCTGGTCGGCGCCACTGTGGCACCGGACGCGCCGGGTGTTCTCCTACGCCTCGGCGCCGGGAGAGAACCCTGGCGAGTTCGCCTTCACGGTGGCCTCCACGTCGATGTCGTCGTTCAAGTCGGAGTTGGTCACTGCCGGCGGCGGCCGCCTCCACCTCGACGCCACCGGCGGTGACTTCGTACTTCCACGCCGGCTCGGCACCCACCCGATGGTGCTGCTGGCCTCCGGTATCGGCATCACACCGTATCGGGCGATGCTGCGGAGTCTGACCGCGGGTGAGGCCCGGGATCTGTCGTGGCTGACCGTCATCCACGTCGTCAGCGTTACCGAACGGTCCGTCTACGACGACGACCTCGCCGTCATCCGCGCGGCCAGTGCCCGGGTGGAGGTCTCACCCGCGGTCGAGCTGACGTCGGGGATCACCGATCCGGGGCGTCTGACCGATCTCGTCGGTCCGGCGTTGTCGTCGCGCGATGCGCACTATCTCCTGTCGGGCAATCCCCAGTTCGTCGACCGCACCGCGGCGACCATCCGGCGCGCCGACCCGTCGACCCGGTGGAAGTTCTGGCGCGTCCACACCGATGCGTTCCTTGGGTACTGAGTTTCCGGGTGCGAGAACGGCGATGCGATTCACTCTGGTTGCGGCGCAATGCGATGCAGCACCGTGAGTACCTGATCGACGATCGGGGAGTCGGCATCGGCCGGCCGGGCTGCCACCAGATCGATGGCGGCATGCGGGACGAGGTCGGCGTAGCGGACCCCGGCGATGTCGAGAGCGGCCGTGGGTGCCGGCACGATGGCCACGCCCAGCCCGGCGGCGACCAGGGTGACCAGCGTGGAGGTCTCGGCCACCTCGTGCCGGATGCGTGGCACGATGCCGGCGTCGGCGAAGAGCCCTGCGATCACCGAGTTCATCACCGACCGGCCATGCCCGGCATGTGCGATGAGGTCATCGTCGGTGAGGTCGGCGAGGGTGAGCGCGTCCCGGTCGGCGAGCGGGTGGCTGTCGGGCAGTGCGACGATCAGGTGATCGGAGCGGATCGGCTCGATCACCATGTCCGGCTCGGTGATCGGCGGGCGGAGCAGCGCGAGGTCGATGCGTGCATCGCGCAACGCGCTCAGCAGATCCGGGGCCAACATCTCGCCGCGCACGCTGACCTCGACGCCGGGGAGTTCGTCGCGCAGTGCACGGACGAGACGTGGGAGCAGCGAGTACGTCGCCGATCCCACGCAGCCGATGGTCAGGTGACCTTCGAGGCCGTCGGCGACGCGCCGGGCTTGATCGCCGGCCGCGTCGACGGCCTCGAGAATCGCGACCACCCGGGGCAGGTAGGCCGCGCCGGCCGGGGTGAGTTCCACCCGTCGGGTGGAGCGGATGAGCAGGTTCACCCCGAGTTCGTCCTCGAGTTGGCGGATCTGCTGCGACAGTGGGGGTTGTGCGATGTGCAGCCGTGCGGCGGCGCGCCCGAAGTGCAGCTCCTCCGCGACGGCGCGGAAGTAGCGCAGGTGACGAAGCTCCATGAGCTGCAAGAATACGCCTATTGAGACTCAGAGCATATCAATGTAAGCGAAATGGATACTTCCCAATATGAGATGCGGGTCATAACGTCGAGGTATGAGTTCAGGCACCGATGTCGTCATCTGTTCGCCGCTGCGTACCCCGGTGGGTCGCATGGGCGGTTCGCTGGCCGCGCTGACGGTCACCGACCTTGCCACCACCCTGCTGCGTGAACTGGTCGGACGCACCGGCCTCGGCGAGGGCGACGTCGACGACGTCATCCTCGGCCAGGGATACTCGAACGGTGAAGCCCCGGCCATCGGGCGGATCGCCGCCCTCGACGCCGGCCTCGGCATCGGGGTCCCGGGAATGCAGGTCGACCGACGCTGCGGATCAGGTCTGCAGGCCATACTCAACGGCGCATCGCAGATCGCCTCGGGTGGCGCGGATCTCGTCATCGCCGGTGGTGCCGAATCGATGTCGAACGTCGAACACTATGCACTCGGCCTGCGCACCGGGGTGCGCCAGGGCGGGGTGGAACTGATGGATCGCCTCGACCGTGGCCGGCTCACCGCCGGCGGCACCTCCCACCCGATCGCGGGTGGCATGATCGAGACCGCCGAGAACCTGCGTCGGAAGTACTCGATCAGCCGGGCCGAACAGGATGAACTCGCGGTGCAGTCGCATCAGCGTGCCGTCGCCGCCCAGCAGGCAGGACGTTTCGACGACGAGATCGTGCCCGTCACCATCCCCGGTCGGCGCGGCAAGCCCGACACCGTCGTGGACCGCGACGAGCATCCCCGCGCCGACGCGAGCATCGAATCGATGACCAAGCTCCGACCCATCCGGGGGAAGCTCGACCCCGAGTCCACCGTCACTGCCGGCAATGCGTCCGGACAGAACGACGGCGCCGCCATGTGTGTCGTCGCCACTCGATCCGCGGCCGAGAAGTCCGGTCTGACACCACTTCTCGCACTCAAGTCGTGGGCGGTCACCGGCTGCGCACCCGAGGAGATGGGCATCGGCCCGGTCGGCGCCACCGCCGCCGCCCTGGGTCGCGCCGGGCTGACCCTCGACGAGATCGACCTCATCGAACTCAACGAGGCCTTCGCCGCACAGGTGCTCGCCGTGCTCGCCGAGTGGAAGGTCGATCCCACCGACGAACGCCTCAACCCCAACGGATCCGGCATCTCGCTCGGTCACCCGATCGGCGCCACCGGCGGCCGCATCCTGGCCACCGCCGCCTACGAGGCGCAGCGCCGCGACGCCCGCCACGTCCTCGAGACCATGTGCATCGGCGGCGGACAGGGACTGGCCGCAGTATTCGAGGTGATCCGATGAGCGCCGTCGAGGTCGCCGCCTACGTCAGCGGTCGCGACGACGCCCCCGTGGTGGTGCTCTCGAATTCGCTGGGGTCCGACCACCGGATGTGGGATGCGCAGCTTCCCGAGTTGGAGAAGCACTTTCGGGTCGTTCGCTACGACACCCGCGGACACGGCGCCTCGCCGGTGCCGGCCGGACCCTACTCGATCGACGACCTCGCCGACGACGTGATCGCCCTGCTCGATCGCCTCGGTGTCGCCTCCGCTCACGTGGTCGGGCTGTCGCTCGGCGGGATGACCGCCATGCGACTGGCCGTACGCAACCCGGACCGGGTCAACCGGATCGGATTGCTTTGCACCGCAGCGTATCTGCCGCCGGCGACGGGGTGGACCGACCGCGCCGCCACCGTTCGCGCCGGCGGTTCCGGCGCGGTGGCCGACGCCGTGCTGACCCGCTGGTTCAGCCCCGGATTCCTTGCCGACGACGCGAACTCGGATCGGTTGGATCATTTCCGGGAGATGATCGCCGCAACACCGAGTGAAGGCTACGCCGGATGCTGCGAGGCGATCGCCACGATGGATCAGCGGGCCGACATCTCCGCCATCACCGCGGCGACCCTGGCCATCGCCGGTGCCGACGACCCGGCCACCCCGCCGGAGATGCTGGCCGCCATCGCCGATTCCGTTCCGGACGCGAAGCTGCTCGTCGTCGACGACGCCGCCCACCTGGCCAATGCCGAACAGCCCGACACCATCACCCCCGCCCTCATCGAACACCTGGAGAACTCATGAGCCTCGACAAAGTAGCCGCATCGGCCGCCGACGCGGTCGCCGACATCCCCGCCGGCGCAAGCATCGCCGTCGGCGGATTCGGATTGTCGGGTATCCCGAAGTTCCTCATCGACGCACTGCTCGCGCAGGGTGCCGGAGAGCTCACCATCGTCTCCAACAACTGCGGCGTCGACGGTGCCGGACTCGGACTTCTGTTGGAGGCCCGGCGAATCGACAAGGTGATCGCCTCCTACATCGGGGAGAACAAGGAGTTCGGCCGGCAGTTCCTCGCCGGTGAGGTGACCGTCGAACTCACCCCGCAGGGCACGCTCGCCGAGCGGATGCGCGCCGGCGGCAGCGGCATCGGCGCGTTCTTCACGCCGACCGGAGTCGGAACCCTGGTCGCCGAGGGTGGGCTGCCGTGGCGGTATCACGCCGACGGTTCCGTCGCGCTCGCATCGCCGCCCAAGGAGGTGCGGACCTTCCACGGCCAGGAGATGGTGCTCGAGGAGTCCATCGTCACCGACTTCGCGTTGGTGCGTGCCGCCGTCGTCGACAAGGCCGGCAACTGCTGTTTCCATGCCGCCGCCCGCAACTTCAACCCGCCGGCCGCGATGTCGGGACGGGTCACCATCGTCGAGGCGGAGAAGGTCGTCGAGGTCGGTGAACTGGGTCCCGATCAGATCCACCTGCCCGGGATCTTCGTCAAGCGGATCGTCGAGCTCACCCCGGAGCAGGCCTCCGACAAGGGGATCGAGCACCGCACCATCCGGCAGCGGCCGGACGAGGCCGCCGCGCTCGTCTGAGTGCGCCGCCGATTCACCCACGATCCATCACCACGTTCGAGGAGAACATCATGACCTGGACCCGCAACGAGATGGCCGCCCGCGCATCGCGCGAACTGCGGCCCGGCGACTACGTCAACCTGGGTATCGGTCTGCCGACGCTCATTCCCGATCACATGCCCGACGATTCCGACATCGTGCTGCACGCCGAGAACGGCATCCTCGGTGTGGGTCCGTTCCCTTACGACGATCAGGTCGATCCGGACCTCATCAACGCCGGCAAGCAGACGGTGTCGGTGCTCCCCGGCGCGTCGTACTTCGATTCGGCCACCAGCTTTTCCATGATCCGTGGCGGTCACGTCGACGTCGCCGTCCTGGGCGGGATGCAGGTGTCGGCGGGTGGCGACCTGGCGAACTGGATGGTGCCCGGCGCGATGGTCAAGGGTATCGGCGGCGCGATGGATCTGGTCAACGGTGCCGGTCAGGTGATCGTGCTGATGGAGCATGTGAGCAAGAAGGGTGATCCCAAGCTGGTCGCCGAGTGCTCGTTGCCGCTGACCGGGCGGTCGGTGGTCAGTCGTGTGATCACCGACCTCGGCGTGTTCGACGTCACCGGAACGGGATTCGACGTCGTCGAACTCGCCCCGGGTGTGGACTTCGCCACGGTGGAATCGAAAACCGGTGCGCCGGTGGTTGATCGGACCGCCGAGGGTCTGAGCGGTCAGGACCGTGAGGCGGCCAGCTCGGCGCGGGATCGCAGTCCGAGCTTGGCGTAGATCCGGGTGAGGTGGTACTGCACCGTCTTCGGGGAGATGTAGAGTTCGGCGGCCACCTCCCGGTTCGACAGTCCGCGGGCGACCAGCGCGGTGACCGCCTCCTCCTGCGGGGTGAGATCGGTCGCGTCGGCGTCGGTTCGGGTGGTGGCGCTGCGGGTGGTGCTGAGGCCGCCGGCCTTGAGCTCGCGATCACACCTGTCGACATACGTTGTGGCGCACAGGGATTGGAAGATTTCGCGGGCGTTGCCCATCACGGTGTCGGCGGCGCGCCGTTTGCCGGCGCGTCGTAGCGTCTGTCCGTAGGCGAAGTTGACCCGGGCGAGGTCGTATCGGAGTGGGAGTCCGTCGAGTAGTTCGAGCGACTCGTCGAAGGCGCGCCGCGCGGCATGGATGTCGCCGGTGGCGCCGAGGTATCGCCCACGCGCATAGCCGATTCGAGCGGCCGCGGACCGGTGTTTGCGTTTCGCGGTGAGTTCCTCGAATGGGTGCAGGAGCGCGTCGGCGGCGTCGAGTTGCCCGTCGATGACCAGGGCGTTGGCCAGCACATCCACCCATGGCCACCAGCCGGGCTGCACCAGTGCCGGTGTCGTGTGCGCCATCTGCCGAAGCGGTTCGAGGATGCGAATCACCCGGCCGTAGTCGGCGTCGGACTCGGCGACGTGGGCTCGGGCCAACAGGAGGGGGATACGCATGATCTCGTAGTCACCGGCGGGCAATGTTGCTGCGGTGATGTGGAATTCGGCGCGTTCCCGATCGCCTCGCATCGCGTGGATGTGTGCCGCGGTCCAGTTGAGCAGTGGTGTGGCGAGTTCGATGCCGCCCTTGCGGGCGAGATCGCGTCCTTGGTCGACGGTGATGAGTGCCGAATCCCAGTCGCCGGTGAGGAGTTGGACTCGGGCGAGCCATCCGAGCGCCCAGAGGGAAATGCGATTGGAACCGCCGAGTTGGGCCATGGAGACCGCGGTTTCGAGGTCGCTCCGCGCTCCGCCGACCTCATCGATGCCCAGTTCCAGCCACCCGCGCCCCATGGTGACGCGTTGCGCCTGCGGGCCGAATCGCACCCGCTCGGCCAGTTCGGTGTAGGAGGTGAGTGCGGCGTCCGGATCACCCGACCATGCCTGGCCGAGACCGCGGATGGCTGCCGCCTCGATACCCGCCGACGAGGTGTCGCCGGCCATCCCGATCGCGCGGTCGGCCCAGTCGACGAGCTCGTCGCCACGGCAACGCACCAGGTTGTGCAGGACGTAGCGCTGCGCGATGAGCGCTGCAACCTCTGGTTCGCGTTCGAAGTTGACGATGCCCCAGGCACGTTCGAGTCGGAGGGCGGCCTCGGCGGAACGACCGCGCAGGATCGCGAGGTAGGCCAGGGTGGCGTTGCGCAGCGCGGTTTCGCGGAGACTTTCCACGGTCGGGACGAGGGCGGCCGCGCCGACGCAGTCGCCGGCAGCGAGCAACGCGTCCACCGACAGTGTGGTCCGTAGTTCACTCTGCAGTCGGTCGGAGGTGAGGCGGCCGGCCTGTCGGTACAGGTCGGCCGCCGCTGCCCATTCACCATCGGCGGCACGGGTTCTGGCAAGGGCGTCGAGTTGATCGGCGAGTTCCGCGTCGGGGACAGGGGTTGCCGCCACCCGGTGTCCGAGACTGCGGACCGGGTCCTCGATGAGGTCGGCTGCGCGACTGTGCATCTCGCCGACTCGTCGAATGCCCATGACCTGCAGCACCGCCGTCCGGATGAGTGGATTGGTCGGCCGGGGGCGGACGTCGGCGGGTGTCAGTGCGGCGGTGGTCTGAATGAGGCCGCTGTTCAGCGCATCGTCGAGAGCGGCCATGGCATCGTCGATGTGCGCCAATTCGATTGCTGTTCCCAGGGAATCGCCGTCATCCAGGATGCAGATCGCCTGAATGAGTTCGCCGGCAGCAGGTGTCGCCTGCTGCAGCCGGGTCCGGACGTCGTCGACGATATGGCGTGGGGCAGGCAATGTCAGATCTGCGCGCGACCACGCATTGTCGGGTAGCTCTCCGAACAGGGCGATGACGTCTCGCGCGTTGCCGGCCGTGTGGGCGGCGAGCCGTTCGAGCACCGTGGGGTGGATGACGATACCTCGTGATGCGGCGAGTTCTGCGATGGCGTGACGGGGCAGCCCGTCGAGAGCGATCGTATCGGCGAGCAGTGCCATCGTGGCCGGGGTGTGGGTGGTCACCGCGATCACGACAAGCAGTGGATTCCCGGCGGTATCGGTTCCGAGTTCGCGTATCGAATCGGAGTCGATCCCGTCGGCGTCGTCGAGAACACGTAGGGGGAGATGCTCGGATTCGGCACGTGCGGCGACGCGACGGAGCACGGTGCTCTTGCCGACGCCCGGCGGCCCGGTGATCACCAGAAACGCCGGATCGGTGAGGCCATCGGTGCGTTGCAGGATCTCGCCGATCTCGTCATCGCGACCGATGCAGCTGGCCTCGATGATCATCGCTCCATGGTAGGCGTTCGAGAGGAATGTGGGGTTCGGATCCGATTGCCGCAGCACCTCCATCTTTGCTGCTCATCGTCGGCTCGAGAACCCCATGGCCGTTGTCACTGTGGAATTGTCAAGGTACCGATGCGGTCCCGGCAGGCCGGGTGCGGGTTGGTTGGTCTGTTATCTATCGGTGAGGCAGGGCTGCTGGGTCACGTCGCTGGTTGCTACCCCGCAACCGGCGATGGGGACGCGTCCCCGCTGGCCGAGCCCCTTTGCCCGTTGGTCGAGCCCTTACTCCAGTGGTCGAGCCACCTTGCCCGCTGGTTGAGCCAGACGGAGCGCTAGCGGAGTCCGTGTCGTTTCGACGGAGCTCAACGCAAGGAGACCTCGCAAGGTAAGGCTGGAACTCGAATCCTCATGCCGCACCCGGCAATCCATCCAAGGTCATGGTCCTGCGGTGATAGGACCGCAACCACCTGAGTTGTGGGTCAACACTTTCCGGTGGGATCAACCACGGGTGGTGGTCGGCTCCCATGACGACGTCCCATCCGTTATGGTGGACATCGTCATGACAGGCTGTGCAGAGCAAAGCGCCGTTCTCCA